>JAYUSZ010000364.1:0-50623 GCA_043755435.1 Bryobacterales bacterium | reverse complement strand
CCCCGATCAGAAGGGGATTGTTACAGGTTGCGGTTTCAGCCACATGGTTCATCCTCCTGCCCTGTGAAGGAGTCCGCCCCGATCAGAAGGGGATTGTTACGTTGCCCAGCGTCACGTCGTTGCCCAGCTTCACGCCGTGAAGGAGTCCGCCCCGATCAGAAGGGGATTGTTACCTGATACTGCCCCGTTCTTTAGGGAAACACCACCCAGGGTGAAGGAGTCCGCCCCGATCAGAAGGGGATTGTTACTGGACCATGCGTGCCTTACGCCCATTCCGTGTGACGTGAAGGAGTCCGCCCCGATCAGAAGGGGATTGTTACTTCTATGTCGCATGTAACTCGATCCTCGGGATCAATTTTAGCGGTGAAGGAGTCCGCCCCGATCAGAAGGGGATTGTTACTGCTTGACGCTAGGGCAAGCGCCCCGGTCGTTACGTGAAGGAGTCCGCCCCGATCAGAAGTGGATTGTTACGAACCAAATAAGTGTTGTCACTTTCCGCCTCCTCCATTTAGTGAAGGAGGCCGCCCCGATCAGAAAGGGATTGTTACTAGAACGGCTAGACCTCCTGCGGTCATAATCATAGTGGTGAAGGAGTCCGCCCCGATCAGAAGGGGAGGCAAGCCAGCTTGGCACAATTCAAGAGATTGTCGGCGCATAAAAGCCACATATAAAGGAATGCCTCGAAACCCTCGTTGCGTAGTATCCGAATGGGCCTATCGCGTGACCGGATGAAAAGGCCAGTTCATGCTGACCGGCGGTTTGGACCGATCGGCTGATTAACCGGGGGGCTAGTTCAGTTTTCCCAACTTTCAAGAGTGAGCGTCACAACGCATTTCACTAGGATTCTAAAGCACTTAACCCTAGATTCCTTTGACCCGTCTGGTATCCTGTAATTAACATGAGAACAGACGATAAACGCAAACAAACCTCACGCCTCAACGCGCTGAAATCCACAGGACCCAAGACTCCCGAAGGCAAACGCAGTTCTGCCTTCAACTCAGTCACCCACGCTGCCTACGTCCAGGAATTCATCCTCCCTGGCGAAGAACTCCCTCAGTTCCAACTTCTCATGGACACCCACCTCGATACCTGGAAACCCACCAACCCCATCGAAGAGACCTTCGTCTTCGAAATGGTCACAACTCTTTGGCGTCTCCGCCGACAAGCCCCAGCCGAATCCAACTTGATCAACATCCAAATGCAGCGCATGAACCCCGTCCTCTGCTTGGAGTTCGAATCCATTAGTCCCAGCGCCCTCTACGCCCTCGCCGTCGTAGCCCTCCATGAGCATGGTGACGCACTCAACCAAATCGCCCGTCAAGGCCGCCGGTTAATGTCTCAATATGAAAAACTAACGCAGCAGCTTCTTACCATGCGCCAACTGTTCCCACCCATTGCCCCTGAACCACCTAACCGCCAACCGCAACAAGACTTAGAACCGCAAATCGAACCCGTTGAAGCGAAGCTACCGGAGGACCAAGCAGTCCCAAACGAATCCTCTGAAAATGAAACAGTTGAAACACCCGTTGGAACGAAGCTAAATGGGTTGGCCTCGCTCCACAGTCCTCTCCCCCGCGAAACCCGCGTTCTCAACCCGCACAGCGTCCTCTATGCTGCATTACCCCCCATCTCGCCGCTTGCCCAACCAGCAATTGCACAGACTGAAGAACCCACAAAAGCGCACAACGCAATGGGCGGGTAGGCGAAGCGGCCAGACTCCCCCTCGGTACAGACCCACACTTCCCCGAAGCAGCTTTGGACTTGTCACCGTCCGGGAGAGATTTGGCGATTCTGAAAGTGAAGAGATTTGGCGGCTCACGTGCAGTTCTCCCTGTCGTTGACCCAGTTCAACCTCATATTTTGGGCCATAACTCACTAAACCCCACTAACCAGTGGGTGAAGTAACCCAAACCGTGGTGGCAGGATTGAGGTCAAGAAAGGAAGGTTACTCTCCGTGTTCTTTGTTTTTGTATTCATATGGGGATTCGCACTTATAGCAGGCATCACAATGGTCTGGCTGCTCGCCTGGGCCATCCGGCGGGGTGAATTCAAGAATCCGCGCGATGCCGCGAAAATGATTTTTGACGCTGAGGAGCCAATTGGGCTTGTCACCGACCACTTCCCGGGAGAACGAGCATGACGGAATCACCAACACGAAGGCCAGAACTGGAAGCGCGGATCGAGGTTGATACTTACAGCCGCCCGGTGATCGTTCTTTACTGGAGCACCAGTCTCTTCTGGCTCACATTTGCTACTCTGGCGGGGCTGATCAGCTCCATCAAACTGCACAACCCTGAATTTCTTGGTGGCATTGAATGGTTGACGTTTGGCCGCATACGACCAGTGCATTGGGACACGGCCATTTACGGATTCGGCGGACTGGCTGCATCAGGCACGTTGCTATGGTTGCAAGCACGGCTATGCCAAATTCGGATCCCCTTTCGCGAACTGCTAATGGTGGGCTGCGTCATTTTCAACATTGGGATCGCGGTGGGAGTTACGGGCATTCTAATGGGCCAATCCACAGGAGTTGAAACGCTGGAATTTCCACTCTACGCGGTGCCATTTCTGGTGATTCCTTATGTCTTCATCGTGATTGCAAATTTCACCATGTACTACAAGAAAGCCACGCAACACACTTACGTATCGCAGTGGTATTTGATGGCAGTTACTGTATGGTTTCCCATCTTGATCCTATCGGCTGAGGCTTGCACCAATCTTGGAGCAGTTGATGGAGTAGCCCAGGCAATTGCTAACTGGTGGTACGGGCACAATGTGGTTGGGCTGTTTGCGACTCCTACGGGAATTGCGGCGGCTTACTACTTGATTCCGAAAGTGATTGGCAAACCAATTCACAGTTACCATTTGTCTTTGCTTGGATTCTGGTCCAACGCTATTTTCTATAACTGGGCTGGCACGCACCATTTGACCGGCGGCCCGTTACCGGCGTGGACTATTACACTGGGCGTTGTGGGCAGCTTGATGATGTTCATCCCAGTGATCACCATCGGCATCAATCACCATATGACCATGGTGGGCAGTTTCCATCATTTAAAGACCAGCCCCACACTGCGTTTTGCCGTGATGGGATCGATGGTCTATACGCTGTCGAGTTTCCAGGGATCGCTGGAAGCATTGCGCAGCCATCAGGAGGTGACGCACTTCACGCATTACACCATTGGCCACGTTCACTTTGGCATGTACGGATTTTTCGCCCCGCTAATGTTCGCCATGATGTATTACGCCATGCCCCGGCTAACGAATCAGGAATGGAGCAGTGCACGGTTGATCCGCATCCATTTCTGGTGCACTTTCTTCGGGATGCTGCTGTATGTGGCAGCCATGTGCTTTGCTGGAATTCGGCAAGGCCTGATGATGAACGACCCCTCTATTCCATTTCTCAACATTGTACGGTTCACTGTACCGTTTCTGATGTTACGTACCTTGGCGGGCTTGATTCTACTTACTGGCACGATTGCATTCCTGATTAACTTCGGGCGCATGTTGAGGAAACATACATTCACTTACTCAACGCCAACGTTGTTTACCTCCGAGCGGAACTGGCAGGATGTCCTGGATAAAGAAAAGGAGCTTGCGCAGAAACAGGTACTGGATGGAGGCCAAGCATGAACAAGACACTTCTGTTGATTCTTGGAATCTTCCTTACGATTGCTTCCTCAGTTACTGGCTTGGTAATTATCCCTAACTGGCAATTTCAGGAATTGAAGCCGGTGATGAAAACCGATGGACTGCAATACCCGGCACCCTACGCAGGTGAAGCTGCAGTGGGACGAGGGGTCTACATTGATCAGGGCTGTATCTATTGCCATACGCAGCAAGTTCGAATGAAAGGCTACGGTGCTGATATCCGGCGCGGATGGGGCACCCGGCGGTCAGTTCCTCGTGACTATTTGTACGACCGGCCACATCAGCTTGGAACCATGCGCACAGGGCCGGACCTGGCAAGTATAGGAGCGCGGCAGCCTTCCAGCGATTGGCATGCGTTGCATCTCTACAATCCGCAAATAACTTCACCGGGGTCAGTAATGCCGCGGTTCGATTACTTGTTTGAGGAAGTGAAGGAGCCCCGTAAGTTGCCGGATACTGCTGTCAAAGTACCAGCAGGAGCGGCTGCCGGAGTAACTCACATTATTCCTACTGAGCGAGGTCATGCTTTAATTGTGTTTCTTAAACGGTTAAACCAATCGTACGCATTTCCGGAGGCAAATCAATGAGCGAACTGAAGCCTCCAATTGAAGATCCAATCTTCACGCTGCATGCCGCTGCCATGCGGGAAGCCTCCGAGCCTCGTGATGGCATTTCTCCAACTCCGGTTTCTTATCTGGTTCTCTGCTTTTTCTGGCTGCTATTCGGTGGCTGGTATATGGGCTATTTCATTGGCGAATTCTCTGGCAACGGATTGGCGGAACGCTCCGCTGGCGGACCGCGACCAGTTGCGCCACCTCAAAATCCGATGGTGCTTGGTAAGGAAGTTTTTGGACCTTGCATGCAGTGCCATCAGGAATCAGGGCTGGGGGTCCCGGGCAGTTATCCGCCTCTGGCCGGCTCTGAATACGTACTTGGGGACAAGCGAAGGCTGGCTGCTATCTTACTCAACGGAATTACAGGCGAGTTTGTAGTGAAGGGGCAAACTTACAATTCCGAAATGCCGAACTGGAAACATCGCGAGGATGAAGAAATCGCTGCGGTGCTTACTTACATTCGTGCCACTTGGGGAAACAAGGCTGATGGAGTTTCAACGGAATTCGTAGCAGCGGTTCGCAAAGAAGTTGCAGATAAGGGCGGATGGAAGGCGGCGACGCTTGCCGAGTTCGCGGCATCGAAACCCCCTCTTGTGGCAGCTCCAGCACCTGCGGCCACAGCGCCGGCAAAGTAGTTTCATGCTGATCGACATATCTTCTAAACGCAAGGAGCAAGCCGAATTGCTGGCTTGTTCCTGCTTGGAAGAAGCCCCAGCTTCACTATGGTGGCGCATTGGTGGTGGTGCTTTTCTGGCAATGAACGGCATGGTGTTCAGCGTTGCCTTGAACGGCTCCGATGTAACTCCTCAAGAACGATTCTCGCTGGAACTCACAATTCTGTTTGTCACCTTTCCCGTCTTCTTACTGCTAAGTGGTGAGTTCCTGACGGCTACATGGCGTGCTTTGAAACGTCGGCAGCTTTCCATTGAGATGCTTTTTCTCATTGGTATTGTCAGCAGCCTTACTGCCTCGGCACTGTTCTTTATTCGAGGCAAGGGAAATGGGTATGCTGACGTCGCCGCCATGCTATTGGTGATTTATGCACTCGGCCGGCAGATTGGTGCTTATGGCAAACAGCGGGTCCTGGAGAGTTGGGAAAATTGGTCCCCGGCCAATCGCCAGGCGCATCGCTTGAATGGAGAAACCGTATCAGCTTCAACCATCCAACCTGGCGATGCCATTCGTGTTTTCCCAGGCGAAATGGTTCCTGTAGATTGCCGCGTGACATCTGGTTCAGCGTATCTTCACGAAGCTTCGCTTACCGGGGAAAGCCTGGCGAGCGCCAAGGCCCCCGGTGATACAGTTCTTGCTGGTTCGTTTCCGCTGGATGCCTCCTTCGACGCTGAAGCTACCGCGCCTGCAGGTGAAAACCAAATTGATCAAGTACGGGCGTTAATTGAATCTGGACTGTCGCGCCCTGGTCAGGAACAGTTAGTCGCCATGCGGGTGCTTCGTTGGTTTGTGCCCTTGGTTGTGTTAGTAACCGCTGGGACATTTTTACTTCATTGGCGATTCATGGAATGGGACCAAGCGGCGTTCATTGCGCTTTCAGTAGCAGTGATCGCATGCCCTTGTGCGCTGGGCTTCGCAACGCCTCTGGCGGTTTGGACAGCCATTGCCAGATTGCGCGAACTGGGGATCCTGGCCAGCTCTGGCGATGCAGTGGAGCGGCTTGCGGAGATCGATACTGTTGTCTTCGACAAGACCGGTACACTTACACTCCCTGATGAATACTCTGTTAGTTGGGAGGTTGCTCCAGCGTGGCAGCATCGAGTCGCTGAATTACGTTTCTTACTGCGCGAAGCAGAGCAAGCCAGCCGTCATCCGTTGGCTAAAACGTTGGCCCCTCTTTGGGATTTGCCCATCCGTTCAACCACTGCGATGCGGCAGGTTCGTCTGGTGCCGGGCGCAGGGATTGAAGCTGATTTTGATGACGGTCAACGGCTATTCGCAGGTACTAGCACAGGGAATCAGCTAGTGGTGAAGGTGAATGGGGAACAGGCTGCGGTGATCACCTTGATTGAGAAACAAGCAAGCGGCGTTAGCCCCGCCATTCAAGCACTCGAGAAGCTTGGCATAGAAGTAATCCTTTCCACAGGTGATTCGGCGGAGCGCGCAGACGCCATTCCCATAGTTACTCGTCATTCGCGGCAAAGCCCGGCGCAAAAGCATGCACTTATGCAGCAGTTACACGCACAAGGCCGGAAGGTGTTGTTTGCTGGAGACGGCTTGAACGATTCCGCAGCTATGGCCTGGAGCCACGTTTCCTGCGCTGCCCCGGGCAGTTCCGATTGTGTGCGCGATTTAAGTGGACTCATCTTTCTTCACCGCGATTGGAGTCAGTTGTCAAACGCCATTGCGATTGCCCGTAAAACTCGTCATGTGGTGCGGTGGAATATTGGATTTTCGATGGCCTACAACTTCGTGGGAATCACTGCTGCGGCGGCTGGGTTGCTGCATCCGGTGGCGTCTGCATTGATCATGATGGCATCCAGCTTAACGGTAATCATCTATTCCATGCATCTGATGGATTGGGAGCCGAACGCATGAGTCCACTATGGATGATCGGGGCCGGTCTGCTGCAACTCCTCATTTTGTACATTCACTCGCAATGGTTGGCAGCCGTGGGAGTGGGCCTCGGCGCGTTGTTGATTCTCGGAATGTTTTCCCTAACCCGCCTGCGCTGGGATTCCCACCTGGACATGATTCTGATCATGGCAAGCTTCGGTGGTCTTGGCATGATACTGCCAACGTTGTTCCTGCCAGGGCCACCTTGCCACTTATTACAAACTAGGAGTGGCTTTCTTCTAATGACCGGTGGGATGTTGCTGCTATCGGCACCGTTGAGTTGGCATTTCGCCCGCTGCATTATCGAGGCTCGCCGCGAAGGGCAGGGTGGTTATGCGTTGTTGGTGGATGTTATTGGAATGCAGGCAGGGATGATATTGGGGCATCTTATTATGAGCAGATGGCCGATGGGCGATCCACGTCTGGTTTGGATGCATCATGGATTGATGCTAGTTTCTATGTTGCTTGGAATGTTGGCCAGCATGGCTGTGTTGCGATGGTACGTTAAGCCGTCACTTAGCGCGCCCCAATCCTCAAGAGCCTGACCATCTACTGGCAGTACATATTTACACGATAGACCTGATGCAAGTTACTTCCTGATGATCCGCCTTGCATGGTGCCTCCGCCCGGTAAGTAAATCAACCCATCTTGAAAATGCAGTCCAGTTACTCCGTGAACGGGTATGGGCATGTTTGGAAGACTAGTCCATATGTTGGTGATGGGGTTGTAGACATCATGATCAGGATGAACCCCTGTGGCGAACTCGCCTCCAAATGTATGGATGCAACCGTTGGCCAATACTGCATTCAAACCTCCACGCGGTTTTGGAAGTGGTGCGCCTTTTGTCCAACGGCCTGTAGAGCGTTCATAGATCTCCACAACGTCGGCTGCTTGGCTGGTGAACCCGCCTTCAAAACGACCACCAATTACATATAATTTTCCGTTGAATGTGGCGGCCATTAAGTGATTTCGCTGCGTGGGCAGGTCAGTTAGAGTGGTCCACTTATCAGTAGCGGGGTCGTAGACGGCGAAGTCTGACCCGCGCGGAGGACGGCCTCCGGCAACGTAGATCTTACCGTCAATCAAAACTGCCGCGCCGCCGCTACGAGCTGTTGGCATGGGGCTGAGCAGACGCCATGAGTTAGTGGATGGATTGTATTCCTGAAGACTGTTGATGTAAGCGGAAGCCGCATCTGTTTGGCCGCCGATGACATAAACTTTGCCGTTGTGAGCTGCAGGCATGGAGTGGTTTACGCCGGTTGGTAGAGGTGAGGCCAAGGTCCAGGAATCGGTTGCCGTATCGTAGACCTGCACCGTTCTAACGGTGTTGCGGGTTGACGGATAGCCACCGATGACGTAGATTTTGCCGTTCAGTCCAACCACTCCCATTTCGGAATTTTCTTCAATTAGTGGAGCACGTCTGCCCCAACTACCGGAGGGAGGCCAGGTTGGGGAAATTGTCACTCGATTGGCGGCAATGGCATCGAAAGTGATTTCCAAATCCAGCATACCGCGCTTACCTGATAATGCTCGCGGCAAGGGCCCCAGGTTTAGTTGATCCAACCCAGCAAAACTACTATGGGCTTGTGCCGCTTGCACGGTGATGGGTAGGCCACCGGCAGTAGTGCTGATTCGTGAGGAGGAGGCATTGCGGAAGCCTGTTCCATAAAGCGTCAAGTACACATCTTCATCGAGATCAGCGATGTTCTGTGGTGCAGGGTCGAACGTGGCTGACCCGGCCAGGCGTTCAAATAGATCGGTGAAGCGCTGCTTCCCTGAGCGGTCAACATAGACGGCCTGCCCTGCCGGTGGGCCTTCGCCGGAGCCATTGGCGGTGAAGATTCCCGGTGCGACACGGGCAATTCGCATGGTCCCGGAGGCGATGGTTTCAGTGCCTCGGCGTAGTGTCGCTGTGGCTGTGCCGTCGGGAAGAGATGAGGGGATAACGAAGCTTGCCTGGCCGAGGACGATAGCCACCAGACTGGCTGGGATATCTGCACCGGAAGCTCCTCGGATGAAAATGGAGTACCCGCCAAGAGTGGTTGGGAGGGTTGAACCTGAGGCCTGTCCAACATCAGGAACGGCAGCCGAGAAGGCGGTGACGATCATGTCTGGGGCTAGTGGCGCGTCACGAGTGTAACTGGCGGCTGAGACGACCGTGAGTATGGGGGTCTGCGCAGTACAGTAAGTGCTTGCGGTTAAGAGTGATAGCGAGAGAATCGTGCTTCGACACATTTTTAGGCTTGTACCTTAGTCTAAGGGATAAAGACACCTAGCCAGTACTGCGACAGGCCTTTATTCCCGATGTATCTATCATGCAGCAGTTTAGATCAGGACTTGTACTACCAGTCACGCCTAGACGCCTGCTAATTTTTCGAAACGAGGATTTGTTCATGATAAAAAATACTGTTCGAAGCATTGCCTTCGGACTTGCGGTGTTGGCAGCTATGGGCTCTCAACAGGCTCGTGCATCCACACTGAATGACACTTACACTTTCACTGGAGTGTGCAGGGTTGGAGATTGCGTTGGCGTCGGCATTGGTAGTCTGGTTGTTAACAACTATGTGCTTGGGGATACCTTCACGAATGCCAATTTTGTTAGTTTTGACTATAGCTCCAGCATCGTTTCTAGTTTTTCGGTTACTTCGCAGAATCTGGCATTCTTTTCCGGCTCGCTGAATAGTGACCTATCCGGCGGAGTGTCCAGCATGTCAATTGTTGGTGGCGGGATGATGTTCGTCTCCAGTACGAACGGAGCTGGTGCATGGTGTCTTGGCCCCGCATGCAATAACGATGATGGACCATCCAGTTCCTGGGAGCTCACCTCAAGTGGTTCGCCCACTCCAGAACCTGCAACGTTATTTGTATCGGTCCTGGGTTTAGCGGCAATGGGCTTTGCCCGTCGCAAGCAATCGGCCTAAAGCAAGTTTCCGTCTCAACCCATTCTTCTCCCTCCGCCCAGTGGGTTGAGACGGATTCCAATAATCTTCTGTTAATCTCCATTCTCCAGCAATCCGTTTTCAATCTACCGGCGTATCTCTTGTGAAGATGCTTTGCTTTCATACTATTTCCTGCTCAAATGAATTGAGAAGAAATCTTATGAAAAAACTGACCATTCCCTTTATCCTTTTAGCGCTAGCCTCTTCCACCCTTTCCGCCCAACAGATGTCGCAGCAAGAACGTGACATGGCCATGAGCCATCTGCACGCAACTCGCAAAATGTTCCTTGATTCTGTTGCGGGACTTAGCCCTGCGCAACTGAGCTTCAAAGCTTCGCCAGAACGCTGGAGCATCGCCGAGTGCGCTGAACACATTACCCTTAGCGAAGAGCTGATTTTTGGTGTTGCTTCTGATCGGGTCATGAAAACTCCAGCGGTGAAGCGTGACCCAGCCGTCTACAAGAAAGTCGATGTGGATCTTCCTAAAATGACCGTCGACCGCAGCAAGAAGGGTCAGGCCCCAGAGGTTCTTAAGCCTTCAAATAAATGGAAGTCCATGGATGAAATGCTTGCCGAATTCAAGCAACGTCGGGATAAAAGCATTGCTTGGGTGGAGAAAACAGATGCCGATGTGCGCGCGCACGTCACGCCTCATCCTGTGTTTAAGGAACTCGACGCCTATCATTGGATCTTGCTGCTATCTTCACACTCGGAACGCCATACACTTCAGATTCTTGAAGTGAAGGCTGAACCAAATTTTCCTAAAAAGTAGGCGTAATGCGTGACCACTGAACAACGCGATGAAATGAAAGATCGGCTGGAATTGAGCCGCAGAGTGGTCCAAAAAGCTGTCGAAGGCCTGGCCGATTACCAATGGCGGTTCGTACCGTCTGAGGGTGGGTGGTCCGTTGCTCAATGCCTGGAACACATAACTCATGTAGAAACCAGAATCGTTGCTTTGCTTCAGCAAACCATTGAAGGTTCGCAAGCCGATCAAGGAATATTGGACCTTGCTGCTGGCAAAGATGGGAAGCTGATTCATCTTTTTCCAGATAGAAGCCGTAAGGTACAAATGCCGGCTTATTTCGATTTTCCCCAAGGAACGAAACCCGGCCCAATGTTAATGAAGGAATTTGATGAAGTTCGAGACCGGTCCATTGAATTTCTGAAGAACGTACCTGTGGACATCCGCTTGTGGACCGCCGAACATATTGTGTTCAAGACGCTTCACGGCGGGCAGTGGATGCTAGTGATCGCGCTGCATGCGGAACGGCACTCAGGGCAGATTATGGAGATCCGTCAACAAGAGGGATTTCCGGCTTAAAGTTATAACTTCCGCAGCCAATCGAAAATGGCATGGAAATGGTCAATGTGGTCAGGAGCTGAGTTGCCGGCATATCCCAGCACCTGGAAGTTTCCAGAGCGTACTTCGCTTAATTGCTGCATGCCGAATACACCCCAGCGCAGCACCGGTTTGCGTTTCAACCCTAGTTTCTGCAGAATGTAATCTGCGGTTTCGGTGGAGGAAGCATAGGTTCCAGGAAATACTTCCGAATGCGCAATCAACATCCTTTTTGTACCTTTAGCAGCAAGACGGGCGAAATCCAGAATGGAATCCAAATCTGCTGGAACAATCGGGCCGGGCTTGTCGCCCGTTTCGTAACCGGCGTGAAGACTATCCGCCAGCACAATTCCGCCCACGCGTTTCACACTTAATGGGTCACGCAGAATTTCGCGGACGGCACCATATCCAGCACTGAAGGAAGTAAGGTAGACCGGGCGAAAGGCACATTTGCATTTCTGTTCCGCCTCATCCAGCAAGTGGCGGAAGCGTTCTCCTGAGCCGATGGCGGCGGAGTAGGTGTCGGATCCGCCAGTTGCAAGAATGGAAAGCGCCGCGGCATTTTCGCGCCAACGATGAATCCCCGCCTCCACATAGCTGCTCTCGCCGTGAAAGTGGACAGCCAGGGGGCGGACGGCCAGCCGTCCAGTGGGTATCAGAATGCTTCCAACGGAAAGGGTGTGGTGAACACCATTGACGGGTTGATTTTTCAGCCGTCCATGTTCTCTCGTGGATTCCGTCATGGGGGACGGATTCTGAGGTAACTGCATTGAGAGCGCAAAGGGCCCGGCGGCCCCCAAACGAACAAGGAACACAGGGACGATCCACAGCCGCCGGTGCTCCGTTTTGCGTGAGTTCCTTAAAAAGCACAGAGCGAAAATTGCCAGCATACGCGGCAGCCGTTACTTGATTTCGGGGCTGGAAGCTGTGGCTGGTTCAGGACCCCAGTTGTTGCGGATCACCAGACTTTGATCGGAATAAAAGCTCCGCCGACCGGTACCGCCGAAGGCATCGGGATTCACATTAATCGTGTATCCGCCCGGGGTTCCTTGCATCTGGAATGTGTAGCCGTTCTTCTTCCCTGTTGCCAAATCGCTGGGAATTAAATCTGCGGCGCTGGCCGATGGAGCACCGCTGGGAGGTGGTCCAAGCTCGCTCATAGCGATCGCAAATTTGCCAAATTGCGAATTATATTGGGCTTGCCCGGTATGAATGGTCCCAATCTGTTTGGTAACGCTCAACTCGTTGGCGCTCATCTTGGCTTGGTTTACTTTAGGTAAGGCAACGGCCAGAATGGTCAGGATAATTGCAATAACAATCAGCAATTCCATCAACGAAAAGCCGCTGCTGGCTGGGCGGCGCCGGTTGGATTGGTTCACGATAGACATACTGTAATCATATGACGTTTGGCGAAGCCAATTCGTGGAGGCCAACTTCTTATTTCATTGCGGGACTAGCTGCGGTGGCCGGTTCGGGCCCCCAATTTTCGCGAATCAACAGGGTCTGATCGGAATAGAAGGTCTTCCGGCCAGTCCCTTTATAAACGTCCGGTTTCGCCGAAATTGTGTATCCCGCAGCGGTGCCCTGCAACTGAAAAGTAAAGCCGTTCTTCTTGCCATTGGCTAGTTCATACGGAATCAAGTCGGCTGCGCTTGCTGAGGACTCGCCATTTGTGGATGGACCCAGTTCGCTGAGCGTGATGGCAAACTTCCCAAATTGAGCCTGATACTGAGCCTGCGCTGTGTGGATGGTCCCAATTTGCTTGGCCACGGCCATTTCATTGGTT
This sequence comes from Bryobacterales bacterium, assembly GCA_043755435.1. Lineage (GTDB taxonomy): Bacteria > Acidobacteriota > Terriglobia > Bryobacterales > Bryobacteraceae > JANXSF01. Next base: position 37,726 of record JAYUSZ010000364.1, on the reverse strand, counting down.
CCCTGCTTAATTCCCTGGGCGTTTGGAAGAATTACAGCAAGGAGGGTTAGGATAATGGCAATTACGATTAGTAGTTCCATCAAGGAAAAGCCGCCAGTTGCCCGGCGGCGATTCGATGGGTTTGTGTTAGTGACCATGATGAAGGAAAGGACGAGCTAACCTTCAAATTCGTTGAGTTACTTATGCCTCGGTTCCCGCCAGGGTGCCCTTAGGGAAGTGGTTTTGAGATCGAGCGGAATCTCGGCCGTTGGTTCGCGCTCACCGTGGAAGGTACGGGTGATTTCGCCGGACAGAAGCAGGTACCAGTCGCTGGGAATGGTTGTGCCATCGGCATCGAGAGTGAGCCAGAAGCCCTGGGCGGGTGCCTCGTCGCGGCGGCCGACTACCTTCATGATGGCGGTGGCCTCATCCACTTCGTCGAACATAGCGATCTTCAGCATTGTGGCTCCGGCGATTTTGGCGTTGTAGGCCTGACGCCAGAGGAAATCACCGCTTAACCGGGGGATCTGGTTTGGTCTGTTGTTCTTCTTCAGGTTTTGCCAGGAGAAGCCTGGGAAGACCACAGGCATGTAGAGCTGGCCGTTGGCTGCAGCCAGTTTCACGTCGGGAATCAGTACATTTCGTTTCCAGCTTTCAACGGCGGCAAGTGTATCGTAGCGACCCACATTCCAGGGTTGAACCACGTCCATCAGGGCGTACACTTCAGCCCATTCAGGCTCTTTCTTTGAATCGCCTGACAGTGTGCCCCAACGGGCTGGAGTGCCGCCCATGTAAGTGACATTATGGCGAGTCTTGAAGGCGGTGATGAGGTCTTTTGCTTCCTGGGCTGTTGCCGGCGGATGGGTTGTAGTATCAAGGCCCATGCCCCAGACAGATAGCAGGGGCTTGCCTTTGTGGTGCTGGTAGTTCGGATGAGCAGTAAGCTTGAGTTCGTCGACCAGGTAGGCCCAATCATCGAGGAGTGTCTGGGCAAATGTTGCGGCGTTGCCGCCGGAGATATCGTATTCGATAGCAAATGTGCGGCCAGATTCGAAGGCGGCAGCCATGATGTTCTTCAAGACAACGTCGCCACCGGCGCGTTTGCTGCGGATCTCACTGACAAAACGCTGCACCAGGACACCATCGAGGCCGTATTCTCTCATCCAGCGGAAGTGCCGGCTTACAGTCTTGGGGTTTCGCGAAGAGAAAAGATAGGCGGGCTTGTCGCCAACGGTCATCCGTGGGATTTCACAGAGTTCATCCTGATCGAATTCAGTCGAGTTGGGATACATCTCAACCGTAAGAGTTTCAGGGGTGGGAACGCCATTGGACCAGTGGGTCCAGCGGCCTGTGCCGTCACCCGGGCAGGTGAACCAGCCCTGGTATCCAACTAATACCTTGTTGTCGAGCGTGGATGGATCGGGGTCACCGGGCTCGGCTGCAAAGGCTGCGCCTGCAGCAAGCAGCAACGCGAGAGAGGTAAGGTAACTGTTCATGTGCTGTTTTGTGCTCAGCTAAAATTCCAGCCGTAGCCCCATTACCATGGTTCGATTGCCGTTCTTCGCAGTGATTACGCCAAAGGTAGAAGACGTAATGGCAGCGCTTGGGGCACCAAGGTTGGGATGGTTGAGCATATTATAGAACTCGGCGCGGAACTGCAACCGCATGCGTTCCTTGATCGGCTGCCATCGGCTTAATACGGTGTCGAAAGTGAAGGTTCCCGGGTTGCGCAGGCTTGGTTCGGTGCGCGAGCCGGAGCCAAAAGAGTAGGCAGCAGGATTCGTGAAGGCGGTGGTATCGAACCAACGCTCCATGCTGCGCGCTTCAGTGAGGACTCCGCTTGCAGAGCGATTGGCATAACAGCCCAGGCCAGAGACGCCTGGCATGGTGCATGCCGCACCGATGGCGATGGGGGTGCCGGTCTGGGCAGCGAGGATGCCGCTGACCTGCCAGTTGCCGAGGATCATGCCACCGATACCTTTTGAGAGGAATTGCTTACCGCGACCGAAGGGAAGTTCATAGACCCAGTTGGTGACCAGGCGCCTGTTGATATCGGCGGCTGAGATAGAACGCGAAAGGCCGAGGTCATAAGGGTTGATGAAGTTAGCCCCACCGACGAAGCGCTCATTGACGTTGTCGATCAGTTTTGCGCCTGTGAAGGAGACCTGGAACATTAACCCGCTTGAGAAGGAGCGTTCTGCCCGCAGTGTGAAGCCATGGTAGATCGAATCGCCAACGGCAGCCCGGATCTGGTTGATGCTGCCGGCGTATTGCTGGTAGGGCACGAGCAAGATTCCTTGCCGCACCGTGGCAGTGCTCATAGTTCCGATGGTGATCTTGCCGAAGAAGGGATTGGGCACCAGGTTATTGAGTTGCGAGCCGAGGGAGAGCGAGCTTGGGAAAGTTGCGTTGCGGTTGTAGTTGTTCCAGATGCGCATGCCACGGCTACCGATATAGGCGGCTTCCACGAGGAAATTCTTTCCGATGCCACGTTGCAGATTCGCGTTCCACATTTGATTGGTGGGTGTTTGCCAATCGGGCCAAATGGCGCCAATGCCAGCGCCCACAAGAGAGTTAGGGTAAGGTCTGAGACCATTTACGAAAGGATTGGCGAGCGAAGCGCCAGCAATAGGAGTGTTAGGTGCGGCGGGGGGCTGGCCGAAGAAGACACCGGTGCTGACTGAGGATCCGCTGCCGAGATCGCCGGGGCTTTGACCAACGCCGCCGCTGCCTGGAGCGTAGAAGATTCCATAGCCGGCACGAAATACAGTCTGAGGTAAAAATGTCCAGGCGAGGCCAACTCGAGGTGCCCAGTTGTAGTTTGGCTTGCTTGGATAGCGTTTGCTGGCAGTGGTGTTGGTCAGGACGCCGGTGCGGCCGGTGATTGGTTCGATGCCATCTGGATCGAAATAGGCGATCTGGTTGTAACGCTCTTTGAACGGCGTTTGATATTCAAAGCGAAGGCCGAGGTTGATGGTGAGGTTGCGGAAGATTTTATAGTCATCCTGCAGATACCAGTTGTAGCTTGGCTGCAGGAGTGCGAGCGATGGCCCAACGGTGAAGTTGCCGCTATCGGGCACACCGAGCAAGGCGCTGGCGAGGCCATAGCCACCCGTAGCAGAGGGCGTGGCCGGGTCAGGACCCTGAGTGAACGCCCTGCCGTAGCCGAAGTTGCCGGAGGGCCAATCGGGGCGAAAGGTGTTGAAGCTGCAGATCAGGTAATCAAAGCCTGTTTTGACTGCGTGGGAGCCCTTGATCCAGGTGAGGTGCGCCTGGAATTCGGGGGTGGTTTCAGCACTGACGTTGAGTGACGCGCGGTCGGGGCCGATCGCCGTGAAGTCTGTGATGTTGAATCGAGGGAACAGGGAGTCGCCCGATGCATCCTTTAGGTACTTGGGAAGCCCAAGTGTAGTGATGTCGAAACCGCGACTAAGTGGCGTGAGCTTGGAGACCGAGCGAGTGTAGCCAGCGCGGAATTCACCGATGAGGTTGGGCCTAAAGGTGTGAGTGTCACTGATTGCCATGGTGTGAGCCAGGTTGTTCTGGTTGCCGCCACCGTTGGTGCCTTCTCCTGGAAAGGCGATATTGGTGAAGGGGCTTGTGCGGGGAGTAACCTGATAGCCAAAGCGGAAGAATAGCTTGTTGCGCTCACCTAAATTCTGGTCTGCGCGGCCGAACCATCGGTCGGTCTTGACGATGTTGGCGAAGTTTTGCGACCAATTGGACTGAATGGTGGGAGAGATCTCGAGAGTTGGCTTTGGGTAGTAAGCAAGTACCTTCTGCATGATTGGATCAAAGCGAGAAATTGGCACCCGATTGTCCGGGAAAGCCTGTCGACCGAAGCCGCTCGCTCGCGTCGGATCAGCACCGGTAGTGAGGGGATCATAGACGCGGATGAGCGCTCCCGCGGTGGTCAGGGTCTGAGAGAAATCGCCGCCCATCTGTCTTGCTGTAGGCACGTTGGCAGTAGGAGTGTTAACGCCGTGATCGTTGGTCACATCCCAATTGAAGAAGAAAAAAGTCTTGTTCCGGCCGTCATAAATGCGAGGGAGCACCAGCGGCCCGGACACGGTGAAGCCGTAGTCATTGCGGCGCTGACGGCCGCGGGCCAAATTGGCGCGGTTGTTGGCCCAGCTATTGGCGTTCAGCTTGTCGTTTCGCAAATAATCATAAGCGCTGCCGTGGAAGGCGTTGCTGCCCGACCGGCCGGCGGCAACAACGACGCCGCCTGCGGAGCGCCCATATTCGGCGGAGAAGCTATTGGTGATGAAACGCACTTCGGCTACTGCTTCTTGAGGGGGCGTGTAGGCGTTGTCGAGTGTAGAGTTGTTTCGAGTCTCTTGGCCGTCAAAGAGAATGGCCGAAGTATTTGAACGGCCACCGTTCACAATTGGGCCCGTACCGGCATTGCCAACTGCGATCACGCCTGGTGAAAGGGTAAGCAGAGAATAGGGGCTGCGACCGGTAGGCAACTCGATGATCTGCCTTGCACTGGCAACGTAGCCCAGAGACGAACTGACCTGTTCCACAGCCAGGGCGTTGGCCGTTACTGTTACCTCTTCGTGTAGACTGCCAGGTCTAAGCACAGAGTCGATCGTGGTGATCTGGCCCACCTGGACTGGAACATCGGCTATCTTGGACGTCGCAAAGCCAGCGCTTTCCATCGCCATATTGTATTTGCCAGCCGGGAGGTAGGGGATTTTGTAAAATCCGTCATCGCTACTTTCAACTCGGGCGACAGTACCAGTGGCCTGGTTGGTGGCAGAGATGCGCACCTTCGCCATTTGGGCACCGCTTGCGTCGGTGACGGCCCCGGAAATGCCACCTCTTTCAGCTTGTGCAAAACAGGCCAAAGCACTCGACATGGAAATCGCGATCAAGCGTAACAGGGTAGTCAATTTCATGGGCATATCCAACCTTATAAAAATGTGAACCAGCGGAAATAGCCGCTACAGGATCATAGCGCTTCACGGGGGCTAATTCAACGTTAGGACCCATTTGTAACGTTAGCGCAACTAATTGAATTATTAACCCACTTTGGTTTCTAACAGTAGCTACACCGTGATAATCTTAGCGAAGGTAGGATCTGAGTTGTCTAAGCACACAGCGCTTCCTCCGGATACTGAGCCGGAAGCATCGGCATTGCAAGAACATCTTCGCGAAGTCTTTGAGAGTCCGGCCTTCAGAGGAAGCCGGCGAAGCCAGCAGTTTCTTCAGCACATCGTGGAGAAGGCATTGGCGGGGCAAACGGACGAATTGAAGGAGCGGAGCCTTGGGGTGGCGCTCTTTGGCCGAAGCCCATCCTACGACACTGGTGAAGATGCAGTTGTCCGGGTTACTGCATCGGACGTGCGCAAGCGGCTGCAACAGTATTACTCCGAAAAAGAATCCCCCATTCGCATTGATCTAATTCCCGGATCCTATACACCAGAATTTCGATACTGGCCTAATCCTGTTCTTGCTCCTCACGCTCCTCCACTGAAAAAGAAGAGAGGGTGGAAGCGAGTGGCGCTCATATTCGCATTAATTGCAGTGGTTGCAACAGCTTCCGCTTGGTTCTGGAAGCATAACCTGTCCCATTCACAGGTGCTGCCATGGTCTGTCTTGCTGAAGGATGGGCATCAGCTCCAGGTGGTTCTGGCAGACCCTGACATTTCGGCGATTCAGGAGTTGACTGGGTCGGAGATCTCAATAGCGGACTACGCCAACCGGCGCTATCTGGCGAATCCTGAGACCTATGGTCTGGATATGCAAAAGACCCTCCGCCTGCTGCGAGGAGCAAACGTCGCAGCAGCAGATGTGGGGATTGTTGCCGTTGTTGCGCGAATGGCGGCCTCCAGTTCGGTGAGGGTAAAAATCAACACGGCTCGAAGTTTGCAGTTGAGCGCTTTTAGAACCGATGACGATTTCATCGTTCTTGGAAGTTACCGCTCCAATCCTTGGGGCAGGCTGTTTCAGGATCAGTTGGATTTTGACTTTGTTCGCGATCCGAAAACGAACCGCGAAATCATCCGCAACAAAAAGGTCCAGCAAGGGGAACTACCTCTTTACATTCCCACTGCGGGTGGGTGGGACACCGGCGATGCATTCGCGATTCTTGCATTGGTGGAGAATCCGAACCAGGCTGGAAGAGTACTGCTGGTGGCGGGAACCAACGCCGAGGCTACTGAGGCTGCGGGTAAGTTCATCACTAATTCGGCCGAACTGACGAGGAAACTGCGGGAGCACGGAATCGATCCCCTAGGCCCTGCTCACCACTTCGAGATTCTGCTTCGAGTTCGCACCATGGCCGGGTCGTCCAGGACCCTTGAAGTGATTGCATTTCACGTCCTGCCTGCGATCTAGCGCATAGTTGCAGTGGCGAAAATAGACAACCATTTAATTACCGGGCTGCTATTCGATGAGTTTGTGAATAATCACAGTGAACGCAAGAGCCAGCTAACCTTCGAATTCGTTGAGTTACTTGTGGACAGCAACCTCAGCTACAACATTCCATGTGAATTCCACGAAGGTATAGAATGACGATTCCAGTAACCGCTCCACATCACTGTGGGCACCGTACTTTATGCTATCTTCCGCGGTACCAGCAGGTCCGATTCCATAGCTGGGCATTCCCTTGGCTCGTAATTGCGCCATGTCGCTTGCCCCGGTGGACATTGTCGGTAAAACGGCCGCCTGCGGATAGATGCGCGCACTTACCTTCTCCAAAACCTTGTAGACCTCGGTGTTCAGCGGCGAGGCTGGCGAGGGCGGACGGGTTGCGGGGAGGGGAACAATCTTCACGGCAGGATCGGCAATCACGCGCTTCAGTTCTTCGTAGAATTGTTGGATGTTTTCACCAGGGAGAGCACGAATATCAAGGGTTGCCTCTGCTTCTGATGGAATTACATTGGGGCCAATGCCAGCCTTTAACATAGTAGGCACAACAGAGGTGCGTAACATGGAGTAACGGGACGGTTCGTTTTCCGCTAAGTAACGTTGCGAGGCGGCGGAACGCTGCGGATTGAGTAACCCATTGTAAATGGCCGCTTTTTCTGGAGTGCTAATCTTCGCCAGTTTTTCAAAGTAAGTGCGAGTAGTGTCATTCAATCGCATGGGTGTTTGCCACTTGCCTGCTTTTTCAACGGCGGCAGATAAGTGGATCAGCGCATTATCAAGTCTGGGTGCTGAACCATGGCCAGAAGTGCCGTTGGCTACTAGTCGCACCCTGGCTGGAAGCTTTTCCGCAGTGCCGATATTGACCACCGTAACCCGGCCCCCTTCAATGGTTGCGCCGCCACCTTCGGTGACAGAGAACTCGGCGTCAATCTCGGCGAAGTGCTCGCGCACCATGAAGTTGATTCCAACTCCAGTGGTATCTGCTTCCTCGCCAGATTCAGCAAGGAAAATGACGTCGCGATCCAGAATCACACCGCTGCGCTTGAGCAGCAGCATTGTCATCAAATTTGCAGCAAGGTTCGGCTTGTCGTCCTTCGCCCCGCGGCCCCACACATAGCCACCTTTCAGTACAGCCCCAAAGGGATCCACTGGCCATTTCTCACGCTGCACTCCAACAACGTCGGTATGGGCGAGAATCAAAATGGGCTTCTTGGTTCCATTGCCTTTTATGCGGGCCACTAAATTAGCCCGGTTAGGGTCAAGCGCAAATGTTTTTGTAGCAACGCCCTCGGCTTCAAGTACCTGTTTTAAGTAGTCGACCACTTTGGACTCATTGCCTGGTGGATTGCTGCTATCAATCTGGATCAAGGCGCGAAAATGCTTCAACGATTCAGCTTTTTGCTGTTCCCAATCTATCGATGGAATTTGGGCAGTCACTGGCAGGCTGCAAAGTACTAGACAAGCTAATGAAGGAAATTTATGCAAGAAGCGGATCATTTGTGCAGACATTGTAACATTTGTGGGTAGTATGCCATTGGTAGTACCCACAAGGAGGTTAGTGGTATACACCTGTCTGGGCGGAATAGTACTAAATGCGAAAAGTTCTGAACATTTCCTGTCGAAGGTACTAATATTCGATGTTATATTTTCAACAGGACTAGAAACACAACATGTCTAAAACTATTCAAAACTTGGTACTAACAATCGGGATTCTGCAAACCGCTTTTGGGGCTGCGATCCCAGGTCTTTTCAACACAGGCACGAATGCATCAAATCTCGCGCTAGTTGGCGGCAACGGAACTCCAGAACTTCACTACACTATCGTAGGCGTGGGCCCAGCGGTTACCTACGTGCATCCGGGCTATCTGGCAGATGACGCGAATTCACGGTGGCTTTCTGAAGCAGCAACAGGCAGTTTCAATGCGTCTACACGGACATTCCGATTGATATTCGATCTAACTGGTTTTGACCCCAACACTGCTTCACTTTCAGGAGACTGGGGTGGTGACAATTGTGGTGTAGTTCAGCTAAACGGTGGGCCAACTTCTGGAACTCTGCCTGGCACTGGTTCTGGCTGTTTGGATTTTTCAGCTTTTCAAACTCTCACGGCATTTTCGTTCAACAGCGGATTTGTTGCTGGACTGAACAATCTGGATTTCATTGTCACAGATGTAAGTGCACCGGGCGGTGTGCGAGTGGATAATCTGGCGGGAACAGTGAATGTGACCGGCGTGCCGGAACCAGCAACAGCAACCGTTACCTTGTTTGGATTGGGACTGGTAGGGTTGGCGGTAATGCGCCGCCGTTCTGCAAAATAATCCGCATCCTCTGCAAAGCGTACTTCCTTGGGGTCCGGTCGAAGCACGAAGGACCGGACCTCGTCCAATTTAGAAACTGAATCGCAGTGCCATTTGCATAATCCTCGGACTGCGCGTCGCCGTATATTCGCCGAGACGAGTGTTGACCTGCGCTCCGGTGGCTGTATCGAATCGCGCCGTGGTATCGAAGGCGCTGAACTGTGTGTGATTGAAAGCGTTGTAAGCCTCCGCCCGCAATTGTAAGTTAGCACGGTCGTGAAAGCGAAAACTCTTGAATAGGGAAATGTCGAAGTTATTCACGCCGGGAGCTCTAAGAATTGTGGTGGCTGCGGTTCCGATTGTTCCCCTTGCGGGCAATCTGAAAACACCCGTGTTGAAATTGCGGCTGAAGGTTCTCTCGGAGGCAGGCAGTACGGGATTGCCAGTAACATTGATCCTGGCATTTAGGTTTGAAGTGCCGGTAACATCGTAAGCCGTTGTGGTTGAATAGCCAACGCCTACCGGCGCGCCACTGATGAAGGAAGCGATTCCAGATAGCTGCCAACCACCCAGCAAGGTATTTGAAACGACGTTCTTCCAAGGCGATTTTGGCAGAGAGTACAGCCAATTTATGTTCACAACGTGAGTCCTGTCAATTCCTGAAAGACCATAATTCCACACGCGGGGATTTACTAAGGTACTTACTTCAGAAGAATCGCTATCGTTATAAGTCAGCGCCTTTGACCAGGTCCAGGCAAGGCCGAACTCCATGCTCTTTGTGAAGCGCCGATTCGCGGTAACTTGCATGGAATGGTAGTTTGCCGAACCGGCCCATTCACTAATCAAGATGTTGTTGAAGCCGGTTATGGGTCGAAGAAAAGAGGGCGAACGAGCAGGATTACCAGCAAGTGTAGTGTCTGCATTTGAGGCAAGGAAATTCGCACCTAGGGGCACAGGGTTGATGTTGCGCCGCCATAGCAGATGACGGCTGAGCGAGGCCACATACCCCACATCTATCACCGTGCCAAATCCTACGTTTCGTTGCACGCTTAGGCTATAGTTCATGATGGTCGGCGTGCCTGCGCCGTTGCGTTGAATTCCGAAAACATCCTGCGGAAACAGCACGCCCGTTTGTGAAAGAAGCGAGGGCAGCGTGGAGAAGTAGATGATGGGATTTTCGATGATAGGCGTTTGTTGGGCGAACGGATTTGAGACGTCCAGTGTCTCGCGGTTGTAAAAAATGCCGAGACCTCCGCGTATTGCAGTCTTTCCGTTGCCGCACGGATCAAAGGCAAAACCAACACGCGGTGCAACGCGAACGCCTGCATTTTCAACCAAGGATTGCGGATAGCCGGGCACTTTGCTGGGAGTCACCATACCGTTGGAAGGATCGCCGGAACCAGGGGCGATGGCTCCAATCAACGTTGTATTGAACACTTCCCCAGTAACCGGGTTGATGCCAACGCGGCGGCCTGCGACTACTGCTGGAGTGATTAGACGCGGCTGTTTTGCGGCATTGAAGAAAGCTGGATCAAAACCAGCTAGTAGATTCTCCGTATCGCGAGTAGGGGGGATCCAATAGAAACGCACACCCAGATCAAGCGTCAGTTTGCGATTCACTTTCCAGTTATCCTGCGCGAACCATTCAATGTTGCCTAAGCGATAGTGCCGGTAGATCAGGTTGGAAGATTCCGTGTAGCTGTTGAATACGCCTAGGATTCCATTGCTATAGGCATAGCCGCTATCCAATGGATTATTCACATTCCGGTCGAAACTGAATGAACCATTGAAATTGCCGAAGATCTTACGGTTAGTGGAAAAACGATCAATGTAGAAGCCAGCCTTGGCATTGTGTCCACGCCAGATTTTAGAAATACTATCCGTGAAATTGTAGATCGTATGATCGGCAATATGCGGGAACCTTTGTTCCACAAACAGATTGGCAGCATTCGAAACACCCCCGTAGGTGGCATTAGGAAGAATCTTCCAAGGATTGTGATCGGGATAAAATTGCCCGGCTTTGAAGCCAGCCCCATCGCGCTGATTCTTACTTACCTGATCATCGGTGGCACGATCGCCTTGAGGGCGAGAGGCTTCTCCAAAATTGAATTCGTTGACCAGCGTTGGACTAATTACGCGAGTATAACGAAACGAAGCCAATTGGGCTTTGGAATAGAAGGTCTTCACCATTTGTGGCCAGTTGGTACCACCTGAAGTCCCCAGACCCAGCGCAGCAGTTTGATCATCCTTACGGGAAGACCAGCTTCCAAAAATCATGTTCTTCGGATTCAGGTTGTAATCCAGCCGAAGGGTTTGCGTCTGCTTAGGGTTTTCGGTTTGCTCTTGAAAAATGTAGTTATAGCGTCTGGCGGAGATGGCGGTATCTAGAAAATTGGGCAGCGGGAAAACTTTGAGGAGCGCCTGTCCACTGGCATCAATACGGCTTGCCGGAACAACATTGTTTGGGAAGGCCAGTCCGTTGGTGGGATCCTTCACGGCAATGCGTGCTCCGTTGAGATCGACGGATTGCGAAAAGTCACCAGCACGTTCCAGTGCCGTGGGCATGGTGACGCTATTCAGATTTCCGCTTGTCTTAATTGGCCAAAACTCCTGAGACCAGAAGAAGAAGAGCTTGTCCTTGTTTTTATTGAAGAGGCCAGGAATATAAGCCGGTCCGCCAATGTTGTAGTTGTAGGTGTTGAAGCGGTAGCGAGGCTTATCCACACCCAGACGATTGCTAAAGAAGTTATTGGCGTTGAACTGCTCGTGGCGTTTGAAGTAGGAAACCAACCCATGAAATTGCTTCGAGCCCGACTTAGTAACGATCTGCACATTCGCACCAGAAAGCCTGCCATACTCCGCAGAATAATTTCCCAAGAGGATTTTCACTTCGGAAACGGCATCCATGCTGACATAGACGGAGTAACCATTGTTATTGCCAATGTCATTCATTGGCACGCCATCAAGGGACATGTTGTTAGTGCTGCTGCGGCCACCCAAAGCGCGAATGTTGTTACTGATGTCTACGGAATCACTTTCCCCACTTAGCACCACGCCAGGCATGAGCTTGGCCAACGACGGAACGTTGCGTCCGCGCACGGCTAGATTTTCCACCTGTGCTGTGGTGATGGTTCCCCCACGTTCGCTGGACGCGGTTTGCACGCTGGAACCTTGTGCGGTCACCGTAACTGTTTCCGTTACGCCTCCAACTTCCAGAATAAAATCGCCTAAAGGAAGAGTCTCGGTAGCGGACAAAGTTATGCGTTTGCGCTCAGCATTTTTGAATCCCGCAGAGGAGATGAACACGTTGTACTCGCCGGCAATTACGCTGGGGAAAGTGAAGGTTCCCAATTCACTGGTGGAGGCTTGACGCACGGCTCCGGTGGAAGCTTGCGTCAGTTTCACTCCGGCACCTACCACGGCAAGCCCGGAAGAATCCCGCACTGAACCCGTAATGGTCCCATTCGTTGATTGCGCCAACAATGCCGGCGATGATATGAGGCAACTTACAATGGCAAAGGCACATACAAATCGCATTCCAGTAATCCTTGTTTTTATCACTTTTTTGGCCAGCTTCCGGTTACTTCATCAAAAGGCTCAAGCGGAGTAAACGGTCCATCGTAGTCGGAGCCAGCATGGCTGGCCTTGCAGGATGCAACCCATTCCTTGATACGCTTCTTCATCGATCGGGCCACTGTCGAATTGTTCGTCACCAGATTCTTGGTTTCGGCACGATCGGCCACTAAGTCAAACAGCAAGTCCTCTTCGCCGCTTTCTGACAGGTTGGTAAGAAACTTATACTTGCCTTCCACCATGGTAATGGTTGGAGATTCGTGCATTTGCTTCTTCGGGTCCAGGTAGCGGAAGAACAGCGGCTTGTTGCGGGCTGAGACTTTTCCGCTGATCACAGGAATCAAACTCTCTCCATCCATTGGCCTGGGTTTGCCGGGAATGCGCGCTCCAGTGATTTGCAAAATGGTTGGAACGTAATCCAGAGTGCTGCAAGTGGAATCAATCACCTTGCCCTTCGCCGCACGGCCTGGCCATTCCAGCAATGCTGGAACATTCACTCCGCCGCTGAACAGACTGCGCTTGCGTCCGCGCATTCCAGCGGTTGTTCCTCGGTTGGTTCCTTGCTCGCCAGTCATCCCTTCAGGGCCATTGTCACTGGCAAACCAGAACATGGTGTTGCCAGCAATTCCCAATTGCCCAAGCTCACGGCGCAGCCTGCCCACTTGTTCATCCAGCGCTGTAATGCAGCCGAAATAGTGCTGCTGGCCTTCGTCATATTCTGAGTACAATGCGCGATACTGCGGTCCGGCGGCAACCGGTTGGTGCGGCGCGTGGAACCAAACCACAGCAAGAAATGGCTGCGACGTTTTAGCAGCCGCTTGCACAAAAGGAACTACGCGATCCATAATGATGCGCGAATCGTCGCCTTCCAGATTCGTGCTTGCGTACTTGCCGGGAGCCTCCCAATACTTCGTTGCGAAGGGTTGATTCTTCATTGGATCCCAAGTGGGTACAGCCTGTTCAGTGGAAAAGCTTACGTCAAATCCATGCTCCCACGGAGGCATGTAGTTATTCGTTCCAGGGCCACCACGACGCCCGTCTTTAATATCCTTAGTAAGTGTCCCTAAGTGCCATTTGCCGAAGTGACCTGTGCGGTAACCAAGAGGTTTGAGTAATGTGGCCAGAGTGAATTCCTGCTTAGGCAGCATTCCTTCGTTGGCGTGGGTTACACCATAACGGAAGTAGTGACGGCCAGTAAGACAGGTGCCGCGAGTGGGTGAACAGACTGATCCGCCGGAGTAAAAGCGGGTGAAGCGGATTCCTGCAGCAGCCATGGCGTCGAGGTTCGGAGTCTTGATAATCTTGTTTCCATTGAATCCGGTATCACCCCAGCCCAGATCGTCGGCCATGCAAAGGATGATGTTCGGACGGTCTGGTCCAGCCGCCATCAATGACGGGGTGGTTGAAATAGCTGCCAGGAATTGTCGGCGATTCATTGCGTCTTCGCTTTCTGGAAGAACTCCAAAGTAACTTCCCCTTCACTCGGTTCTTCACTGGTAAGGGCTGCGGTATCTCCAAATAGTTTCTGCTGTTCCAACATCAGGGCCATTAGCTCCGAGACGCGCGTCCGCTGGTTCGTATCACCAGCAAGGTCGTGCATTTCATTTGGATCCTTTTCCAAATCGAATAACTGAGACCGGTTGATTTTCGGATAGCGAATCAACTTCCAATGTCCACGCCGTACGGCACGTTGTACATCGCGATATCCCAGAAAAATCGTATCGCGTACAGCAGTGCTTTTTCCTTGGATCACGGGCAAAAGGCTTCGGCCTTCAAGCGACGAAGCTTTCGGTGCTCCAACGAAATCGCACAGTGTTGGATAGATGTCGAACAGATAAGCAAATGCGTTCACACGTTTATTGCGCGGAATGCCAGGCCCGGTCAAAATCAGGCCTGATCGCATACTGTGCTCGTACAAATTTTGCTTGCCCATCAAGCCGTGGCTGCCAATAGCGATTCCCTGATCCTGGGTGAATACAATGATGGTATTGTCGTACTCACCCATCGCTTTCAACTGAGCAAGAATGCGTCCAAATTCTGCATCCATGGCTTCTATCACTGCGTAATATTCCTGCAGGTGACGGCGAATTTCCGCTTCAGTGCGCGGCCAAGGTGCCAGTTGTTCATCACGAATCAGCATCTCGCCATTGTCGAACGGGTGGAACGGTTTGTAGTTTGGTGGCAGAGGCAGCTTGGCAGGATCGTACTTAGCCAAATACTCAGGTGGTGCGATGCGGGGGTCGTGGGGAGCGGGGCCGGCCAGATACATAAAAAACGGTTTTCGATTGCCGTCCTTCTTCCAATCTTTCAGAAAGCTAATGCTGCGGTCGGCGACTTGTTGGCCGGGCCGGGCGGATGTTCTTTCGGCCACATCATTTGGCTCCATGTATAGGTTGTGGTCGTACAATTCGTTTGACTGCTTATCCACATTTCCTTTCTTGCCCAAATGAAAAGTGACGTAGCCTGCTTCCTTCATGGAGCGAGGGAGGCATGGATAATCGGGAGGCTGATTGCGGACACTGAACCAGGCGCGACCGCGTTGAATCATCATGCGGCTAGGGGTGCAGACGGCTCCGATGTAACCACCCATGCAATAGGCGTTGACGAAAGTTAGTCCAGAAGTAACTAAGGAATCCAGATTCGGCGTGCGGATATGCGGATTGCCCATGGCCGCGATTGTGTCCTGGCGCTGATCATCGGTGAGGATGAAAAGCACGTTAGGCTTCTTTCTACTGGCTTGGGGAAGCGCGACGGCAAGGGAACTGAGGAAAGTCCTGCGCGATGGAAGAATTGGATAAGTCAGGGATGGATCCACGATGTTGATGTTATCGCATTTCTCCGGATGAGTTACGATTAGCGGCTAGTTCAGCACTGGAAACCAGGTGAACTGTGGTGCCGCATTGGATCACTTGAAATCCACACGTTTGATGGGACTGTAGTTGCAAGATAAAGGACGCCCGGCAAGATAGTTGACACTTGAAAATCCTGAGACTGAGCGATCCCCACATTTTTACCTGTCCTGAAGCTAACCGAAGAGGCGCTGAGCAACACAGTACTCCTGAGTCCTCAAAATGAGATATTAGAAAACTAATGCTCTCCTTGACGAGACAGGCTTTTCGGTCCTGGAAAAATAACAAGGGTGCCGCCGCACTTGCGGCTATCGCCCTGTCCATCGGTATTGGATCCACAACGGCAATTTATACAATTGTCAATTCAGTGCTGCTGAAACCTGTGGCATATAAAAGCGGCGAACGCTTCGTCTCCCTCTTCTCAGCCAATACCAGCAACAAAAGTATTGGTTCATCCAATCTCCAGGATCTGCTTGCATATCGCGAGCGCACTCACAGCTTCGATGCCTTCGGTTGGTTCTCATTCGCCAACTTCAACCTCACTGCGCCGGGAAATCCACAGCATATTTCGGGGGTGGAGGTCACTCCATCTCTTGTAGAAAGTCTCGGTGTAAACCCGATCATGGGCCGCTGGTTTGGCGAAGACGCGGCCGAAGGAAATGCTGCGGTTGCTGTAATTTCCTATTCCCTTTGGCAGAAGTTAGGCGGCGGCAAGAACGTTCTGAACATCCCCATCACCTTGAATGGACGCGTTTACCAAGTGATCGGAGTAATGCCTGAACCCTTTCGGCTTCCCCACACCTCACCAGGCGGTTCCAGCAAGTTCGATGTTTGGGTACCTCTCGATCGCACTGGAAGAGGGCGCTCCCCAGACTGGGGCGGATATTTCTGCTATGCCCGGTTGAAGCCTGGAATGCCATACGAAAACGCTGTGGCGGATGTGAAACGTGTTGCTGCTGAGATCGCCAAAGAACAACCAGGAAGCCACCCCAAATACACTGCAAGGTTGATTCGACTGCAGGAAATGTTCAGCGAAGATATACGCCCCACTCTTTTGCTTCTGTTTGCTGCCACGGCAATGCTTCTGTTGATCACGTGCGCCAATGTGGCTGGGCTGCTGGTAGCACGGTCTGTCGCTCGAGCTCGCGAAACGGCAATCGCCGTAGCCTTGGGTGCTGGCCGCATGCAGTTAGCATTGCAGTATTTCATGGAAGGGCTGTTCGTATCGCTGCTTGGTGCAGCGGGCGGCGTCTTGTTAGCGCTGGTCCTCCTTCGAGTCAGCGGTTCTTACCTGGGTGACATGGTTCCTCGATTCCATGAAGTTGCTCTTGATTGGTCTGGACTTTTGTTCGCCCTGAGTGCCGCCTTTCTTGCCAGCGCTCTATCCAGCATGGCCCCCCTGTGGCAAGCGTTTCGGACCCATCCCAACGAAGTGCTGAGCGAAGGAGTTCGCGCCTCTGCCGCCAAAAAGAGCCGTGGACTTTCGCAGTCCCTGGTTGCTGGTGAAATTGCCTTGGCTTTTACTCTACTTACAGTGAGTGCTTTGTTGATTACGCAATTGCGCAACATGACAAAGGTGCCGCCAGGTTTTGACCCTAATCATTTACATACTTTCGAGCTGAGTACCAGCGAAACAGACTTCGCCGGCAAAGAGAACCGCCAGCAATATCAGAAGCGTTTGGTGCTAGCACTGAAGTCCATTCCAGGAGTGGAAAGCGCTGGGTTCGTCAATCAACTTCCACTAAGCGGCTGCTGTTATACGCTCAGTATCTATTCCGACTCCGGCGAAAATTTAACGCGTTCGGACAAACTGAGTTTCATGACCGCTAGCCCCGAATACCTGCGGACGATGCGGATTCCCATGCGTTCCGGACGTTTCCTCTCCGAGCAGGAAAAGAGCGAAGATCCCATGCCAGTGGTCATCAACGAAGCGGCTGCAGCACGCTACTATCCCAACCGGAATCCTATTGGTGCCACTGGGAGGTTCAGCGAAAAGCCAGGGCCAAGATTCGAAGTTGTTGGTGTTACCGGCAACGTCCGTAACGATGGACTTGCAAGTAGTACCGTTCCAGAAATTTATCTTTCTGGATACAACAATCCACCCAATCCGATGCACTTTGTCGTACGTTCCGACTTACCAACGGCAACGTTGTTTCGCGCAATCCGGCAGACCATCCTGCAAGTGAATCCGCTGCAACCGCTAGACCAATTCACACCCATGGATGAGGTTATCCAAACTTCGCTTTTTATCAATCGCGCCTCATCGTTCTTGATGGCGTTCTTCGCCTTCGCGGCACTGTTGATGGCGGTACTCGGCGTCTATGGGCTTGTATCTTACAATGTGCGGCAGCGCACAGTGGAGATTGGTACACGCATGGCTTTGGGTGCCGAAGGAAGCAGTGTGTTGTCCCTGGTGGTGGGTTCGGGAATGAAGCTGGCAGGTTTTGGAATTGCTCTGGGCAGCCTGCTGGTTACTGGTGCCGTTTGGATTCTGCAACGCGAATTCAAGTTAGGGCAATTAGAAATTCTGCCGTTTCTTTTGCCAGCACTGATTACTTTGACTATCGTCGCCACAGCCTCTCTTGTTCCTGCATATCGCGCCACCCGGCTCTCGCCCATGGTGGCGATCCGCAACGAAGCCGGTTCGCGGTGGCAGCGTCCACTGACCAAGCTAGATGACCGGCCCGTGGTGGCCACCAGTGAAGTGTTGGCCGAGTTTTCCGAAGCTTCCCGCCATGCCGATTCCTTTAGCGCGGCCATCCATTCCTCCCTGGAAACAATGCGTCAAAAGTTGGGTGCACAATCGGCAATGCTCTTTCAAAGCGATGGATTGGGCCACCTGGAATGTGCGGAGGCGAAGCTCACATTGCCGGCAGATGGACTGTTGGTGCATCGTCTGAAACATTTTCCCGCACCTTTGCCAATTGCGATCGAGGACGTGGATACCTGGAAACGTTGGTCTGCGGAAAACCTGCCAGCCAATCTTCCAGAAGTGGAAACGCTGGAAAACAGTGGGGCGCGGTTGGCCGTTGCGTTGCGCGACAAGAGCGGAATTACAGGGATGATTCTGTTGGGCGCTCCGGTTGTGCATGACTCTTACAACCGGCTGGAACGGCAAGTTCTGCAAAGCTGTGCTGAGCATTTTGCTTTGATGATTCAAAATGGCAAGCTTACCGATCGAGTTGTTCTGGAAGAAAAAATGCGCCGCGATTTAGAGCTTGCCGTAGAAGTGCAACGGAGGCTGCTGCCGCAAAGCATTCCCACATCCAGCGTGGCTAAACTCAGCGGCATGAGCCTGCCCGCGCGCAGCGTTGGCGGCGATTACTACGACTTCCTGGAAGTCGGTAGTGGGCGCGTTGGGATCGTCATTGCCGACATTGCCGGTAAGGGTATTGCTGCGGCATTGGTCATGTCTGTCGTGCAGGCTTCCTTACGGTTGATTGCCCTCGAAAGCGACATCACGTTGCCGCAACTCGCTAGTAAAATGAATCGCTATCTTTACCGGTCAACGGGGACGAACAGCTACGCTACATTCTTCTATGGACAGATTGACGAGAAAACCGGTTTGCTGAACTACGTCAATGCCGGCCATAATCCCCCCTACTTGATGCGGGCAGCATCCGGCGAGATTGAGGAACTGCCCGCCGGTGGAACGGTGATCGGCCTATTTCCGGAAATGAAATATGCTGAATCGGCCGTTAAGCTGGATAAAGGCGACGTCCTGATTGCATTTACAGACGGCGTTACTGAGGCACTCAATCCCGAAGATGAAGAATTTGGCGAAGACCGGTTGAAGGATGTTCTTCGTCAGGTGCGGCATTTACCGGTGGAGGAGATGACTCCTGTGATTTCCGCCGAATTGCAGAAATGGATTCAGCACGCCGAACAATATGATGACCTGACATTTCTTCTGTTGAAGGTAAGCTAATCCAATTCAACCAGGCGATCATTTAGTCGAAACCTGAACAGCCTACTAAGGCTTGTGGATCCTGATCATGTTGCGTCTCAGCTCTTTCGGCGTCGGTGCGCCAATCATGATCATGTTGCGGGCCAGCTCTGTTTGGGCCATCTCGAGTACTGCTTGTACACCATCAGCACCGTAAGCCGCCAACCCCCACAAAGCCGGCCGCGTGACCAGAACCGCTTGTGCGCCAACAATTAAAGCCTTCAAAATATCCGTGCCACGCCGAAAACCACCGTCGATCAGCACTGGGATCTTTCCGCCAACCGCATCAACTACGGAAGGGAGCACTGCAAATGGCGATGGTGCCGATGCCCCACCATAATTTGAAACGATGATTCCATCCAGCCTGTGCTTCACCGCGCTTTCGGCGTCTCGAGTATTTCTAATTCCCTTTACTATGATCGGAACTCCCAGACCTTGGCGCATGCTGTCAATCCCAACCCAGTCCAGATCCTGCGGCGTTCTCGCCGTAATCACAACCACCTTGCATCCCACCTTTACGGCCCTTTGTGCACGGGCACGCTCTTGCTCCCATCGAATCCCAGCGAACACCTGCGCCCACACAGGTCCCTTCGCATCCTCCATGATTTTTTCAATGGAGTAACTGGTCGCACTGCTGAGCACCACAACGGCTTTTGCGGCCGCTGCTCCACGCACCATTCCCAGCTCGCCATCGGGATGCAGCTTGCGTTGCTCCGATGCTGGACCCGCCAAGATGGGTGCGAACATGCTTTGCCCAAACAATTCCGTCGTTAGGTTCAGCTTGCTTGTATCCACCATCAGTTGAGCACGAAACGTGCAGTTCTCAAGATCCGCACGATCGCCTCCAGACACCGTCGAAAAGACCTCTGCGGACAACTTCCGCTTTGCCATCAACTCAAACTCAAAGGTGTTGATGATTTCACCAAGTGGTGTAATCCGCCCCTCTGGTTCGCCCGCCAATTGTTGCCCTTCAAGCCTCGCCATTGCGCCAACAGCCGTTCCGAACGCTTGAAGCGCACTGCGTCTTGTGATTTCTGGAGTCATGTGAAATGAGTCCGAACCAGACTGCGATCAACGGAGGAAATGGTAGGGCAACCGTTTTGCGCCATCGCCAGAACAAGCTCCTCCTGCAAGATTTCAAGCACGCGCTGAACACCCTCCGCACCATATGCGGCCAATCCCCAACGTGGTACGCGGCCAAGGCAAACAGCATTGGCACCAAGAGCAAGCGCCTTCAAAACATCGCTGCCTCGACGAAAGCCGCTATCGATCAGCACGGGAACACGCCCCGCAACAGCAGCCACAATTTCGGGAAGAACCTCAAGCGTGGAAGGTGAGTAATCCATTGCCCGGCCTCCGTGATTGGAAACCACAATGCCATCCACGCCGCGTTCCACGCACATTGATGCAACCTCAGCAGTCAGCACCCCCTTGGCTAGCATTGGGACTTTGATCATGGGGCGGATTTGATCGAAATAGCTCCAGGAGTACCAAGCACGGTTGTTCAGGACTCGATACGGATTCGGCTCTCCCCCCTGTCGGGGGCCTCTGCCAGTTGTTATTGGCGCACGGCCACCAATGTTACGGTCATGGGAGGCTCGCTCATAGTAGGAGGACTGTTGATCGATTGTGACAACAACTGCTTGAGCCCCGTTCGTCTGAGCCGTATCAAGCAATGCTTTGCTGTCGTCAAGACTTTGACGCGGATACAGTTGCCACCAAAAAGTGCCGTCCACTTTTGCCTTGATCTTGTCTAACGGCAGGCTGGCATTGTTACTGACGATCATCGGCGTTTTGGAGGCAGCAGCGGCGGCTCGAAATGTGGCTGTCTCTCCCTCAGGATGAAGCTGAGTGTGGCCTGCAGTAGGCGCTACAAGGATTGGAAACGCGAGCTTGTTTCCGAATAGGGTAGTGGATGCCTCCACCTTGCTCGCTTGCTTTCCTCGCGGTAGAAGCTCCACTAAGTCGAACGCGGCTCGATTGCGGCGCAGCGTGAATTCCCCTTCCACCCCGTAGGCTGTGTAGTTGTAAGCCAAGCGAGGAAGCTTGGCGAAAGCCACCGGCTCAAAGTCGAATGCGGTGAGCAATTCATCCAATCTTGGAACTCGACTATGATCGCGAAATGGATCCTGTTGGCCAAGCAAGAATGGCGATGCGGCGAAGTATGCCGTCAAGCCTCGGATTGCATTGCGCCGCGATACGGAACAAGCCCACTGAGTTTTTTCAATTCGCATGCGATGTTCCCTGACAGATTATCACCTTCCGGTATGCTTCCCGGAATCTGGATCAACTGAAGCCGGCTAGGAGAGGTGAAACCATTCCTGGCTACACGATATCCTGGTGATTGGCAGCCAATTCCATTCAGCATCGAATTGTAATTGTAGGTGGTGGATTTGCGGGTATGAATGCCGCAAAAATACTTGGCCGGCTTCCGGTTTCCGTCACTCTGATTGATCGCCGCAATTTCCATTTGTTCCAGCCGCTCCTCTATCAGGTAGCAAGCGGCGGCCTCTCTCCTGGTGACATTGCAGCCCCTCTTCGCGATGTCCTTAGCCGCTTTAAGAATGTGAACGTCTTAATGGCCGAAGTAACTGGCTTTGACCCTGCCAATCGTCGAGTTTTACTAACAAAAGGGGAACTTCCCTACGACACGCTCATCCTTGCCACCGGTGCTGAAAATTACTATTTTGGCAATGATCATTGGGCCGAATTTGCCCCAGGCCTGAAGACCATTGAAGATGCCACCGAGATTCGGAGCCGAATCCTAACCGCTTTCGAAAAGGCTGAACTCGAAACCGATCCCGAGAAGCGTCGTGCCTGGTTGCGCTTCGTGGTAGTTGGCGCGGGCCCAACAGGTGTGGAGCTCGCAGGAGCCATCGGCGAAATAGCACGAGACACACTGCGCGACGACTTCCGCTCCATTCGCCCTGCTGAAGCGCAGATTCTTTTACTGGAAGGTGCGCGGCACACTCTTCCGTTGTTTGCCGAGGATCTTTCGGAAAAGGCCGAGAGGGCGCTGATCAAGCTTGGGGTACGTGTTCGCACCGGGGTCCGAGTCACAGATATCGATGCCAACGGGGTTTCCCTTACTGGTGCGTCAGCTACGCCTGAACGCATTGAAGCGCACACAATCATTTGGGCTGCGGGAGTTCGCGCATCGCCGCTGGGCCGGAACTTAGCGGATTCGCTACAAACACCCACAGATCGTGGTGGCCGCATTAAGGTAACAAGCGGACTCTACATTGAAGGCCATCCGGAAATTTTCGTTCTTGGGGATCTGGCTTGGTTTGAACAGGACGAGGTTCCGCTTCCAGGCCTGTGTCCCGTCGCGATGCAACAAGGCTGGTATGCGGCGGATGCGATTAAGCTTCGGCTGAGCGGTAAAGTCCCACCTCCGTTCCGATACAACAACAAGGGAATTATGGCTACCATCGGCCGCGCATCTGCTGTTGCCGATTTGGGGTTCGTTCGTTTCGGCGGCCTGTTTGCTTGGCTTGCCTGGCTATTTATTCACCTTATGTATCTGGTTGGATTCCGAAATCGATTTCTTGTGGCAATCCAATGGGGGTTTCAATATCTAACCTTCAATCGTGGGGCAAGGTTGATTACCGGAAAAGATGAAAGTAAGTAGGCTGCGCTGGCTATGGAACACAATCGAATGCAATTTATAATCACTTAGCATTCAGTTACTTGCAAAACTTACTCGTCGGCGGAGGGAACCACACCACTGAACATCGTAGCCAGGAAGCACAAAATGAAAAAAGGGGCCCGAATGCAGTTATAAGAGAGACTGCAAAAGAGAGGCCCCAGTTATCAAACGGCCGAACCGGCTTAATTATTGAAGTAGTTGTCGTTCAGCTTCACATTGGAAGACTTGCGCATATCTTCAATCGCTTTCTTCAACATTTCAGGCTTGGCCTGCTCTTCCAATTCGCCGCGAACTTCTTCCAGCTTTTTATTGGAGTGCTCATCCACCAGAATAATGTGATGGCCGAAAGGAGATTCTACTGGATCGCTGATCGTACCCACGGGCATTGCGAAAGCTGCTGTCTCAAATTGAGGAACCATCTGTCCGCGCGAGAATGCCCCAAGGCTTCCACCGTCGGCGCCCGATCCGGCATCGTCCGATTCCTTCTTGGCCATTTCCGAGAAGTTTTCTTTCGTTAGTTTAGCCTTAACTTCTTTTGCTTTTGCCAGGGATTCTTCCTTGCTCATATCCTTCATCCCTTCGCGCACAGGAACCCGCGAACCAGTGAAGCGGATTAGGATGTGGCGGGCTTTCACTTGTTCGTAACGTGACTTGCCTTCTTCGTAGAGTTTTTGAACGGCGGCTTCGTCAACCTTCAACTTGCCCTGCA
Source organism: Bryobacterales bacterium (assembly GCA_043755435.1). Lineage (GTDB taxonomy): Bacteria > Acidobacteriota > Terriglobia > Bryobacterales > Bryobacteraceae > JANXSF01. Next base: position 14,346 of record JAYUSZ010000364.1, on the reverse strand, counting down.
TTTCGCGAACTAACGCACCGGCTAAAAAGTTTTCAGTTTGAAAAGCCATTTGGACGGCCGTCTTCGGATCGGCTCCAAGGTTCTGCTTCTTTGCATTTGCCGCCAACATGCGAATGTCCGCATACTGTTCAGCTACTTTCTTTTTATCAGGGCCGCTTGCCTGCTGGCGCACTTGCTCAGGTAAGGTGGAAACTAGAAGCTCGTACTCGGCTTTGGTGATCTTAAGGTCGCCGATTTCGATGATTACATCGTCTGGCTTTACCTCAACCATGGGCTTTGTCGGAACTGCTGCGGCTTCCAGGGCTGGCTTGGATGGTGTGGCGGGCTTCACTGCCGCCGGTTTAGGTGCTACAACTGCTGGTTTGACGACAGCTGGCTTTGGGGCCGCAGGCTTTACAGCCGGCGGTTTAGGGGCTGGTGTCTGGCCGAAACTCTGGCCAAAAAAAACGCACGACGCAAACGCGACGGCAAAAGGAATGGTATTTCTTAGATTCATGCTCTCTTTTAGAATAACCCGACTGGCAGCATCTCTGGTTGGGCAGAAAGCATCTACTCTAGTAAAAGCATAATGTCAGCAAAAGAAATTCAGAAAAAAACTACCGCTCCAACCTCGGAACGACTGCGCACTCTATGGCCCGATATCTGGGCCATCGTTGAACCGCGCAAGAGTTCCCTGGGATTGGGGCTTCTCCTAATTCTAGTCAGCCGCATATCCGGGCTAGTACTTCCTGCGTCTACACGCTATCTGGTGGACGACGTCATCGGCAAGCGCCGGGACGATCTGTTAGCACCCTTGGTTGCCGCTGTTGTCCTGGCAACCATCATTCAGGGAATCAGTTCCTTTACCTTGACCCAGCTGCTTTCAAAGGCCGCGCAACGGCTGATCGCCGAGTTGCGGCAAAAGGTTCAGTCGCATGTGGCGCGCTTACCTGTTTCTTATTTCGATACGCACAAAAGCGGCGAGTTGGTCTCCCGCATCATGAACGACGTGGAAGGCGTGCGGAACTTGGTTGGCACCGGTTTGGTGGAATTTGTCGGAGGTACCTTAACGGCATTACTCGCGTTGGTGGTGCTGTTGAACATCAGCCCACTGCTTACCGGCATGGCCCTGGCGGTGGTTCTTTCATTTGGGTTCGTTTTGCAAAAAGCATTTTCTACCCTTCGGCCCATTTTCCGCGAACGGGGCAAGATTTTTTCGGAAGTCACCGGGCGCTTGACGGAATCGTTGGGCGGCGTTCGCGTGGTGAAGGGTTATCATGCCGAAAAGCGTGAGGAAGAGGTGTTCGCAAAAGGTGTCAAGCGCATTTTGGATAACATTCTAAGCTCGCTCACCGGCATGTCCTTAATGAGCCTTTCCGCAACGGTGCTGCTGGGCATTGTGGGCGCGCTGGTAATGTTCGTCGGGTCGAAACAAATTTTCAACGGCCAGATGACCCTGGGCGGCTTCGTCACTTTTACTGCATTCCTGGCGGCACTGGTTGCTCCTGTATTTCAAATCGTCAGCATCGGGACGCAATTAACTGAGGCCTTGGCTGGCTTGGAACGGACTCGCGAAATATTGCGCGTACAGCCTGAGGACGAAGATCCGCGACGCACAGTGGTGCTTGGACCCCTGGAAGGTTTAGTGAAATTCGATCACGTGGATTTCGAGTATGAAGAAGGCAAGCCAGTGCTGGAGGACGTCAACTTTGAAGCGAAACCAGGCACCGTGACTGCGCTGGTGGGCAGTTCCGGGTCTGGCAAATCCACAATCATTGGGCTGATCTCGGCGTTTCACAATCCAGGGAAAGGCATGGTTACCGTGGACGGTGTGGATCTTTCCACTGTGAAGCTTTCTTCCTTCCGCACACAGCTTGGTGTGGTGCTGCAGGAATCATTCCTGTTTGATGGAAGCATTAAGGAAAACATTGCATTTTCACGCCCCGCGGCAACTGAAGAGCAAATCATGAACGCTTGCCACATTGCCCGCGTAGACGAATTCGCTGAAAAGCATGACGACGGTTACGCAACTATTGTTGGGGAGCGCGGAGTGCGGCTTTCCGGTGGACAACGCCAGCGTGTTTCTATCGCGAGAGCGATTCTGGCTGACCCTCGAATTCTGATCCTGGATGAAGCAACGTCCAGTTTGGATTCGGAATCGGAGGCCATGATTCAGCAAGGTTTGACGCATTTGATGAAGGGCCGCACCACTTTTGTGATCGCGCATCGATTGTCAACCATCAGGCGTGCTGATCAGATTCTTGTGGTTGAAGGCGGCCGCATTGTTGAGCGCGGATCCCACGAGGATTTGTATGCGATGAAAGGCAGGTACTACGATTTATATACGCGTCAACATGGACTGGAAGCAAACCTGTTCTTAGCACCGGGGGAAGGCGATACCATTCCAGAACCGCTGGTAGTGCCAGTGGTGAAGCAACAGGGTTAAGATATGCACGCCATTACATATGGAATCTGTGGAAAACCATACAAGCCGCCTTGCGATAAGCATGCGGTTTCCCAAACAACCGGAAAAAACGCATGCTTATGCATGGCGGCTCTGTATGCGATATTCTAAGTCACAGGCAGCTTTGCAGTATGACGGGCCACCATCTGCCAGCCATTCCCAGACTTCACCCAAACCATGATGAAATCCAAGGGCGTTGAAGTTTTTGCGCCATTCGTCATGCCGTGAACCACCATGTGGCCATGCATCACAGCGGAATTGCCATAAACCTGCACAGTTGAACCGGGCTTCAATTCCATGTGAGGCTTGCTCTTGGTTAAGGCGGCAATGCATTGCGCCTTGTTCTCAACTGTGGTGCCGTTGGAGTGGACATAAATCAATCCATCACCTAAATATGTCTTCATTGCTGCAGCATCGCCATTGTGAGCTGCATCAGCGAACTTTGAGAGTGCTGAACGCACGGCCATTTCGTCAGGGCCTTCGGCGGCTAGGGCGAAGGCGGAAATCATTAGGAGCAGGAAACCTGTTTTCATGGTGAACAGTGTATCAAGTATTGACGGAAAATAAATGGCTACAATATTTGAAAGCCGTGTCGATTTTAGAAGCGACCATTCGTCATCAGTGAAAAGGAGGCATACATGCCAAATTACATTCTTCTGTTGCACGAACCAAAAGACTCTCACCTGTTTCAAATGAGCCCTGCTGAAATGCAAGTGATCATTTCCAGGTACTCAGCTTGGCGAAACAAGATGGCTGCCGACGGCACAATTCAAGGTGGGAATAAGCTGCAGGACGGAACAGGACGCTCACTAGTACAAACCGGTGGCAAGCTCACCATTACCGATGGACCCTATCCGGAAACCAAAGAAATCATCGGAGGCTACTTCGTGTTGAAAGCTGATAGTTTCGACCACGCGGTTGAGCTATCGAAAACTTGCCCACATCTAGAGTTCGGGCGAATTGAAATCCGGCAAACTGAGTAACGATGGACGAAGTCCCAGAGTTGGTGGAGCGGTTGTTCCGGCAGCGATCAGGCGAATTGACAGCCGTGCTTACCCGCATGTTGGGGGCACGGCATTTCGAATTGGCTGAAGAGTCTGTTCAAGAAGCGTTAGGAAAAGCTCTGCAAACATGGCCTTTCCATGGTGTGCCTGAAAATCCGGGTGCCTGGCTATTTCGTTCAGCACGTAACTTTGCATTGGATCAATTGCGGCGCCAACAGTGGATGGTGGAAAACCGCAGCGATGTTTTGCGGCAGCTGAATGCCTGCGATCCCTTCCAACCGATGCCCAGCACAGGGGACGATACGTTGGCAATGATGTACCTTTGCTGCCACTCTTCTATTGCTTTGGAATCGCGAGTGGCCCTCACCTTGAAGGCAGTGGGTGGGCTAAGCGTTACTGAAATCGCCCGGGCATTTCTTACCTCACCGGAAACTATAGCGCAGCGCATTGTTCGGGCGAAGAACAAAATTCGAAGTGGAGAAGCATCGTTTGCAATCGCAGCGGAAAGCACTCACGCCGTAATGGATGTTTTGTACCTGATGTTTAATGAAGGGTACAGTTCTACAAGTGGAGATGAGAAGCTGCGCATTGACCTTTGCGATGAGGCAATCCGGCTGGCTAGGCTGTTGCCTTCCGTTCCCGAGGTGCATGCACTGTTGGCACTGTTCCTGTTTCAGACCGCGCGCCTCTATGATCCGTCACGGCTGGCTGAGGCAATGTGGCAGTTGAATCAATCCATCGCTGGGGATAAGTTAACGGTGTTGCACCTGGAAGCAGGCATCGCCGCAGCCCACAGTTCCAGCCCCGTGGATTGGCCCCATGTGGTTTCGCTATATAACCAGCTATATGAGTTGAAGCCCACTCCAGTGGTGGGGTTGAATCGCGGAGTGGCTATCGCGCGGGCCGAATCCCCGGCAGCTGGGATTCGTGCCATTGAGTCACTGGAAGACGAGCCAGCACTGGTTGGTTACTACCTTCTTCCGGCTACGCTTGCAACTCTATGGTCAGAGAACGGTGATCAAGCACAGGCGCAGGCCTACTTCAAGAAGGCGCTGGCATGCGTTATGAATGCCGAGGAGCGACAGCTTTTTGAGCAAAAACTCAAAACGCGAAACGAAGCCCAAGTTGCAGACGGCGTGGATCAAACGCCGATGTGAATCCAAGTGGTTGACTTGGCGTGCGGTCGTCTCGGCCAGAAAGATTGAACGGCCCGGTGATTGGCCCAACGGTATTGTTCACGCTTGCATAGTTCAGATGGTTGAATAAGTTGAAACCTTCTGCCATGAATTCCATGCTCTTCTTATCGCCAAAGAATACCTTCTTCGAAACCCGCATATCGAAGGTGATGAACGATGGCCCAATGCCTGTGTTGCGTCCGGCGAATATCGGCCGATCGGTGGTGTTGTGCCGGTCATTGTTAATCTCCGTTCCGGAGAGCAAATTGAAAGGCCGTGGGCTGTTGTATCGAACGATAGGAGTAAACAGCAATCCACCCCAGCCCTTCTTACCAGCACTCTGCAGAATTGCGTAGAGAACAACTTTGTGCCGTTGATCGAAGCTGGACAACGCCCGTTCAGCACGGCGGTTCAACTGGTCATTGGGTTGAAAGTCGCTGTTGTAATCCACTGTCTCGTCGATCACTTTGCTGAAGGTATAGTTGAATGCAATCGTGGCGTTCTTGTTGAAGCGCCGCGTAGATTCAATCATCATGCCGTGGTAAAACGAATTCGCAGTCGACTCATACACATTGTCCTGAAACAATAATGGGTTCTTGAAAAATGCTGCGCCTGTAGGGTTGGTTGCAGTTGGGCCCCAATCCCGAATTCCTTTTGCTGGATTCACTGGAGCATCCAACAGATTATCGTCATGCGACGTAGTTAGTTTGGCCCCTCGCACGAACACATAGCTAATTCCGAACGAGAAGTTCTTCATGATTTCCCGTTCAATCCCAAAACTTGCTTGCTGAGCATAGGGGTTGGTGTAATCCGCAGATGGACGGAAAAGCACAGTCAATGGGGGCCGAGGACCACTTTGGCTAACGTTGATTCCAAACTGCCGCAAGTCTGCTGCGGTAATCGGCTTCAGTGGCGTTGGAATGCCAATGACTCCTTGTGCGCGCAAGGTGCTGAAGATGTTAATGGGGCCTGTTGGAGCAGTGGGCGCTGCAGGATTCAGTGTTGTTAAAACCTGCGCAATCTGGCGGAAGCCGCCGATTTCGTTCAATGCATTTACAACGTAGTCAATCTGGAAATCGATCGGAGCATAGAAAAGCCCGTAGCCGCCTCGGACAATTGTCTTTTGATCCTTGAACGGATCCCAAGCGAATCCAGCCCTTGGAGCGAAATTCTTTCTAGCCGTGGGCAGTGGTTCTTTGCGGTTGTCAACTTCGTAACGCACGCCAATATCGAAAGTAAGATTGGAGGCAACCTTCCAACTATCCTGCACGAACCCTGCGATCAATGGAATGCTTCGACCTCTAACCAATCCTTCGCCAAAGCCTTGCTGATAGCTTTGCGCCAAACCTAAATTGAAGGCCTGCAGCGCTGTGATAGACGTACTTGCCAAAGCAGCATTGACAAGGGACCCTGGCAGAGCTCCGAAAGTAAAACGTCCGCTCATGAAAGTTTTGGAATCGGAATTAATGCTGCGATTCGCAAAGTAGAATCCGGTTTTGATGGTGTGCTTGCCTTTGAACCAGCTCAGATTATCCACAACATCCAAGCGCCGCGCAAGAGTTCGCGAAGGTAGAAACCGATCGCGATTGAACAAGCCGAAACCGGAAATTTCCAGCGCCGGTCCAAACTTGTCATTCGATTCAGTGCGGAAGTCATAGTAGTTGTATTGCAGCCGCAAATCATTCACCAATGAAGAGGAGAAGGTATGTGTCCAACTGCCAAGCGTGGTGGAATCGAAAAAGTCCTGAACGAATCCACGTGAAAATCCAACCAGTGCTCCGATGCCTTCGTTGGTTTCAAAAATGTTAGAAACGTTTTGGCGGATTGAGAAAATGTCTTTGTCGCTCTTGCGGTAATCCAGGCGGATAAGGCCTTTGTGATCGTCCGTTTCAAATGGGAAAATGCCGCTATTGACCCGAAACATTTCCTGCACTGAAGCAGGAGTGGTGAGTGCGGGCCGGAGTTGGGCTTGGGCGGCGGCTGGAAGTTGATTCAGAATGGCATTTTGCGCTGGAGTAGGCCCAAAAATGGAATTGTCGGTTAACACCGGAACTGTTCGCCGCTCACGCCTACGGAGCCCTTCATAGCTCATGAAATAAAACAGCTTGTCTTTGATAGCGGGGCCGCCAATTGTCGCGCCGTATTGTTGGCGATTCGCATCGGGCTTCACGCGCTTCAAGGAAGCGCCGTCATAGCTGAGGGCGAAGGGATCAGCAGCATCCAGGTTTTGGTGACGAAAGAATCCGAATGCTGAACCATGCAGATCGTTTGAACCACTCTTGGTAACGATGTTCACCACGCCTCCGCGGGCAGATCCGTGTTCAGCGGAATAGTTTGTGCGGTTAACTTGAAACTCCTGAACTGCCTCCTGGCTTACTGTTGGACGCACGCCACCACCAGGATCGTTGGAATCGCCGCCATCAACGTTGACACTATTACCTCGGCCGTTAGATCCATAAAAAGAAATGCCGCTATCAGGAGTCTGTTTGACGCGGAAACTATTGGCATCAGCCAATCCTTTGGAATCGGCTACGCCAGGGGCGAGTAGCGTAAAGGTCAAGTAGTCACGCCGGTTAATAGGAAGGTTGCGGACGGCAGTTTCCTGAATGGTGTTTGATTGCTGGGTGCGTTCAGTTTCAACCAACGCAATTTCGCTGTTGACTTCAATCAACTCTGAAGTTTGCCCCAACGCTAATTGAAGGTTCAGTGTTGCCGCCTGGCCCACTGTTATCTCTACGTTCTTTCGAACGGCTGAACTGAAGCCAGTTTTCTCGGCGCGTAGTTCGTAGATGCCGGGCGTCACAAGGGGGAAACGATAGACGCCCTCTCCATCCGTTTGGGCCTCTTGTTTAGCGCCAGTTACTGGGCTGGTCAGAATCACCCTTGCAGCAGGAACTGCTCCGCCAGAGGGATCTAGGATTGTCCCATTCAATACTGCTGTCGTCTTTGACTGGCTAAACGCCAGTGCGCTGCATAGTGCTACCCATAAAAAACCCTTCGTCATGCTGCCCATTTGTCGTCACTCCTTAGCAACTCCGGCGAATTACCGTAGGGGGTAATATTGCAAAACGGTAAACCGATTCGATTGTAGTCTACAGCTTTCCAAAGCCGTTTGCTAGCAAGGGGGATGAAGTTTACTCCAAATATATTACGAAAAAGAAGTTTGAATTAACAAAAAAAACTGGTCTCAGGAAAGCTGGCATGCATCGTGCTCGACCTCTTCGCTAAAAAACGACCTGGAATTATAGCCCTGAAACCATGCTATTCCTACCCCAACAAATGGGTGTTGCCGCCCTTGAGCATCTTGTGGATGAGACCTTTGGGTCCAACAATGGAACCGCCAGCGCCCTACTGGAGCGATCCTCTGAAAACGAAGACCCTCGCGCGTTGCATGGGTGCATCGATGAAACGCGCAACCGGGTCCGCATCTTGAAACCTAAGAAACTGTTGAAAGGCTCAAACTTAGCGCACGGTCTTACGTGCAATCACCACGTTGTCGAAAACCAGGTTCGCCGACCAAATCCACCGTGCCCCCTGGAAGAGTTTTGGGTAGCGGGTATAGGCCGGCAGGTTTGTCACGCCAACCTCCTCGCTAGTGTATTCGTAAGCTGCGGGCCATTGGGAATCGTCGAAGTTTCGCGCTTGCCAATTGGCCGGAAATGGGTAGTGCACGGCGAAACACTTGTCTTGGCATGTTGGTTTCCGTGCCAATGGATGGACGCGGCCCAGCTTGGTTGAGTCGTGCATGTTATTCTTCTCAAGAACTTCATCTGGACTATTCAGCGGCCCGATGTAGAACGACTGCACTCTCCAGGAACTGTCTGTCACCGTGCCGTCACTAAACCTGGCGATCAAGCCACCGTCGCCGGGATGCCAATTGTCTCCCCGGCCAGCCTCCGATGCAAGACCTAAATTTTCTTCCCAGTCCACCACTTTGAACGTATAAGTGATGGGCCGCTTCGCTTTGAACTTCACAATCGCCGAATTGAATGGTGTGAATGGAGTGTTGTCCACTGCAACCAACTTGCCGTTCACGTAAAGTTCGAAGTAGTTATCGGCAACAATGTAGCCGGTGATCACTTCGCCACTGGCATCCACCTCCACTACTGGAACGTTGGCTGCGGAAACCTCTGCCTCATTCCTCGGCTTCAGCAGGTTGCATTCGTTATAGAGATCAGCAGCCATCGGTCCTTGCTTTTTCTGCAACGCGGTTTCCGAGGGCACCGTGATCAGCGTGCCATCCGTTGCCTTAATCTCGCCAACAGCGCTGACGCGATGGTTGCCAACTTCAACGGGGCAGGTGTAGAGATTTTCAAGGATGGTCTTGGCACGACCCTGAGTGACGTGCCGCTTCACTGCCACTTGCGCCATCGCAATGTCTGTAGAGTAGGCAACTGATCCAAGCAACAAAAGAAGTGACCGTTGATTCATCATTCATTCTAACTGCCGGGCTTGCTGTTTTGTGCCAAGTCTTTGACGCTCAAGCTCAAGTCCGCAGACAGAGCAGCGGGGCTCCAGGGGCGCGAATTGTTAGGACGGCTGCGGTCTCCTTCGGAACAACAGGCGACGAAGCAGCTTCCCTGAATAGCGCTTGCGCAAATGAGGAATCCAGGTGAAACAATCCAAGTCGCAGCCCGTGCAAAGATATACTCAAAAGGAATGACAAGCCAGCAGTCTGAATCCGTTTCCAAAGCACTCGATAGCTTTCAAATTGAACTCCCTTCATGGGGATTCGCCAATACAGGCACGCGCTTTGGAAAGTTTATCCAAGCTGCTGCCGCCACCACGCTTGAAGAAAAGTTCAGTGATGCCGGAATGGTCCATAAGTTGACCGGTGCATGCCCAACCGTTGCCCTCCATGTGATTTGGGATCTTCCCGAGGGTGTGGCAAGCGTACCCCAGGTGCAACTTCTCGCCGCTAAGTTTGGAGTTCGCGCTGGATCAATCAACCCTAATGTCTTTCAGGATCAAATCTATAAGCACGGGTCACTTGGAAACCCTGATGGTGCAATTCGTCAAACAGCCCTGAATCATATTTTGGATAGCGTGGAAATCGGCAAAGGTCTCAACAGTCGTGATGTTTCGCTTTGGTTTGCCGATGGATCGAATTATCCCGGAACGCATAACATTCGCCATCGCCGCCAATGGTTCGCGGAAGGACTAGCTACGGCGCATGCAAAACTCGGAACTAATCAAAGGTTGCTGGTGGAGTACAAGCCCTTTGAGCCAGCCTTCTACCATACTGACATTGCCGATTGGGGCATGGCCTATTTGCTCTCGAAATCCTCCGGTCCAAAAGCAAAAGTGCTGGTAGACACAGGCCATCATTATCAGGCTCAGAACATTGAACAGATTGTTGCGTGGCTTCTGCAGGACGGCATGCTGGGGGGCTTTCATTTCAATGACCGCCGTTACGCCGATGACGATTTGACGCTGGGTTCCATTGACCCCTACCAAATTTTCCGCATCTTCCACGAAATCCGCGTTTATGAATGGGAGATGGGTCAGCGAGCCGACATCGCCTATATGATTGACCAGAGCCACAATCTCAAAGGCAAAATTGAAGCAATGATCCAGACGGTTTCCACCGCCCAGGAACTGTTTGCCAAAGCATCGCTGGTGGATTTGGAAACACTCAGCCGGCATCAGAAAACGTCCGATCTGGTTTCAGCTGAAAATTGTCTGAAAGATGCGTTTTCTACGGATGTACGTCCAACAATTCGCGAGTGGAATACTGCTCATAAGTTGCCTGCAGATCCCCTTGCAGCATTTCGAGCCAGTGGATATTTGGAGAAGATAACCGCCGAACGGTCGGAAAGAAATAGCCTCAGTGTTTCCAGTTACGCCTAGTTTCTTAACTAACATCCACTTTCAAAAGAAGAAGCTCCGTAGAATTTCCCACCCCATGCGTTCCTTCTGGTTGAAAAGAAATTCCCGATCCTGCTACTAGATCCCTAACTACTGCCGACACAATAATCCGTCCAGCACCAGCACACTGTTCTATCTTTCGCGCAGTATCCACCGCTGGCCCGTAAACATTGGTGCCGGCCACTTCACATTCGCCAGTGTGCAACCCAGCTTTAAGTTGAATTCCCAACCTGAATGCGTGATGGGAAATTGCAGCAGCGCACCGAATGGCACGGGCGGGGCCATCGAAAGTTGCGATCAGTCCATGTCCATTCTGACTATATTCGCGACCTCGGAACCATTCCACTTCACGCGTAATATGATCCCGTAACCTACGCCATACACCTGGCCGAGCCTTATGCAGCGCAGGAAGCAATTTGAACGAGGCGGACAGTACAGTCGCCAGCACTGGTTTGTGCCGTTGCGCATGCCGTGTCCCGGTGAGGAATTGCTCCACTTCATCCAGAATTGAGTCTTGGTCGCCAACAAAAGGAAGATGGTCATCACCCGGCAATTCCACGAATTGTGCACCGGGAATTCGGCTGGCAACATAGCGGCCCTCGGCCACTTCCAAGCATCGATCTCCGCTACGATGCAGCACCAGCGATGGAACACGTATAGTCGGAAGCACGGCCCGGATATCAGCTTCGGAATTCATCTTGGTTAAAGCCACTGCGGCACTGGGGCTAGCCGCTGTTCTTAGGTAGGCAGCCCACCATTCACGAAAATGAGGATCCGCAGCCATTGAAGGTGCGCGTTCCTCCAGCCCCACCGGCTTTCCCCAGTCACGGCGGATTTGATCCAGAAAATTCTCCCGCTGTTCTTCCGTTGGCCCCCATGGATAGCTTGCATCACGAATGCGTTTGGCATAAGTGCCGATCATTACAAGTCCGGCGGTCCGTTCGGGGTATGTCGCTGCAAAAAGAGCTGACATTGCACCACCCTCGGAGACTCCGCAGAGCACGGCTCGGGAGGATCCAACAGCATCCATAACTGCCCTGACGTCGTCCATCCTCTGTTCCAAAGTCGGTAGCGCGTCAACTGGAACGCGATCGGAAAGTCCGGTGCCGCGCTTGTCGAATAGGATCACACGGGAAAATTGGGCCAGGCGGCGCAGGAATTTTGCGAAGGAAGGCTCAGTCCAAAAATATTCCAAGTGGGAAACCCACCCCATTACAAAGACCAAATCCAACGGCCCTTGCCCAAGTACTTGATAAGCGATATTCACATCGCCGCTTCGGGCATACTGCGTTTGGGGAATTTCCTGGGACTCAGACTCTTCAATCCCGGCAATAAAACGGTATCCGCGGCGGTGAGCTGTTTCGATGAAGCGAGGTTCACGACAAGTGTCGGAGAGCACTTTACGGATTTCGGCGATCTGGACCTTTAGCACCTGATCGGTGACGTGGACGTTTGGCCAGACATTTTGGAGCAGTTCTTCCTTACTGACCAAGCGGCCCGGGCGCTGAGCCATGTGGCTTAACACACCGAAAGCTTTGGGTGGAAGCTCGACGTGTTCCAGACCACGAAGCAGCCGTCCGGTGGCCAAGTCCAGCGCGAAAGGGGGGAATAGGATACGCTCTTTAGTGGGGGCTTCAAGCATCATTACGTGCTACTATGAACTCATTCCAAATTAATGTCGTTAAGTTGGCCTAAAAGGTGTCTAAAAATCCTAGGAAACGCCTATGTCTCAGATTAGAGGGGTTTTATACGAGTTTGAAGATTTTACTCTGGATACCTCGAAGCAGCTTCTGACGCGGGGAAACACCCCTGTTACACTGACTCCAAAAACCTACGACACCCTGCTCTTCCTTGTGGAAAACCATGGAAGGCTCCTCTCTAAGGATGAGTTGATGAAGGCTGTCTGGCCCAACAGTTTCGTCGAGGAATCGAATCTTACCCAGCAAATATCGATGATCCGCAGAGCTCTAGGGGAGAGTGCTGGCGAGGACCGGTACATTGTCACGGTTGCCGGCAGGGGCTACCGTTTCGCCCCCCCTGTAAAAGTTGTAAAACCGGAGGCTCCCCCGCCTGCGCCGGTTGAGGTGGAGTCTAAATTTGAAACAGTAAAAATCGATTCTGAATGGTATTCCCGATTTTTCAAGCCGGCTCTTACTCTTCTTGCTTTTGCTACGATTGCGATCGGCTTCTCGATTTTCAGTAAACAATCCCCAAACTCAGGTGGCGAACCAAAGCCTCGCAGCTTGGCCATTCTTCCCTTTCAGAGTCTTCGCGAAGATCCAAAGCACGAGTTCTTAGGCTTCTCTCTGGCTGATGCGGTCATCACCAAGCTGGGCTACGTGCGTTCGCTGACTGTTCGCCCTTCCTCGGCAATCAGTGGATACAAAAACCAATCCATCGACATTCCCAAAGTAGCCGCTGAACTTCATGTGGACACCCTGCTTACCGGGAACTTCATTCTGGAAGGCGATGACGTTAGAATCACTTCCCAATTAATCGATGTGAAGACCCAAAACATTTTGTGGCGCGGTACGTTCGATTTGAAGTATGAGAAGCTGCTGACCCTTCAAGACAGCGTTGCTCGTCAAATTATCAAGGGATTGGAACTGAGTCTTTCTCCGCTGGAAGCAGAGCAGTTGAAACCCGAAAAGCAAATCGATTCTCTCGCCTACGAGTATTACCTGCGCGGGGTGGACCTTTACGCAAACAACGATTTTCCGTTGGCGATCAAGATGTTTCAGAAGGTAACAGAAGTGGAGCCCACCTATGCTCCGGCTTGGGCTGGTTTGGGCCGAGCCCATTCGGCGAACGCCTCCTTTGAATTCGGCGGCCGCGATGGCTACCGCAATGCCCAGTCTTCATTTGAAAAGGCACTTTCGTTACAGCCTTCGGAAATTGAAGCTCAAATATACATGGCCAACCTGCTCACTGACATGGGGAACGTGGAGCGTGCGGTGCCCTTGTTAAGACAAGCTCTGCAAACTAACCCGAATCACGCTGAAGTGCATTGGGAGCTTGGGTACGCGTATCGTTTCGCTGGAATGTTGAAGGAATCGGCGGAAGAGGCAGAACGAGCGCGTCAACTGGACCCTGGTGTGAAACTGAACAGCTCAGCACTGAACTCCCATCTGTATTTGGGCGATTACGATAAGTTTTTGCAGAGTCTGCCGGCAAACAGCGATGCTGCGCTAATACTTTTCTATAAAGGTTTTGGAGAGTATCACAAGAAAAATTGGGATCAGGCAGTGAAAGGGTTCGAAAAGGCTTTTGAACTGCGGCCGACTCTTCTGCAGGCCAAGGTGGGTAAGGCTCTTAGCGAAAGCATTTCCAAACGAGATGAGAAGGCGCTTGCCATGCTGCATGAAATGGAAGATAGGATTGAGGATCGAGGCGTGCGGGATGCCGAAGCAAGTTACAAAATCGCACAAGCCTATGCTGTCGCTAATGATAAAACCTCGGCGCTGCGGGTGTTGAAACGGAGCATTGAGAACGGCTTTTTCGCTTACCCGTATTTTGTTGCCGATCCGCTGCTGATTAAACTTAGAGGCGAGCCCGAGTTCACCAAGCTACTGGGGCTAGCGCAACAGCGCCATGAGGCTTTTAAAAAGCTTCTGTTCTAGTGCAGTGTCCAACAAATAACTAGACAGATGAAGCTGCCTTGTTACCAGCGCTCATCAGCGGTTTCAACGCTTTTTCCTAAGACCCTCTAAAAACTTTCATTTACAAAAAGTATGGCCGCGGATGCACGCTGATGAAAGCGGATAAGCACAAAACAAGATTCCAATCGCCAAGCATTTGAGCGCAGTAAAACCATGAAAGCTGCAAACCAATCCAGACCGGGGGGCCAGAGAATGGA
>JAYUSZ010000363.1:0-8006 GCA_043755435.1 Bryobacterales bacterium | reverse complement strand
AATCCTGAAAGCACTACTTCCAGTGTAGATGGCGTTCGAACGACGCGGGCGGAGTCAATTTGAATCCCCATCGGGGCCAGATAGAAGAGATAGGTATCTACTCGATTTCCCAATTGAAAATTTAGCACCCCCGTAAGTGACGTTGTGCCGGTTTGCAGCAGAAGCACCGATGACGATCCGCATTGGACTGTCCGGATCCCCTTACGCACTTCGCACGAAATCGATTGCTTGCCACTGGGCAGAAAAAAGAGTCCTCTATCTTCTACTGCGTTGTTCGACCTGATGCCAATACTCAGCATTCCGGTTGCATTGGCTTGCGGATCTTCATCAAGGACGATGGAAATTGAAGTCTGGCTGCCACTGCGAAGAGATGAATTCTCCACGAAGAATTTGGCTGCAGAAAAAATGGGCGCGAGAAACGTTGCGCTAAGCAGATATTGCTTGCCGCCAACAAAGAGCGTTCCAGTTCCATTTGCAGTGGTGTCCGACGACGCCACAAAATGAAGCAGCAGCGTCCCACCTGGCCTGATTGAAGTCGCTGAAGGATTTCCAACCAACATAAAGCCTTCGCCTTCCACCGTCAATTGGGGTACAAACAACGTCGTCGTGCCTTGATTTTCTAAACTTAAATCCCGCTCCAGGGAACGGCCGGCAGTGGTGGAACCAAAGTCGACGGATGCGCCCGTACCCAAAATCCTACGTGCGCCTCCGCCCAAGTCTACAAGTACAAGACCTTCTAAAACAGATAACTTGAGCAACGCAGACCAATCGTTGACAATTAGCGCAGCGCTATAATTACCCGGTGCGGCCGCCTGAAAAAGAACCGTGACAGTTGAAGACTGTCCGGCAGCAATGGAGATGGGCAAAGAAAGCTTGGGGAAGATAGAAAAACCAGCCCCGGCAACCGAAACATTGCTGATAACAATTGGCGTTCCCCCAACATTGCGTAAAGTGAATACAGCGGATCGGCCATCACCGGAACTAGTGCTGCCTAAATCAATCAAGGGCCGCAACTGTGCGCCATCGTAAAGCACTTGCAACTGTGCCTGCGCTGGGATCGACAACAGGAGGATGAAGGAGAAAAGCAAGCGCATTGCTAAGTCGCCTCTGGCAATTGAAATAGGGCTTCTTTCCCAGCAGTAATCCGCAGCACCCACCCACCCAGATGAATCCAGTCTTCATTGATCCACTCCATAACGGAGGGAGCTTCGGCCAAGGGAAACGATTTTTCCGCGAAGCGAAGAATGCCTTCCACAAAAAGCAGCGACCGGCTTCCGTCTAGCAGCAGTGCGCTTTCAGCCGACCGGACAAGATCAGCAACGCTGGTTGAGGTAACAATCGCCACTAAATTCTCTCTCCGCACAATGGCAGACCAGCCGCCGCTAGAATTAGTGGCAATCGATAGAACCTCACCTTGTGGGGTGAATTCCAATGGGCGCATGAATTGTCCAGTCCATTCCAGCAATTCCTTCGAATCAACCAAATATGCGAAGCGAGGTTCTCCCTTTGAACCAAAGGCAAACAGTGCTGGGCCTGTTGATGCACTCGCCTCCCACACCAAAGCCCCATCCAAAACTTGAAGAGCAAGAGCCTTTTTCACAAACCCGCCACTGCGTGAAAAGCCAGCGCTGATCACTGGCTCAGAAGCTGCAGTAGAAAGCAACAGACTTCCGCTAACTCCACATAATTCACGCAAGAACCCCGCGCGATCCACCAGTTTGCCAAGACACGGAATACCCAGCGAACTCTGCCCTTTGCAAAAGGCCGACGCCAGAAAAAAGAAAATGACCAATCGCAGAACCATCATGGTTTTCCTACCGTCAAAGTGGGTGCCCCTAGCGAAAACGAGGGTTGCGAAGTTGGCGATGCCGACGGGGCGGATTGTACAGAAGTTGCCGCCAAAGTAGTGGGAGCCTTGCTTGCCCCTGTAGCCGCAGCCACGCCGCCAGCAGCAGCTCCGGCGATGAGGGCAGTTAGCGTGATCCACTTCAGTCGTGATTTAGGAGTGACCGTCGCCACCTGATGCGCCGCCTCCGCCTGAGCCTTTCGCGTCACCTGTGATGCGAGACCTTCAGTGATGTATATGGAGGTCACTGTCCCAGCCCGCGCTTCTCCCTTGGCTGCAGTGATGCGCATTTCGATGGGGCCAGCAACTTTCCCCCACTCAATTCCCCAAGCCACCGCGCGACCTTCAGCATTGCTTGTGACCAACTCCGACCGCAGACCATTTCCAAAAACCCCCGTTGCCCCTTGTTCTGGTAGACGGAAGCTAACAGCCGCCCCAGCCACAGGTTTGCCTGTTTCGTCGGTGATTTGGACGGAGAGTGGTCGAATAGCCCGTGTCCCAGCCGCATGCACTCCGCCTTCCCCTTCAAGGATGCGGATCTGCAAAATGACTACGGAATCTACGGCCGCGGAGAAATTTTGAGAGGGATCGAATCCGGCAGACGCCGGGGGCGCCACCAAGCCGCACGTAAACACGGCGACAGCGGCCCTCCACCAGAGGGCTTTCATAAGAATGATTCTGAAACGATTGAGTTACAAAACGGCTTAGGCTACGCGCAGCAAAACGGTGGTGATGTTGTCCGGACCGCCTGCTTGTTTGGCCTTCTCTATAAGAGTAGCCGCCTGCTGCCGTAATTCTCCGCCAGATTGCAAAATAATTTCAATTTCCGCATCGGAGATCACACCATGCAATCCATCGCTGCACAAAAGAAACAACATTCCCTCTTCCAGATCTACTGTGGAAGAATGAATACGGATCGATTCGCCCACTCCAATTGCCATTGTCAGAACATGGCGCATGGGGTGTTTCCTGAGTTGATCTTCTTCCAAACCAATCCGGCGACCAATTTCGTTGACCCAGGTTTGATCCTCAGTTAATGTACGCAATGCCCCGTGATGATAGAGGTAAACGCGGGAATCACCAACACTCGCCACATAAGCCTTGGTTCCATTTCCCAGCACAGCAACCAGAGTTGTACCCATGCCTTCCAAACGCAAGTCATTTCGTGCTGCATTAAAGACTTCGCGGTTGGCTTGTTCAAAGGCACCAGTAAGGACCGATTCGGCAGGGGTTGAAATACTGGATATTACATTGCCCACAGTGACAGCAGCCAATTGAGATGCGTGCTCACCAGCCTGAGCTCCGCCCATTCCATCCGCAACAAGGAAGAGTTTGGACGACTCTGCTATAAGGAAGCAGTCCTCATTGTTTTCCCGGACGCAACCGGGGTCCGTTAGACCAAAGGATTCGAGCATCAAATCAACTCCATCATAAACCGATTCCCACTAAGAATATCGTCAAAAAAGTTAAGGTACTTCAATTGTTGACAAAAATTAGTGTTTTTCTTTCTTTGTTCCACTAGAGACTCCACCTAGTAGAAACACAATTCTTACTGGAAAAAACTCAAGACTGATGAGGTGGATCAGATGTTTACCTGAGTTGGGTACTATTTCAGCAGGCCACATTTAGAAAAACTACGAACATCATTGGCCGAAAGCAGAGTGTGCTTTGCAGACACCCTACGTTGGATATGCTCAAACTTCTGCTCCGGATTCAGCCAGTTGGTAGGAACTAGAAAATCAATATCAGGACGAGATTGAATTAACTTAATAATTTGATCGTCGTCTGTAACAGCAATCACCGTTCCCACTGCCTCCACAGAATCAAGCCCCATAGCCTTCAGGTTCCGTTTATAGCCAGGCAGCTTCTCTTCTAGATTGCCAAAGTCCGAGGCGTTTACAATCACTCCCAAGTTCCAGAAGTTTAACGGCGATTTGCGGGCGATGGCGGGATCCATTCGAAAGCAATAACGGACTCGCCTGAAAGGGAGAGCCGCACCATAGAATTCGTCGTCAGGATCTACTACCACCAATTCCGAAGCACCTCCACCGGCACAATAGGATTCCATTGCTTGAATCGCGGGATCTTGACGCAGAGGCCAAGCCACAGAGATGGCCTGCGAGACAGCGAAAAGTGCACAGAGTCCGGGAATTGCAATTCGATAGTTGGAAAAGCTTCGAGCCGCCACAACGCTTAGAAGAGCAGAAACACTCAATAGGTATGTAGCGTTCTGATATTGAAAGGCGAGGAGGCTACATCCTGTGACTGCCAATGCCACCAATGGCAAAGTGCGTTCCACTTTTGATCGAAGTAACGGGACAACGCCTACTGCCGCTGCCAAAAGCAACCAAGGTGAAATTCTTGCCAAGTGAGAAAAGTAAAACTCGAAATTGGAACTCGCTTGAATCACCGGCGGCTGAGTTCCCCACAACAGATGCTCATCCAAAACATATTCTGCCCAAAACCATTGATGATTCACCACAAGCTGATAAATATGCCAGGGAGCAGCAATCGTGAAGGCAGTAACCGCAGAAATCAAAAGTGCCGGCAGTTTTCTGCTACGAGGAGCCACGATTACCAGAATCAAAAATAAAGGAAGTGCGGCAATGCTCTTCGTCATGAACGCCAACCCAGCTAAGGCTCCGAACCAAACAGAATGGCGGTTATGCTCCAAGCCCGGATCGATAGCCAATAAATAGTAGCCAGCCATCGTGAATGCCAACAGCAAGCTATCGGTCATGGCCACTTTTCCCAACACCAAAAACCAATAGCTACTCAGAAGAAAGAACACTCCAGCCCACCCCACATGCGGTCCATGGAAATGAGCCAACCACAAGAACAGGAAAAGCGCCGTTCCACTAGCCGCCAATAACGAGGGTAACCGTAGTGCCATTTTATTTGGTCCAAAAGCTTTCACGGATAGCGCTGGGAGCCAAACGCCCAAAGGTGGTTTATTGAATGCGAATCGGCCTAGAAATTTCGGGGTCAACCATTCCCCATCGCTTGCCATGCGCAACGCGATGCTGGAATAGAACGCCTCGTCCTGAGCGCGAATATTGCTAATCGGATTGGTCTTTAGACCTGTAAGAGGATAGAACCAAGCAGGAATCCCCAGGACACAGAACGTGACTAGAAAAACGAAAGACCCGTGTCGCACTTGTGATTAGTGTATCCGAACACGGGCTTCTTCGTAAGTGCAATTTGAAGATTTAATACTTCGGAACTGATGGATCCACCTGATCGCTCCACAAACCAATGCCGCCAGTCATGTTGCGAACGTTCTTAAACCCAGCTTCGCGTAGGAGGACACAAGCCTTGGCAGATCGAGTTCCCCCCTTGCAATGCATCACATAGTCAGCTGCGGGATCCAATTCATTCAACCGCTTCGGCAGATCGCCAAGAGGAATCAACCGGGCAGTGGGAATGCTGCAAATTTGATATTCGTGCGTTTCACGGACGTCAATCAGGATAAAATCATCACCCTTGTCAATCCGAGCCTTCACTTCTTTAGGAGATACATCGGTCATTTTCGTTTCCTCAGCAGTAGGTGCGGCGGCTGGCGGTAGAATCCCGCAGAATTGTTGGTAGTCAATCAATTTCGTAATGGTGCGATTGTCCCCGCAAATCGGGCATTCCGGATTTCGGCGCAGCTTCAACTCACGAAACTTCATGTTTAAGGCGTCATAAAGAAGCAGACGGCCTTTGAGCGTGGTTCCCTTCCCCAGAAGCAGTTTCACAACTTCAGTAGCTTGAATCACGCCGATCACGCCAGGAAGAATTCCCAGCACTCCGCCCTCCGCACAACTCGGGACCAATCCCGGAGGCGGCGGTTCAGGATACAGGCATCGGTAGCAAGGACCATCCTCATGCCCAAATACACTGGCTTGGCCTTCAAACCGGAAAATGGATCCGTAAGCGTTCGGCTTGCCTAACAATACACAGGCGTCGTTCACCAAATAGCGGGTTGGAAAATTGTCCGTGCCATCTGCCACCACGTCATAGTCCTTGATAATGTCCATGGCGTTTTCGCTGGTCAGGGCTACTTCGTACTTGACGATTTCCAGGTATGGATTAATGTCCAGCATGGAATCAGCAGCTGAGTCCAATTTCTTACGGCCAACGTCTTTGGTGCCGTGAATGATTTGGCGCTGCAGGTTGGAAAAATCGACAACATCGAAATCCACCAGCCCAATTTTGCCGATGCCGGCGGCTGCAAGATAAAGCCCCAGCGGCGCACCAAGCCCACCGGTGCCCACCAGCAACACGCTGGAATTCTTCAGCTTCACCTGACCTTCCATGCCCACTTCAGGCAGAATCAAATGGCGGCTGTAGCGCTGTATTTCCTCAGGTAGAAGCTGCTTCACCGTTCAGCGTCCTCCGGCAATACTGGGGACAATGGAAATGGTGTCGCCATCGGAAAGCGGCGTCGCCTCTTTTTTGATGTAGCGGATGTCCTCATCGTTTAAGTAGACATTAACGAAGCTGCGCATTTTGCCTTCATCGTTATAAATCTGCTTTTTCAAGTCGGGGTGAGCGGCAGTAAGCGCATTCAGCGCCTCGCCCACAGTGGAGCCTGTCACTTCAACGGTATCTTTCTTGTCAACGAATTGACGCAAGGGTGTGGGGATAAGAATCTTAGCCATAAAATTAGTACTTCAACTCCTCTTTGGGTGCTTCGGTTTGTTCGGCGTTAGGCAGAAATGAGTTCGCATGATGGAACTGGCCTTTGTAGATGGAGAGCACGACAAAGGAATACCAAGGGCAGGAGTTTTTCAAATCAGTTTCCGAAAAATAGGCGTCACAATCGGGGTGCGAATGGAAGATGCCAATCAGATCCATGCCACGACTTCGCGCTTCACGATCAGCTTTCAGCAGGTCTTCGGGGCGTAGTTCGTAGCGTTCATGTTGGACTCCGGTGAACGCATTTTCGATGGCCACCCCGACCTTGACAGTTTTGATGTCGCCATCGACAGTGCCAAGCATGGCCCCGCAGCATTCGTTAGGGTAAGTGGCCTGAGCATGGGACACCATGAGTTGCCACGCTTCTGGTTGGATTTGGATCATTCGGAACTTCTATTTTAGCGCAGTGTGGGAGTCCAATAACGAGGGTGAGTGTGGGGTTAGTATCATGCAGATCAACTGGCATCAAATTACGTCTAATTCGATTTTGAATCGGGTGCTTGGATTTAACAAATAGGCAGCTCCGAAGGACATACATGGATCACTCGTTGGAGTTAATGAACCGGATCGGTCGGAGCCTCATCGTCTTAAGTTAGAATTGGCTAAGTCGCCAGAATCACTTTCACAATTTTACCCGGCACCCGTGCCCTTTCGACGATTTCTCCACAATGTGGACACTTTGCTGTCTCAAACTTAACTACGCTATAACCCGGATTACCATTGGTAGATCCTCACACTCTACATGAAATTCTTTCTTGCAGTTGATGCAAGTAAATGGTCCATAATTTGTCTGCATTGCCAATATTAGCATCCGTTCTGAGGGTTCCACTGAGGATGAAACGGTGGCGGAACTGATCGATCAAGTACGCATAATGCAAAGAGACCCAACTGATTAGAATTATAATTTTCTTAACTATGATTATTGGTCCTCAATCTTCCTTAAGGTTCCTTCCTCGCGACATGGAACGGCGACAAGCTTTGATGTTCGAAGGTATCCGGCTTTCTATTCAAATGGCGGATGCCGCGCATTGTCGATTGCGCGAAACACTACTTCGTTTATCTCAGACAGCTTCAGAGGGGCCGCATGAGGACGTCGGGCTTGCTCTTAACGATGCTTGGTCTGTCGTTGATTCCGCACATCGATTGCGAGGTATTATTCGTCAGACACCCGGCATCAAGAAGCGGAATCAGTGTCCAAGCATAAGACTACTATTTAACGATTTGGGGCCAAGCGTAGAGGCACTGCGCAATGTATTTCAGCATCTCGATCAAGATGTGGCGAACCGAGTTCATCACAATTGGCCGCTTTTCGGAATTCTACATTGGGCTCGATTCAGTCATGATTTCCAGACATTCAGAGTGAGTACCCTCATGAGTGGCAGCATCACAGATGGCCAACGACCATTGATGAATATCCAAAATAAAAAAGTGTACGATCCACCGATAGGAATGATTGAACTCCAGATTGAAAATGCGGTCG
>JAYUSZ010000362.1:0-21512 GCA_043755435.1 Bryobacterales bacterium | reverse complement strand
GGGATTGGGAGGTCATTTCTTCCGTTGTCCAAAAGCTGATTGCCTGATCCACATCACCCAAATTATGAGTCAAACTGGCAGCCAGCCGAAGCGTATCCAACTCAAGCCCGCTGGTCTTCAGTGCTTTCGCAAAAACGGTGGTTTCCCGCAGCAGTTCAGCATCAATGGCGGCCCCGGTCTTTTCCGCATACTCTTCATCCCCCAACTTCAAACAACGGCCATGCGCAGCGCAGATCACCGAAAGCCACTCACCGTTATGACCGCTGACAGGCCCTGATTCGCCAAGCGTTGTCGCACGAGTGGATATGCCTTCCAACGACCAATCTCCCATCGCCAAGGCCAGGTCCACCATGGGACGCAGAAGTTCAGGGGCCCGCACTTTACGCCAAATCAATCCACGAATTTTGGTGTCCACATCGGTAGGGACGAAAGTCGCAACCGTGGCGTGGTGAGACGCTAGACAAACGGCAAGGTAATTCAGGATGTCTTCTTCGAAGTTACCTTCCCCTTGAAGCGCCGCTGGCGCGGCAGCCAGGATCCGTAAAAATCCCTGTGGCCCTGTGCCCAACTCCCACAATGGCTTTGCTTCCACTGGCAATTGCGGCAGAAACGGTGCGGTGTTCCGGACAAGTTCCAATATCGCTTCCGGCGCGATCCAATCATCCCAGGCGTGACTCACGTATCATCCACTGTGGCAGATCTATGCGTGATTTGCACTTGTAATACTTGTAATTATGATACCCTTCCGGCATGCAAACCAAGTACATTGCGGCATCTGCTCTCGTCAGCCTGCTCTCCGCGCAACAAGTAGGAATGTTTGAAGACCATTCAGACGTCGGCAAAGTTCTTCATGCAGGCTCGGTGGAATTCGATGCCGCCAAGCGTACTTACACCATAAGTGGCAGTGGCGAAAACATGTGGGCAGCCGCCGATGGGTTCCACTATGTATGGAAAAAGGTAAGTGGAGATACCTCCATTACTGCGGATATTGTTTTTCCATCCAAAGCAGGTAATGCACACAAAAAGGCTGTTCTGATGATTCGTCAAAGCCTTGATAGTGACGCGGCCTACGCAGACGCAGCGGTGCACAACGACGGGCTAACTTCGCTGCAATCGCGCGATGAAAAGGGCGGTTTGACCCATGAAGTTGGGCAAGCCAATGCATCGGCTAAACGTGTTCGTTTGGAAAAGCGCGGTGACTATTTCTATTTGTTCCTTGCCAAAGAAGGTGAGGATCTTCATCTGGCTGGTGGCTCCATGCGCCTTACGTTGAAAGAGCCTTTCAATGTCGGAATCGGTGTTTGTTCTCACGATAAGGATGTTGTTGAGAAAGCTGAGTTCAGTAACGTCACACTTACCACGCCTGTGAAATCGAACAAGAAACCAACACTCTACAGCACTTTGGAAACAGTTACAATCACCTCCACGGATCGCAGGGTTTCCCTGGTAGTTCCGGGCAAAATCGAGGCACCAAACTGGACACCGGACGGTGCCGCGCTGATCTACAACGGTGATGGCCAGTTGAAGCGCATTGCCTTGGCCGCTGGTAGCAAACAGGAGACCATTGACACCGGTTTCGCTGTGAAAATCAACAACGATCATGGTATTTCTCCAGACGGCACATTGCTGGCGATTAGCGATTCCACCGAGGAAGGAAAGTCAGTGATCTATACATTGCCAATCAGCGGTGGAACACCAAAGCGCATTACTAAGGCAATGCCATCTTACTGGCACGGCTGGTCCCCTGATGGCAAGACTCTGACTTACTGTGGACAACGCGATGGTAAGTTCGACATATACACGATTTCGGTAGATGGCGGTGAGGAGACACGGCTAACCAAAGGGGAGGGCCATAACGATGGTCCTGAATATTCGCCGGATGGAAAGTATATCTATTTCAACTCCAGCCGAACCGGAAACATGCATGTTTGGCGAATGAGGCCGGATGGTTCAGAATTGGAACAAATTACTTCTGGGATGGAAAATAACTGGTTTCCACACATTTCCCCAGACGGGTTAAAGATGGGATTCATCACTTACGAAAAAGGAGTGGAAGGGCATCCCGCGAATAAGGATGTAATGCTGCAGGTAATGACTTTGGCCGACAAGAAAACCAAAGTTGTTGCCAAGCTTTTCGGAGGGCAGGGAACTATGAATGTACCTTCGTGGTCACCCAATAGTTTGCGGCTTGCGTTTGTTAGTTACCAACTATTGCAGTAAGTTTCAACCTCTGAATTCACAATATACTTTGCTTTTCAAAATTTGAGCGAGTTGCAGAATGGACCTCCAAAGTTGTCACGATGTGGTTACAGAGGAGATTCAACTGACCTAGCCTAATTTCAAGATCATGGTTTGTGAACCTACCCCCAATAGCTTCGGCGGTTTCTCGCCCATGGGCAATAGCATTTCTATTTTCAACAACCTCTTCAATCCAACTCTTTAGTCTTAGATTGGGAAGCAATGCGCCAGGAGGTAGCGCCATGAGTTGACAAATGATATCCAACTGCGGGGTTCGAAATTGGCTTTCATCTCTGGGGAAGAGTTGCTCCGGGATAGCACTTGTATCATGAGACTCGCATAGATCCATGAGCTTTATCCTAGTCAACCAACCTCTGCGCTCGTTGGTGTCTTGGTAGCTTTGAAATGTCGTGTGGAGCGCCAACCCCAGGGTCGGTAGTTTAAGATGTTTCAGCGGAATAGAAAGGATATTTAATTGTCGAACCGTTGCAGCGAATGAATTGACAACAGTGAACTCGTATGTTGCATAGACCTGCACAAACAATAAGCCCTTCAGACTCCGGACCCCAGGCTCAACTAACAGATGGCCTGTGTCATCTAAATGCTTAATTAGGCGCAAAACTTCGCCCACCTGCGAGAGTCTTTCCGCCAAATCGGACTTTAAGGAGGCGAACCCTACCAACCGAACCTCTTTGCGCAATACTCTATTCGCCCTTTGACTTGCTTTCGATTATTTGTTGCGCCAGTGGTCATGGCCTTTAATTCTTCAGATTTGATCCAAGCATTGCTTCCGACGGATTTGATTTTGCCATTCTTGCGCAATGCCAATGCGCATCCGACCGATACTGCTTCAAATAAATTGACGGGTGTAATGGTCCTTCCCCTCGATATACCGTCTGGAAGCGCCTTCGACAACGCTTCAAAAGTGGATATGAAAAGTTTTTCGCCTTTTATCTGATCGAAGGAATAAGAGGCGACTTTCATAAAGTCGTTCAAAAAATTCACCACGCTATGATCAAACTCTTCATACTTCTGAAAAAACGCGAAGAATCGTAATACTAGTTCTTCTCGAGTTCCATCCTTTTCCTTGCCATGTGGCAAGCGCACCACAGCTTTGAAATTTCTATCTTTCGCCATTCTTTCAAGAAAATCATTAAATGGCCCTCGGTAGATACAAGATCGTATCTCCTGGTCGGTCAGTTCTACCCCTCCAGTATTCAGTCGTTCAAACAGATCAAATCGCACAACCATATCACTCTTGTCGCTGAGTGTTGTTACTTTGATCGGTCGCAATTGAAAGTGTAGTTGAACACTAGGGGGTAAGGCTTCAAATGCTCCCTTAAAATCCGGCAATTTCTCTAGGTTGCCGAGTTCTAACCGCGTACTCATTCCCAGCTTGAGTCTGGCTTTCTCATTCCCCGCAAAATGGACAAGAGTACTCAGTCTTTGCACACCATCGACAAGTTCCCAAGTACCATCTGGATTGGCCGCCATGAAGAGACTTGGTATGGGAATTCCTAGAAAAATCGATTCAATAAAGCGAGACTGCCGTAGTTCGTCCCAGCGATACTGCCTTTGGTAGGCCGGTGCAACATTGATGGCACCTGTTTCAACCATAGCAATTAGTTGTTGTACCGTAATGTCGTAAGTGTCGAAATCGACTTTACGACGCTGATCGCTCAATTGCGAGGTCAAGTCAATTACGGGATCGGGGGCAATCAATGTTGTCATAGTCTTTCTTTCATATTGCCATACAACAACAAATGAATTGCTAATTAGCCGGTAGCACTAGCAAGTGCTGGAGACGGCACCCCGCACTTCTGATCGTTGCGTCTAACAGCGCGCAACAAATCCAACGCCTCCGGGCGGGCAAACTGTTCTCCTGTTGCGCCGTCCACGAAACGTCCTCCACGGATTTCCCCTTGCGCTTCCATGCGGCGCAACACCGGCAAGAGGTCGCGCCAGGGCGGTCCCACCGTTTCCTTCGCCCACAGATCCCGCAGCAGCACACCCCAACGCAGCAGTAGTTGTTTTGCGAAATGTCCTACACGAGTCTCTTCAGGCATCAGCGTCCTATGATGGCGCACAAGTGACCAGCGGCCTCCAGCATGGCGCGGACGTTTGCTCCCACCGTGCTTTTCACCGCGGCGGCGCGGGTCAATCAATGCCCGTAAGTTGTCGAAGCCATCAGCAGTAACTAGTCCACCAGCCACTAACTCCCACAGTGCATCCTCCACTTCACTTGCCAGACGGCCGGAAATGCGAGTCAGATCCTGAAAGAAGCTCGCCCCATGTTGTTCCAGAGCAGCAACTACCTCGCGAGCAGGGTGCGAAAGCAGTTCGCCGTTGAACTCTTCGGCTGCTTCCGCAGGCATTAACCAATTGGCATCTTCACGTAAGAACAAAGCAACCGGGGCCAACCGTGTGGGCCGCACGCGACGGCTATCGGCATAGGCTGGATGTGGTGAAAGGCGTCCCCACATTACTTCCCCTGATAAGCAAAGTTGGTCTAAGAAGGACGGTTGATATCCAGCCACTCTTCGCGAAAGTATGTCGCTTTCCCAAGTAGAAGCGGGAAATTCCAGCCCTTGCATTTGACGAATGATTTGCAGCACGCCATCGGCACCTTGCAATCTGGAAGTAAGCGCGAAGTGCTGCCAGCTTGCTTGAAACAGCTCCAACTGCATTGTGGTGACCGGTTCAATTTCCCTCCGCAACTGTCCTAACGTGGCCCGGTGAATACGAGCCAGAATACGCCGGTTGCACCATTGCTCATCGCCTTCGCTCTTGCCAAAACGACCGCGAAGGACTTGCCCTTCTGTTTCAAGCCGCAACAATGCTGCATCAATCATACCCAATGGAAATTTCAACTTAGCGCATAACTCCAGAGCAGTAACTGGCCCCAGACATTCCATCCAACCTCGAGTAACTGCAACAGCGTCGTTCGCATGCTCCCGCTTCTCAAAGGGAATCCAAAAGGCGCAGCCTTCCCTCTGGATAGTGAGTGCGCGCCCCGTAGCTTCCAGCGTTGTGTAATGAGGCATCCATTCCTTAACTGGTGGCACAGCAATCAAGGTTTGCAATGCGTCGTGCACTTCATCGGCATCGCGAGCCTCCGGCCAGGATTCCGCACTAATTCGTTCAATGGCTGCAGCGTCTAGTAGCCCCGCACTTCCAACCGAATCTCCACCCAAGGTTCGGCGCATCTGCACGGCCCGAGTGCGGCGTTCTTCCAGCGGTGCGTCATCCAGAAAAGCGTACGGATTTGCGTTCAAAATCTCGTGCGAAAATGGCGATGCCTGGGTGGTATCAATGGCGATCGTGCTGATTTCCCCGCATTCAATCTTTTGTAAAATCTTGCGCAGTCCTTCCAGATCCATCGCCTCGTGCAGGCAATTGTCCATTGTTTCTTTCACCAATGGATGGTCGGGAATTTCAATGGGACCAGTAAGGTTTTCAGCGCAAGCAACTTGATCAGGAAACACAGACGCCAACAGATCCTCGGCGCGCATGCGCTGGAAATTCATCGGTACGCGTTTACCACCGTTGAAACGCAGAATGGATAGCGCACGGGACGCGTTCCAACGCCAGCGTGCTCCAAACATGGGTGCATCCAGCAGCGCCTGGCTTAAAACATATTCTACTGATTCCGATTTAACGAATTCGAACACAAGTTCCAGCGGGAATGCATGCTGATCGCTCAACGAAAGTACCAGACCATTGTCGGTTGCCGCGGCTTGTAACTCGAAGTTGAAAGTACGGCAAAACCGCTTGCGCAATGCCAATCCCCAGGCACGGGTAATGCGTGATCCGAACGGTGCATGCAGCAGTAACTGCATGCCGCCTGCTTCATCAAAGAAGCGTTCTGCAACCACTTTAGTGGCCGAAGGCAGCACGCCTAACTGCTTTGCGGCTTCCTGAACATAGGCTACTGCTTGACGCGCTCCAGCTTCGTCCAACGGTTCCCGCGCTGCGGCCGGATCAGCCAAAATCGCTTCCCGGAAACTGGAAACTGCAGCAGAAAGTTCCAGCGATCTCCCCGGCCCTTCGCCCAACCAGAATGGAACAGTGGGTGGCGCACCGCGTGCATCTTCCACACGTACTCGCCCATTCTCAACTCGTTTGATGCGCCATGAATTTGTGCCCAGCAGGAAGATGTCTCCTGCCATACTTTCAATGGCGAAATCCTCATCCAACGTGCCAATTGTTTTGCCTTCCGGTTCCAGCACCACGGCGTAATTGGCAGTATCGGGAATTGCGCCTCCAGATGTGATCGCCGCCAAGCGTGCGCCTCTGCGCCCACGCACCATTCCATTCACTTGATCGCGATGAAGCATGGTTCCACTGCGTCCACGTTTGGTTGCATCGGAAAGCATCGTAACCACTGCATTGAAATCTTCGCGCGAAAGGTTGCGATATGGATAAGCGGTGCGGATACGTTGATACAGATCTTCTTCAACCCAAGGTTCCGCAGCACAGGCCGCTACAATTTGTTGCGACAGAATATCGAGGCTATTCTGGGGAATTTCCAAACGTTCCAAAGCCCCACTGCGAATCGCGGAAATCAAAGCGCCGCATTCGATAAGTTCGTCACGAGTGGTTGGATAAATGCGCCCTTTGGGCAGCGCCCCAACCCAATGACCGGCGCGTCCAATTCGCTGCAAAGCCACTGCGATGGAGCGCGGGGAACCGATTTGGCAAACCAGATCCACCGTTCCAATGTCAATGCCCAATTCAAGCGAAGCCGTAGCAACCACTGCCCTCAACTGGCCATTTTTCAAGCGTGATTCTGCTTCCAAACGCAGTGGGCGAGCTAAGCTGCCATGGTGCGGCAATACAACGTTTTCCCCAAGCCTTTCCGTCAACGCATGGGCCGCGCGCTCGGACAACCTGCGACTGTTGACGAATACCAGAGTAGTTCTATGGGCCAGAACCTGTTGCGCAATATTGTCGTAAACCTCGCCCCATAATTCGTTCGAAGCCACCGCGGAAAGTTCGTCCCTCGGCACTTCCACGCCAAGATCCATTGCACGGCGATGGCCGGTGTTAACAATGTGCGTATCGGGTGCCAAGTAGCGCGCCACTTCTTCAATAGGATTCACCGTAGCCGAAAGCCCAATGCGTTGCGCAGGCTTTTCCGTAAGCGCATCGAAGCGGGCCAAAGTCAGCGCCAAATGCGCGCCGCGCTTATCATCGGCCACCGCGTGAATTTCGTCAACAATAATAGTTGTGGTGTGCCGCAGCATTTGCCGCGACCCTTCCGCAGTGAGCAAAATATACAGCGATTCCGGCGTAGTGACAAGAATATGCGGTGGCTTGCGCCCCATTTTTGCACGCTCAGACATTGGCGTATCGCCTGTCCGGACCGCAGTACGAATGGGCTCGAACTTCTCGCCAAGACTTTCCGCCAGCGCAGCTATTTCCGCCAGCGGCCCATCCAGATTTCTCTGCACATCATTCGAAAGCGCCTTCAACGGCGAAACATAAACCACTTGCGTTTGATCAGTCAGCGACCCTTCTCTAGATTGCCGCACCAGCCGGTCAAGGCAAATCAGAAATGCTGCCAGCGTTTTGCCTGAGCCCGTAGGAGCAGAGATAAGAGTGTTATGACCCGCGGCGATTTCCCGCCAACCCTGCAATTGTGGTTTGGTAGGCACAGTAAAGCGCTGCGCAAACCACTGGGCGACGATGGGATCGAAACCAGCTAAAGGCATGAGGCTACTTTAAAGTGAAAATCTGAAAGTGCTGATTGGGAAGGAAATCATGGTGCTTCGACAGCTTGAATCCCGAATGAGCCAATTCCTTTGCAATTTGTTCTGGATTAAACCGGAACGCATCGGGGGGACCCATCGGACCTCCGCGTTTCCAATCAATGATTGCCAGCCTACCAAGTGGTTTTAAGGATGCGGCAAGGGAGCGAAAGTAGCCTTCGCGATTGGGAATATGGTGGTATGTGTCGACAATAAAAATAAGATCCATCGGCTCCGGCAGCTTTGGTGAATCCGGTGAAGCCTGAATGGCGGTGATATTCTGAAGTCCTTCTTTGGCTGCTCGCTTCTTCAGGTATTCAACCATGGTGGCTTCAATATCAACGGCAAACACACTCAGTCGCGCGGATGATTTCGCAAGGCGAACTGTGAAATAGCCTGTTCCCGCACCAATGTCAGCAACCTTCTGGCCGTGTTTCAGATTAAGCGCAGCGATAACTTTTTCGGGCATTTGCCATTGATCGCGCTTCGGATCATCGAATTGCTTAGCCCACTGCTCCGCGTCATCGAAATGGCGATCCATATGGCCGCCGGCGGCAACCCCCTTACCCGCCTCAGAAGGATGCATTTTGGAGTGATCGTGATCAGGGGAAGTTTGGGACCACAGCACGAAGCTGGCGCTAATGAATAGAAGAGATGGTTTCATGCGGACTCCTTATTCAGAGTATCATCTGTCATAAGGTTGTCTTCCCCGTAACAAGTAACAAGAATTTCCTTTCCGCGTCATCCAGACTGCCAGCCCTGCCGGAGCCGGGCGTTAGTTGGAAATCAATTCCAACCGATGCTGCGGTTTCGTCCTGAAATTTATGGCTAAGTCCTCGAACTTCAATCAAGTGTGATGCGAACACCAAGTAAGAAGTGGCAATGATAGTGATCGCTTTGTGGTTTGTGGATGCCATATTACGCGCGTCCGGCGTCATGCACTTTTTCTGGTGCTACGAACTCTGTGTTTGGAGCAGGTTTTGCGTGAAGCGAGGTTGGGGGAAGATCGGCAAATAAGAGACTGTGCGGGTTATGAACTCGGTTTTTGAGAGGGAGCGGAAGTGTGGTGGATCCGGTTAGGTTCGTTCCAACAGGCTTTGTTTCAAGCAACTCCTTTTCTGTGTGTTGGTTTAGAGGGGCTTGATCCTTTTGAGGAAGACGCGCAAAACGGAGCTCCGGCGGCGAGGGGCTTTCGTGTTCCTTCAACATTTGTGGCCCGCCGCCGGGCCCTTTGCGCTCCGTTAGGTTTGTTTCAACAGGTTCATTGTACGGTTGGAGGTTGGGTGGTTCAGGAGCAGAGGGTGGGAATAATTCCCGGTTGGTGAGGATTTCCTGGCGGAGCTGTTGATACTGAGACAGCAAGCGGCGGCCTTGGCGGGCGATTTGGTTTAGGGCGTCGCCGTGACCTAGCAGGCCAGCCACAGCAATACCATAGGCTCCGTGGGCGTTGAGGCTGGTGAATTCAAGTTCATTACAGGTCATGCGTTGAATTTGGATATCGATGAGGCTGGCTTCGGCGGGGGCTTGGCGCCGGAGACGCCAGAGGGTGGAGGCCATTTCTGTGACGAGGATGTCTTCGATGAGGTTGGTGGGTTTCCAGGTTTCGAGGTGGACTTTGATGAGTTCCTCAAATTCGGGGAGTTCTTCGCCGGGGAGGATGAGGTTTCGGGCGTAAGCGCCGTGGGTGGTGGAGTTGAAGGCTGACCGCCGTTTGCCTTCGGGGGTTTTGGGGCCTGTGGATTTCAGCGGTGCGCCGGGATAAACCGGCATGAAGTAGGGAATGAAAGAGTCCCACAAGAAAGGAGGTAGCGATTCCATCTTGGCCGCGAGTTTTGCGCGGGTCGCCGTGAGGCGGACCGTGAAGCGTAAACAGCGGTATCGGTGGGCCGGGTATTGAGCTTCGAAAATCTCGATCGGGTACGCCGACTCGGTCACTGACGAGGAAGGCAACACTGGCCATGGCGCAAACGCGAGCCATAGCTGGGACCCGCGTAGTCGTAGACCCCGCGCACGCAGAGAAACTTCATGCACGAGAACCGGGAGACCTCCGTGGTGCCAGCACAAGCTGGCCGGTCCGGGAAGGCCGATGGCCGAAAACCGGACGTGTACGCCGCGGAGGAGTCGGACTTCGGTGTAGTACTGATGAATCAGCCGAACAAGGGTGGGCAACCGCCGGCGGAGGTTGGGGAGGGAAGACCGGAGATCAAGGAGAACATCGCGCCGTCTAGCACGCAACCGACTCAGAGCGGAGCAAGCGTGTCCCAGGGATTGCGTGGTGTGCGTCAACGAGCCAGGGAGAAGAAGGAGGAAAAGTTCACGGCACTGCTGCACCATCTTACGTTTGAACTGCTTCGGGAGAGTTATTTCGCTTTGTCGCGAAAGGCAGCACCGGGCGTTGACGGGGAGACGTGGCAGCAGTACGAAACGGGGCTGGAGGGTCGGCTGGCCGATCTGCATAGCCGCGTACATCGTGGCGCATACCGGGCCAAACCCTCGCGGAGAGTCTACATTCCGAAGGCCGATGGACGGCAACGTCCATTGGGTATTGCGGCGCTGGAGGACAAGATTGTTCAACAGGCCGTGGTGACCATCTTGAATCAGATTTGCGAGGTGGACTTCCAAGGTTTTTCGTATGGGTTCCGGCCCGGACGCAGTCCGCATCAGGCCCTCGACGCCTTGTATGTGGGGCTGGTGCGCAGCAAAGTGAACTGGGTGCTGGACGCCGACATTCGGAGCTTCTTCGACCAGATGAAGCACGAGTGGATCCTGCGGTTCGTTCAGCACCGCGTGGCCGATCCCCGCATACTGCGCCTGATCCAGAAATGGTTGCAGGCCGGGGTGCTGGAGGACGGTGAATGGGAGAAGACGGAGTTGGGTACACCCCAGGGAGCGGTGATTTCGCCGCTGCTGGCGAACGTGTACTTGCACTATGTGTTCGACCTTTGGGTAGCAGCATGGCGAGAGAAGGCAGCACGCGGACAAGTAGTAGTGGTCCGCTACGCGGATGATCTGGTAGTGGGGTTTGAGAGCAAAGCGGACGCCCTTCGTTTCCTGGAACAATTCCGGGAACGGCTGGCGAAGTTTGGCCTCGAACTGCATCCAGAGAAAACGCGGCTGCTGGAGTTCGGCCGCTTCGCGGCGATCGATCGTCGCGGGCGAGGCGAGAAGAAGCCTGAAACGTTCACCTTCCTCGGATTTGTGCATCAGTGTGGCACCAGTCCGCGGGGGCTTTTCATGGTTTGGCGACAGACGGCTAACAAGCGGATGGTGGCGAAGCTGAAGCAGATCAAGCAACAGCTGCGCCGCCGGATGCACGAACCGCTGGAGCAGACCGGGAAATGGCTGCAAAGTGTGGCGCAGGGTTACTATCAATACCACGCCGTTCCAGGAAATCTCCGTGCGGTCAACACCTTCCGGCATCGGCTCCGGCGGCTGTGGCGAAGCACCCTTCGCCATCGCAGTCAAAGGCCGAACGTCAGTTGGGATCGCATCGGGCCTCTTTTTGATCGTTGGCTGCCAGCCCCACGTGTCTTGCATCCTTATCCCGCCGCTCGCTTTGACGCTAGGCATCCGAGATAAGAGCCGTATGCGGGAATTCTGCACGTACGGATCTGTGCGGGGGGTGCCGGGTAACTGGCATCCCTACCGCGACCGTTGAGGCGCGAGGTTTGTTTGCGTTTGTCATCTGGTCTCATGGCGAGTACAGGATAGCAGACGGGTTGGCGGGAACTATGGGCAAGTGCTTTAGAATGCTAACGGAATACCTTGTGACGGCATCTCGATTACCCCATTTGGTTCAAGAACAAGAAGCAGTTATAACCGCTGATTCACGCTGATAAGAAAAACAAAGACTGGGCGGCTTTTGCGGCCGCCAAGGAACCTATTGCCATGCATTGATCCAACCCTTTGGAGGGTCCCAGGGTTGGGGATCGTCATTTCCGCCACGGTCCTGAGAGTACATGCGAATCCAACCGAACCCTGTGAACCAGGACTTGTAGAAAGTCATATTTGTGAGAGTCAGAGTTTCCGAACTGGAGCCGCGAACGATGCTTCCGGCACCGATACTACACGCGCCATTATTCAAGGGGGTGGGGTCGGAGCGGTACTTTCCTCCGTACCAAAAAGACCCATTTGTGTTCGCCAAATAGATATAGTCATTCACATTATCGTAAAGAAAGTAGCATTGCCCGGCGACAAAATACGCCTGCATCCATTCGATGTAGCGGCCCGAAAAAGCGTGCTGAACCTCGAACGAATATGTCTGCTGCAGTTGGGTTGCCGCAGGACTGTTTCCGGTAAAAGTCTCAGGAGTCAAGGCCGAACTCAGATGAACAGGGGTAGCTGTAGGATTAGGCCTGATTTTGTAGAGTAGCAGCGATGGACCCCATGGAGCTGCTTGTGACGCGCGATCTCTTAATTCCACGTAATTGTTGGTTTTCCCCATCAGGCCACGGTAGGGAACGGAGGTATCGCTGGGTTGTTTGAAATTAAGGTTCGCAACAACAGTCAATGTGTCTTCTGAAGGTGAAAGGGTGATGCTGGAGCTGGCTAAGTTGAGGGTACACTCAACTCCTTCCAGCGTTCCGCTGTTACCTGCGATTCCCGAATTGCCCGTATGCTGCATCCGGAAACTGCGGTCAGAACGGAAGAACTGAATGTAGCAGGCATTGGTACCATCCAACCAAGCATTCAACAGTAGTAGGCCGCTGGAAATGTATTTGGCTCCGAACTGTCCACCAGGATTGGTGAAGGTGTAAGTGAATGCCGCGCCCATACCATCGGTGTTACTTGCGGAAACTGTTTTTACAAAGTTTGTCGAAGGAGCATTCTGGGCTGTTAATGTATAACCCGGCACTTGTTCCCAGCCGTTGGTGGAGGCGTTGGCGTTATCCACAGCCAGCAGGAAGAAATTCTGAGTGCCGGCGAAGATGGGAAAGAATGTAATGCTAATGGTTACCACAAGGTCATTCCCATTGGTTACAACAGTGGTGGAAGCCAAGTTGATGGAACATTGCGTATTCGATACAGTTCCGGAAGACCCTGCGGGTGAACCATTCGGTTGGACCCAGCCGGTAGCGTCGTCTTTCATAAGGTACATGGTTCCATTCCCTGAGGCTAGGAACAGACAGGAATCGCGGGCGTCGACATAGGGCCTGGCGGTGAAAATACCTTCCACGAGTTGGATATAGGTTCCGCCGTTGACCGACGTGCCACGGACCACAAACGTTCCGGTATGGTTGCCTGCCGGTTGCCCCGTTAGGTTGGTAGGGTTCCCGGGCCCTGCGGAAACGGTCGGAGGGGACGGGATGATGGTCGCAGCGGGTGAATCCACCGCAATCACGCGGGAATCGGCGTAGATGTATTCTTTAATGAGTGAGGGCTGCGCAAGTGCAACAGCACCCGCCGAAATAAATAGAATTGCTGCCATTAAGCCGGATTTGTCGGATCGCATGTGGATTTCCTTTGTTCTCGTGAATTCGACTTACTTCACTGGCGCGCTTACATCAAGCGTCAACACTTTCGGTGCGCTTCCCTTGGTGAGGCGCAATGGAACCGCTGCCCCAGCTTTCGACGCGTCGGCAGCAGCACCTCGCTCAAGGGAGACTTGAAGCCCGGTGCCATTCACTGTCACATTCATGTTGGATTCATAAGGCACGGTCAATTCATAGTCGGCGGCGCCGCTGCTGCCGCCAACGCGCGACATGGGGTAGAAGAATCCCTTTTCGCTCCAAACTCCTACCAGCAGGAATGGCGGGCGAGCGACGGGACCTAGAACTTGCAAGTTACGACCGGGGTCATTCACGCGCACTTGCACCTTGACGCCGGTTTGAACCGGGACGTCGGTGTTGGTTGCGGCCTGGCCTTTTTTGACGGTGATGGTTGGCGGAGTTTTGAGCCAATGGCAGGCGTTGATGTAGCCTTTGTCCGGCATGTGGACGCAGACTTCGTAGACTCCGTCAGCGAGACCGTCGGCGGAGAATTTCCCGTCGGGAGTGGAGTCCGCTTTCTTGGCATTTCCAGGATCGCCTTGCTGTGGTTGCTGGCGTTGCAAGTAGACGATGGCACTGGGGATGGGCTTACCTCCGTCGTCCAGGATGCGACCTGAGGCCGAGGGTTGGGCTTGGGCGAGGGGGGTGAGGGCGGATAGGAGAATGCCTATCGTGGCGGTGATCCATTGAAGGTTTAGGGTTTTCTGTAATTGTGTCAATCTCTGCCTCTGTTTTTGTTTGTTTCAAAAGGAATCGCCATCAAAGACTTCGGTTTTTCTCACATTTGCCTCGAGAGACTTAGGAATTGGGAAATGGTCCGTCTGTCCCGGATTCCCCCCTCAGGCCGTCCCGAATCCCGGTCCCGAATCCCGCGAATCCCGAATCCGTCATTCATTCGGATGCCCCATGGATACTCGGCGGATTTCTGACACTTCGCTCAGAATAATTTGGGAGGCTTCGCCATAGAGTTGGATCAGGCTATATGGTCCCTCATTCGGGTGAGTTCGAAACCTAAGTTGAACGGCATCCAGGTATCCGCGATCATTGATCATTTCCCAAGCAGTAATAAGAGCTTTGCCTATTATGGGTTCCCAGAAAGATGCTGAGACCGGGTTGGTGCAGGGAGCGGCTAGTTCCAGCAAGTTTCGTGAGCAGATCAAGTTGTCAGTATCGGGATCAATCGTGACAAACACCGTCCCCTCCGAAAGGGAGAACTCAATCAGACCTACGCCATCGGGAATGTCTGGATGCGTAAACATATCAACCCTTTGTAGGATCGCAACGTCTTTCTCGAAGGAAAACTGACAGGAATTTAGGCTCATTTCTGGTATTTTTGGAACTGGGCGCTTGCGTTTTTTGCAACATGGATAGCAGTTCTGGCGGCTGCAGCTTCCTTGCCTTCTCCATAAGCCGCCAGTTTGGCTACTTCGCCTAGTGTCATTTGCTGAATATTTGTTGCAACCTGATTCACCTGTCCTTGCCCACCTCCACGTTGGCGTATTACCTTAGCAACAGTTTCTCCTGCAAGTGGCAACAACGTCCCAAGGAGCCCTCGAGCTTTGGGAGGCAGCAAATTGGCTCCGACTGCCCCTATTTCTCCTAATTCGCTTCCGAATGCCACGGCAGCCAACAACGCCGGAGCTGCGTAAGTGCTTATGTAGGCTGTCGCGAAGGCACCAATCAAAATGGCACTGGTGCTCAC
This sequence comes from Bryobacterales bacterium, assembly GCA_043755435.1. Lineage (GTDB taxonomy): Bacteria > Acidobacteriota > Terriglobia > Bryobacterales > Bryobacteraceae > JANXSF01. The sequence continues at coordinate 6,333 of JAYUSZ010000362.1, read as the reverse complement.
ATCGCGCTTCGCTCTATTCCCGGCCAGTATCAGAGCCTCCAAAGGCTTTTCATCATAATATTCGGCCTTCCCGATCTTCATTTCGGTTGTTCGGTCAAGAATGTCCCCTCCTGGTCTGAAAATAATGGAATCACCTTGTCCACTTCTCCAGGTGTCCCATTGGTTGTCATTCCAGGTTTGACAAGATCCATATAAACAAACCGTATAGTTAGTCCCAGTCGGATCCGTATATTTCATTGGATTATTGCGACCGTACGCGTACATGCTCCAACTTTGAGGATCATCGGACATTGCTCCGGCCCCCTCAGGATCTGGGCTAGTGAACCGGCCCATTGCACCAGACAGATATCGGGCCTCGAAGAAATCTAACCCTGACTCCCCGTCTCTTTGCTGGCCGGTGAACTTCTGCGTGGTTCCAACTTTCCCAAATCCCAGCGCCGTTGTGCGACCACCAAATCCAGTAGGAATCTCTTCACCAAACGGCAGATAATCAAACAGCCGGACATCGCCTCCTGTAGCATCGGTCACCATTCGCGTGCTGCCCAACTGATCGGGAGTCAGATACCTTGTTCCGCCCAGCAATACCGGAGCCGTAGAATATTCCTGCGCTAATCGGCCCAGTGCATCATATACAAACACCGTCGTGGCCCCATTGGCGACCTTCGTCACACGTCGCCCATCGCCATTGTAGGAATAAGTGGCTGAACCATTACTTGAACTGGTTACTCCGCTTTGGCGGCTTTCGCCATCGTAGGTTGCGGTGAAGGGTGAAACTTCCGTCTGGTTTCCAGCATCGTCATGCACCACTCCGCTGAGGCGGTTGCTAAGGTCGAAATAGCTGGCCGAGTTTGGACGAGTCCCGCCGGTCAGTATGGCTGCTGTGGTGTAGTGGTTGCCGAAGTCGGTGGCACCGTATGCCTCCTGCCACAGCAACGAACCCTGCAGCGTCTTTTCCTGGACCCCTGTCAACTGGTTCTTAGTGTTGTAGCTGAAATACTGCTGGGTGCCGAGCGGGTTGATTTTTTGATCGTCCAGATTGCCAGTGTTCGTCGTTGTGTAGTTATTGGTAAGGGTGAGCAGATTAGTGGTTTGGCGGTCTACCTTAATACTTTCGATCTGCCCCAAGGAGTTGAAGGCTCGGGTCTCTACCGCCGTGGAACCGAGTGTCATTTGCTTCAGAGCACCAGCAGGCGTGTAGGCTGCTGAGGAAACGTAGTGGGTGCCGTTCACGGTGAGTCCGGTGTAGCGATTGGCCGGAGAGGCAGTGTAGGCAACCACCTTGCCGCCGGGGTATTTGACTTGTGTCAAGTGGTCCGCTAGGTTCCATTTGTAACCGGGGTCAGTGGCGCTGCTTCCGAAACTGTAGGTGGTTCCGTTGGTGGTTTGAGAGCTGGTCAATACTCGGCCAAGCTGATCGTACGTGTAAGTAGCCGCTGTGACCCCGCCCAGCCTTACGCTTTGCAACAGGTCGGGACCTGAATAGAGAAATTCCACCGATGGAGTTGTTAAAGGGGCGTTTTGATAGGTTTTCCCGGTAAGTCTGTTCAGTTCATCGTATGTATAATTTGTGATTACATTGCGGGCGTCGGTGCGCTTCTTCAAATTGCTGTTGTTGTCATATTCGTACTTGAATGCAGGAGTGGCGGCGACACCCGATGGGAGAAATTCAGGGTTGCCGGGATTGGTGGGAGTGGTCTCCGGCTGATAGACGTCTGTCAATCGGCCCATCCAATCGTATTTGAAGACGCGCTTCTGGATTGATGAGCCACTGGATTGGGTAACCGTGGTCAACCGGCCTGCGGGATCGTATGTGTAGGAAGTGCTGAGAGCAGAGCCTGATTCCGAGACGGAAGTGATTTGGCCGAATGCGTCCACTCCAGTTGTTCGGGACATATCAAAGCTGGGATTGGAGGTGGTTGTTAACGCGGCACCACCCTTGGTTGTAACGGTGGTTTCAAACGCAAGATTGGGCAACGTGCTTCTGATGTTATATGTGACGGTGCTTAAACTGGACGGTGTCGTGTTAGTCCCACCGAATACCACGGGTTTATTATTGCCGGGATAATGCGAAGAGGCAGTTGTCCGCCCGGTGGTATCGGTTTGCGTGTAATTCCATCCGAAAGTGGCATCCGCTGTAGTGCGGTAAGGCGTTGAAGAGAGGGCGTGCGAGCCGCTGGTTGTTGCTAGATAATTCTGATCGCTGCGGATTCCAAATGCGCCATTATCATCAATCCCAAGGGAACTAGCCGGACGATATTTTTGATCGAAGAATTGGCTGCTTTGTAATAGGACGTCACCGAGGGTGTTTAGATCCTTCCTACTTACCAGGTTTCGCTGACCATCGTTGTACGTTGTTGCAGTGGATCTCTTCAAGTCTGAAAGCCCGGGAGAACTGCCGGTTTGTGTGGTGGAAAGTGCTCTACCGAAAACGTCGTATGTGTAATCGGTCTTGGTTGCGAACGTTGACTGAACGGCAGGAGACCGGTATGCTGTAGCTTGTTTTACGCGGCCAGTGTACCTATCGTAGGTGAAATCGGTTTGCAACTGATTGCTTGTGCCGAAAGCTTGTTTGTGCGTCTGCGGGAAAGCATCAGGGAACCCATCGATTGTGGCATAGGTGATATCGGTGACAACATTGTTGCCGTCTGTAATTCTGGTTACGTTACCAAATGAATCGTATTGCTTGCTGGTTTGAACATAGTTAAAAGCATCCTTGAAATGCCTTTCATTTTGGATGTTTGCTTTTGTGCGTGGGTCGTAGTAATCAAACTCAGTTTTTGAGAAAACGGTAGTGGCACTATTCACCGTTTGTTGAGTAAGAGCATTCAAAGTTGTGCGTGGACTCGATGTGTTTTCATTCCAATAGGCGTCAACGTGATTGTTACTGGACGATGGCGAAACAGCGTCCGGCACACTTATTGCATACGTGTTAATTTGGATTCTTCCACTGGGATAAGTACCGCTAATTGGTTGCCAAAGCCCGCTTATGGCGGGTGGGATCACCGATTCCTGGATCCAATCTGTGGAGTTTAATACCCTTGTATTGCCATTGATGTCAATTGTGAGTCTAGTTGCTGCGGCTATGCCACCAAGTCCATTTGCTTTAGGGATTTTGTATTCGTACTGAGGATAAGGGTTGTCGAATTGAAACGACCTTTGGACAGTGTTGGGCTGGTAGAGTTCGCGCGGGAAGGGCCTGCTGTAGGCCCAAACCTTGCGCGTCTCAGCACTGGGCGAAATAACTGTGTGGACTAATGGTGGATAGGGAATGCCGAATGCGGACAAAAATTTGTATTGGGTGTTAAGGCCGTCGGGGCTGGATTCCGATCTGGTTCCGCAATAGAACGGATCTACAGAACCGCAGGTGGTGTAGGTGTAAGTTTCAGTTCCGTTGGAATCGGTAACCACTTTGCTGACAATTGGATTTTCCTTTAGACTGTAGCGGAACTGCCCATCATAAAGGTAGTTATAGTTCACTTTCAGGCCTGATGGGAGATTCATTTCATACAACTCTCCCCAACCTTGCGGTGTGTTGAAGAATTGACCACTGTATTTAAATGAAAAATCCTGGGCACCGGTGCCATTTGTCGGCAATTGAATGGTGCTCACCATCCGATAAGGCAAGGCCCCAAGAGCCACAGATGGATTGGCTATGCCAGTAGCGGGGCAGTCTCCAGGTAGAAACGTGGACCCCGTATAATTTACCGTACAGTCATATTCAAGCGAGTTGCTGAGGCTGAAGCTTGTCCAATTGACTAAAGTCGAAACCGAGACGCCATTAAATCCTTTAGAGATGATTTGATCTTGGTTGGCACCGTAATTTAGTAGAACGGATCTCCCCAACTGATCGCTTATGGTGACCGCCGGAAATCCATTCTGTATTGTAGAGATGACCTGTGCGGCATTGTTATTTCGATCCGCTTCAAAATAGCTAAAGCCACCTCTTCCGTTCACTCTATGCCCATCCGGAAAATGGAGGGTCCAATTCATGTCCTCAAACGAGAAATACAACCATTGGTTCAAGCTAAAGAGCTTGGTTTGAAACTCCATGCGCACATAGGTGCCGTCGGTTGTGTAGTACACCAGCTTTTCAGGGAGATCGAACCCACCTGTGGTGGTACACGCGTCATTGCCCAATAGCGGAACATAAAAGCGATTGATCGAAACATTGTAAAAACCGTCGCCGTTAAGATCTTGGATATAGGTGGGCGTGTTGGACAGCGCTTCCCTGATCATTTGTATTTTGGGATGAAGCGTATGCACGCTCCCATCGGGGAAAACAACCCTCAGCCTGTACTTCTTAATCGCTAATTGATCTTCACCAGGCGGTTGCGAAAGAGCCGAGTTACCGTTTGACAAATTTGCCAAGCTGCAAGTAGACTGGGCCGCTGTTAGGAGTCTTTGATCGGAAATGACTTTGTATTGATATCCATATTGCCATCCCCCGTCCTTGCCAAGAATCATTCTGGTGCCAGTTCTTTCAACCGGGGCTGTGGCATAGAACTCGTCGGCTGGGTAAGTATCGTAAATCTGAGAGTTGTAATAGAGGTTGACAGGGTAAGAAAATCCTGCCCTCCCAGGGGCCATGCCGCCTACAGGAATGGAAAGGTTTAGACCCCCAAAGGTATTGCTGATGGATTCTACTTGAGAGACGGTGTAGGAACCAGTAGGAACTATGCCGCGCTGAGGTGTATCTACTTGTGAAGCTGGCGATTGTGCCCAGCCAATTGCACGGAATGAAAGGACGAAAAGTGCCGGAATTAATTTAAGGTCTGAACGCATTGTCGGATACCCCCTTTGCAAAGGTTGCGGTTGAAAATTCGACTTCCAGCTTTTTCACGCCGTTTTCAAGCCGGGTAATCTTACCCGGTATCTGGTTACCTTGCACAGCCAGCCACGGCCCAAAGACAACTTCCACTCGAGCCGAAGAACCTCCTCCCGAATCATAGCTGACTCGTTGCAGTAGGTGCGTGGAAGAATCGAACATGTAGAATTTGGCGCGGACGGCTTTGTCGGAGCGACTCGCTGAAGGGAAATTAATTTGGTATATCTCCAGCCAGGGTCCCTTGTAATCTAGAGTCTTGCCATCGTCGGTTCGAAAATTGCCGCCAATTTGGCGCAAACCCCCGCCATTTGCGACAGCGGCAAGAAATCCCTCCTGGGTATCGTGGGCGAGCAGTTCCAGCAGGTCGTTATCGTCAGCGCTGACAACCCCTTTGCTGGATGCAACGTTGTTCCCGTCGAATGCGAGGGCTTTTCCTTGCTGCCCAGGGTCGTCGACCCTGATTTTTCCTGGCAATTCTGTGGTTACTGTGAAATTGCGTTTGCCATTTCTGTCCGTCAACGTTCCTGAATGGACAACTCGTTCAGAACCCGCCGTATTCAGCCTGGCTCCTAATGCACCAGCGATGGTTGAATGATTTCGAATGGCACTCACGAAACCGAGGGGCAAAGTTGGTGAGGTTTGTTTAACAATTACAGGTGTTGCGGGGGGGGGGCAGTCTGTGCATGCAATTGCAGGCAGAATGCTACGTATGTGACGAAAATGGATCTTACCGGTATTTTCATAGTCTCCCTAATTAGGACGGCTTTATTTTTCTTTTTTGAATAATACTTGCTATTCCAATTCACTTGTTGGCATATTGACATTAGCTGCCCCAAAAAGCAAGAACAAAATTAATCAAAAATGTTTGCAGTGTTGGAAGGAAGCCAATCGGACTGTTCAATCAGCGTTCAACCTCCCCTGCATCCACTCTTTACCCTTTCTAAAGAACACGGTAAGCACTAGCTACTACCGCATGCTTGCGCATGGCGGCTTCCATCTCTGTAAGGCAATTTGTTGTCCGCCAATTTAGAGAACAGAAAGCTAGGTAGTCGTTCACGCAAATACTCATGCTTCGGCCTGCGTAACGCTGCTCATGGTGTCTTTACTTATTGATTGAGGCAAGTTGATCAAGAGAAGACAAATCGCGAAGAGGAAGTGCCGTGATTGTTTTTCTTGAATCCTTGGATTAGGTTTGCGTTGCCATTAATACCAGCAAGGTGATGTAATGGGATCGCAAACAGTTCATTTAAGATCTGAAATACAGGAGCATCCAGTGTCAAATTCTACATCCCGCCGATTCTTTTTAGGGGCGGCCACGGCAGCTGCAGCAACTCGCGTTTTTGGCGCCAACGACAAGATCAACGTAGCCATTGTCGGACTCGGTGGCCGAGGATCCAACCATTTAAGTGTCTACTCGAAATTGTCCAGCGCCCGTGTCGCCGGCTTGTGCGATGTAAATCAAGCTGCCCGTGAAGTGGCCAACGCGACGCTGTTTAAGAACACCAGCG
>JAYUSZ010000361.1:0-21537 GCA_043755435.1 Bryobacterales bacterium | reverse complement strand
ACGCTACCAGTATCGCGCTTGATGTGGATGGGCAACGGGCGATCCTGATCTCCTGCGATCTGATCGCTGCCGACCCATCTTTCGTCGGTGCTGCCCGGCAGGAGGCTTCTCGACTTACCAGCATACCGATCAACCGCATTATGCTATCTGCCACCCATAGTCACACGGGTCCGTTGTTCAATCCACGAATGCTTGCGGCTGCGGAAGAACCGGCTAGAAAACTGGCGGAAAAGTATCTAAAAGAGTTACCCAAACTGATTGCTGAAAGTGCGCGTTTGGCCGTTGCTGATTTGCAGCCTGCTCGTGCATCTGACGCAGTCGGAACGGAAACTTCACTCAGTTTCAATCGCCGTTTTCTAATGAAAGATGGCACAGTGCGGTTCAATCCTGGCAAGGGCAATCCTGAGATAATCCGCCCCGTTGGACCGATTGATCCCGATTTGCCGGTGGTTTATTTCGAAAGTTTACAAGGAGCTCCGCTTGCCACCTACGTGAATTTTGCATTGCATCTGGATACCGTTGGCAGCACACAGTATTCAGCGGACTATCCTTACACATTGGCGAAAACGTTAGGTGCTGTGAAGGGTCCAAAAATGGTGACACTTTTCACAATTGGAGCCGCAGGCAACATCAATCACGTAGACGTCGGAAGTAAGAAGGCTCAACGTGGCGATGAGGAAGCTGCCCGAATTGGAACGGTGCTTGCCGGTGAAGTTCTAAAGACTTACACAAAGTTGAATCCGACGGCAGCCAGGACTTTGTCAGCGAATTCAGTCAAGGTGTTGCTTCCCTCCCCCGAAATTTCAGATCTGAATAGAGCACAAGCCGCAGCCGGATCATTTGGAAAGAAGACCCAAGCACCGTTCCTTGAAGTAGTGGATGCGTTTAAGGTGCTGGATACAGCCGCTCGCAAAGGTCCCCTGGAAGTGGAGGTGCAGATTATTGCCCTTGGGGATCAAATTGCCTGGGTGGCGATTCCGGGAGAATTCTTTGTTGAGCTGGGCATGTCTATCAAGCGCGCTTCACCCTTCCGGACAACCATCATCGTGGAACAGGCAAACGGTGCCATCAGTTATATTCCGGATCGAAAGGCTTTCGCAGAGGGGGCGTATGAAGCTATCAGTGCTCGCTGTGCTCCTGGTTGTGGTGAGATTTTTGTCGAAACAGCAATTCGAATGCTCGGAACCTTGCGCCGATGACCGATTACTAGGGTTTGGCTGAGCGAATTGCGTACAAGTGCGTTGCCGAGCGCAGCAATATTTGTCCATCAGAAACCGCCATGGATGCTAGCGTCTGGCCATCAATTTGATTCGTTGACAACTTTCGAAATTCTTTCCCGGGAGCAATGACAACCGTTTCTCCATCTTCGTTTTGAAAATAAATTCGCCCATCCGCAAAGGTCGGCGATGCAGAGAAGGTGCCACTCAATCTTTGCTGCCAATGTACGATTCCGGTTTTGGCGTCAAAGCAAGTGGCAATGCCGTTGTCGCTGATCATGTAAAGCTCGTCGCCCACTAAAAGGAAGGACGGGGTGAGAGAAACGCTCCGACCGTACTTCCAAACCACTTCCCCTCCCGGCTTCACGGCTAAAAGGTCGGCGCGGTTAAATCCAGAAGATAAGAAAATTAAACCGTGCCCAAACACTGGACGGGGGACGTTGGAAAATCCTTCCCCATACGAAACTGACCATAATTCCTTGCCGTTATTTGGATCGTAGGCGACTGTCCGGTACGCTCCTGGACTGACAAGTTGATCCTTCCCCTCCACTTTGATTAGCAAAGGCGTAGAAAACGCCATATAAGTCTTCCGAGATGTTTTCCATTTCACTTTACCGGTGTTTTTGTTGAGAGCCACCACGAATTGAACGTCAGTGCCATCACAACTGAAGATCAGGAGATCTTTGAAAATGACAGGCGAGCCGCCGGTTCCATGCATCGGTTCATAGTCCATGGTGGTCTTCCAAAGAATCTGACCATCCGAGCTTAAGGCCGCAGTCCCATGAGAGCCGAAGTGAACGTAAACTCGGCCATCTTCAAGAATAGGGGTGGGGGATGCATGGGTATTCTTGGCATGCTGGCTACCAAGGCTCCTTGGAGGAAACACTGTGATGTCTTTCAGAATTTTCCCGGACTGCGCTTCGAGAGAATAAACGTGGAGACTGGAATCAACCTCTGCAGTAAGCCAAATTACTCTGTTAGAAATCGCCGGCGAAGACCAGCCTCGCCCAGGGATCGGTGTTTTCCAGGCTATGTTGGAGGTTTCATTCCATTGCAGAGGGAGGTTCTTTTCAGTGGAATGCCCTTCCCCGCCGGGGCCACGAAATTGCGGCCAGTCTTCTGCTACCAGAAGGCTTGATAGAAGAAAGGCGATGGCGAACGGTCTGATCATACATTTAAGGATACGATCAAATGATAAAATGGAGCATCAATGGATTTTGCAGCGAAATACCAACAATCCCTAAATGAGACACTTGGGAAACTAGACACTGGGAAGATAGATCAGGCAATTGAATGGTTCCAGCAAGCTAGGGATGGTGGCCGAACTATTTTTGTTGCTGGAAATGGAGGAAGTGCCTCCACGGCATCGCATTTTGCTTGCGATATTCTGAAAGGGGCAAGCTTTCACAGGGAAAAACGGTTTCGCATTATGGCACTAACCGATAACCTGGCAACCATCACCGCGTATTCGAATGACGTCAGTTATGAATGCGTATTCCTGGAGCAAATGAAGAATTTTGCCAAGCCCGGTGACCTTTTTATGGCTATTAGTGGTTCAGGGAACTCACCAAATGTATTAGCGGCAATGAACTTTGCGAACCAAACCGGATTGCGGACAATTGCACTTACAGGCCGAGACGGCGGAAAGTTGGGACCGATGGCTAATTTGAACATCCACGTTCCCTCTCCTCATATGGGCCGCATTGAGGATGCGCATCTGATTGTTTGCCATACAATTTGTTATTACTTCATGGACGAAGAACCACGTTAAAAGAATGGGTGCGCGGGCCGATAAGGATTCTTGAAGGAGTATATTCATCATGAGTTCGATAGCGCCGCTAGCCTTCACAGGTGCCAGCAAGTATTCGGCAGATTTCCAGACAATTCTTGAAAGAACTGTCAAAATCGCCAGTCAACCAATCAGTTTCTTGCAGAACCAGCAGACTAAGATTCTGCAACAAAAGCAGTTAGCCATCAATTTGAATGGCGGAGCCCAGAGTGTGGCCAGTGCCCTGGAAGAGTTGGGCGGCTTGGGGGAAAGCAAGGCTCTGGTTGCCAACAGTTCGAACAGTTCCAAGGTGTCGATTAACTCGACCACAGCAAATTCACCAGCGACTTACACAATATCGGACGTAACATCGATTGCCCATGCGGCTTCGGCCACAAGTAGTGGCTTTCCCGATTCCTCAACAGCAGCTGTTTCAGCCACCGGGAATTTGAAACTGACGTTTGGCGGAGTTGACTATGCGATCAGCCTTACTGCGGAACAGAACAATTTGACTGGATTGAGAAATGCAATTAACAACCTGGGTGCAGGTGTGAATGCGAGTATTCTTACAACGGGTACTGGAGCGAATCCCTTCTATCTATCGCTTACTGCAAATGCGACTGGTTCAAAACCAATCACCCTCGCCGACGGTGTTGCCGGCGAGGGAGCAAACTTGATCACCAGCTCTGACGATGGGGCTAGTACGGTTTTCAAACTAAACGGCGTCCTAGTGAGCAAGAACTCAACAACAATTAACGATGTTGTGTCAGGGGTGAGTTTCAGCATATTGAGCACCACTGCCAGCAATGAATCCTTGACGATCACAGTGGGTTCAAACCGGTCACTTTTGGCTAACAAGCTTAAGACTTTTGTGGATACTTACAATGGGCTTTCCAATCAAGTAGATGCACAAATTGGCGAAAACGCAGGGCTTTTAACCGGCGATGTGATTGTCCGGGAGATTCAAAGTAGCCTGCGAGCCGTATCGGGGTATCAAGGGTCTGGTGATATCAAGGGGCTGGCCAACATCGGTGTGACAATTGCTTCCGATGGCAAAGCAACGTTCAGTCAGGCTGAATTCGATAGTCTCAGTGATACGCAAATCCAGCAAGCCTTCACTTTTCTGGGTTCGAAAACTACTGGTTTGGGTGGGCTCTCGAAGAAACTCACGCAGTTAAGTGATCCGGTCACTGGTTTGATCGCCATTCAGCAAAACCGCTACACTGCCGAAAATAAAGATCTTACAAACAAGATATTTACCCTGTCTGAACGTGTTATCAACTTGCAAAAAGCCACCTCGCAACGTCTACAAGCGTTTGATGCCATTTTGGCGAACCTCGAATCCCAGCAAAATATCATTAGTGCCAGTTATACCGCTCTCAACTACAGTCTGTATGGATCGAAAAATTAGCGGCCTGACAAATGCTGTCTCGATTGCACAAGACCTGGATTCATCTCGGTCTTTTCTAGGTTAGACAGGTATGGGGGATTACCATGAGTCATTCTATTCTCGATCAACTTGAGCAATTGGATCTTCAAATTCACGAAACTTCTTGCGAGAACTTGGAGCGATTGGAAGTTTTGATGGAGGAAAGAAGCAAATGTTGCGCATTGCTTCAAGAAGTGTCAGACAAGGGAGAGGAGTACATCGCCATGCTTTCGGCAATGACGGAATCCACCAATGCCATGAAGGGACGCTTTGAGTTCTTGAGAAACAACGCGGCAGAAGATCTGGCACTCTTACGACGGCAGGAGAAACTTCTGAATGTTCTTGGACCCGTTGAGCCAACTCCCGCCTATGTGGATTACGCGGTTTGAGTGATTTGTTGCCATTGACACAAAGCACTGCATACCCGGTGCATAACACCATCCCAATCGCCCGGCTCAGTTTGCCGGAATAAACGTGCAGTTGGATACCAAGGGGAGTCCTCTCGATCCATCATCCATCGCCAGTCGGGTGCAAATGGGAGCAACAGCCAAACCGGCTTTCCAAGTGCTCCGGCCAAATGTGCGATAGAGGTATCGACAGTTATGACCAGGTCGAGTTGCATGATAATAGCAGCAGTATAGGCAAAATCCACCATCTGCGGTCGAACGTCGGCGAACCAATACGGCGCCTCTAGATCCCTTTGTAGGCTAACGAATTCAATTGACTCAAATGCTTCAAGGCAACTGAGTGTTTCAATGGGCATACTCCGGTTTTGATCATTGGGGTGAAGCGGATTCCCAGCCCAAACAACTCCGACATGGGGAACTGAGCGTAAGAAAAAATTTGGTAGAACATCGTCGGACCGGAGGTATGGGACGGTACCCGGAATTGTGGATGCCATTGTCACCAATCTTTGCGGAAGACTCAGCATAGGAACGTAAAAATCGAAAGGGGGGAGTGGTTGTCCGGTGGTTATTACTTGGCCAACACCCGGCACCGTGGCAATCAATTTAGCCAAACTAACCGGACACTCAACCAGCACTTCAGCTGCGCCTTTGGCTATTAACAAGTCCGCATAACGAATGAACTGGATTGTATCACCCAAGCCTTGTTCGGCAAGCAGAAGTATTTTCTTCCCTGTTAAAGGCTGCCATGTCCATAGGGGTTGCGAAAACTCTCTTATCCGGGTCTCCGAAAGTTCAAGCCGGGCATCGTAGTCCGCAAAACCGCGCAGCAGGTCGCCTAGAAGAAGGCGAACCAATCCGCGATTGTATCGGGCCATGGGGTCATCGGGGACCAGTTCCAGCACTTGCTCGAAAATCCCAACGGCTTCCCGCAACCGATTCAGACTAACCAGCGTATTCCCGTAGTTGTTTAGAGCCGCGAGATTGGAAGGCTCGCAGGCTAGCACATGCTCATATTGTTCAGCCGCTCCAGCAAGGTTTCCTGATATCTGCAAAGCCAACCCAAGATTATGAAGAGCCTGAGTGTAATCGGGTTCAGTTGCGAGCGCATTCTGGTAACAGTCGATAGCGGCCGGGATTTCGCCACATGCCTGCTTTAGAATTCCCAGATTATTCCAGCCTTTTGCGTGCTTGGGTTCCAAGGCAAGAAGGGTTTCATAGGCCTGAACCGAACATGCAAGGGCATTGAGTTGTGACTGGATCACCCCCAGATGAAACCACCCTTGGGCAAACTCCGGATTGTGGTCCACGATTGCCTGATACTGCGAGCGGGCCTGCTCTTTTTGCCCGGAAAGCGCCAAAGCATTGCCGAAACAAAACTGTAATTCCTGGCGACGCTGAGATTTTTCAGACTCCATCCGGAGCCTTCGAGCCCATACGGAAGAGGATTCTTCAAACTTTCCGAAGCGGTCGAGAGCCCTTGCCAGAGTCTCCCAACTGGAGGCTTCCGTTGGATCCAGGTCACGAGCCTGGCGATAGGCAGCCAAAGCAGCTTCCAAACGGCACTGTTGTTCAAGCACCATTCCTAGTGCAATAGAACGGTCCACAGAAGGTTCAAAGAAATTCGACTCCACCAGCAATAAAGCTGCTTCTTGAAGTCTGCCATCCTCTGAGGCCAATATTGCAAGCAGATGCAATGTTTCGGGACAATCAGGATCAGTTTTCAAAATTTTCCGGCAAAGCTTTTCAGCCGACACAGCATCACCACTGCGGTGATGACACACTGCGGCAGAAAGCCACGAAGATAATCGAGGCAATTCAGTTCTCCTTTTCATTGTTGACCGCCATATAGGTTCGATCACAGCAAAGCGCTGCCATAGGCAACGGCCCACAGACAATTCAGAGCTTGAGAATCGGACCTTTAGCAGAGCTCTGTTGCCAGAGCAAGTTCCTCAAAAAGAGGCGAGAGGCGGATGATTAGATAATTACTGTCTCAATAATGAGAGAACCTGCTGTGGAGCTGAATTGGCTTGGGCCAAGGCAGAAATACCCGCCTGCAACAGAATTTGCGTCTTTGAGAGGGTTGCCGCTTCAGCCGCAAGATCAGCATCGCGCAACCGGCTTTCGGCTGCGGCGATGTTGGTCAGTTGGCTTGAAGCAAGATTGATGGCAAACGAGAACTGGTTCTGGCCTTTACCGACTGCGGCTTGGGCGTTGCCAAGGGAAACCACGGCGTCGGCCAATGCTGACACGGCATTTTCCGCACCGTTTTGCGAAGATATGTCCGAGGTGGATCCTTCACCAAAGTTCACAGAAGCTAAAACAGTTCCTTGATTGGCCAAACCACGACCGGAAGCATTTGTTCCAATTTGAACTCTAAAACTACTGACAACACTGACGAAATTAATTTGATCGGCGCCCGAAGCGCTCGCTTTTTCCTTGATCGCAACGATCTTTTTCAAAGATTCGTCATTGGATTGTTGAAGGGCATCGTTTAGAGAACTGATAGCTTCATCCACGCTTCCAGCGTTGCGCAAAGTGGAGTCATTTTTCAAGATGAGGGAAACTGTCTTAGTAACACCGCTGGGGTCGTTGACGCTCAAGGTCACCGTTTGTCCATCCCCGCCGATCAGGATTGGCTGGAAAGCGACAGCACTACTTTGTTGAATTCCGCCTGAGGTGAATGCAGAGATTGACGTGTTGTTTTCAGGATTTGTATTGGCGGTAAAGGCAATGCCGGTTGCAGTCGCCGAATTCAATCCAAAGATGTTGGAGTTACCCACCGTGTTTACCCGGAAATTGGTTCCGGTGAGTGAGCGGAGGCGAATTTCACCACCGGAGACATCGGCCACAATTCCGGCTTTTACCAGCGAAGCAGAAGTGGCAATTTGAGCATTCAGGGCGTCAGCCGCTGCCTGAGCGGTTGCCGTTGCCGTTTGAATGGTGAGTGATAAAGATGGTCCACCACCCAGGGAAAACTCGAGAGTTTCGTTCGTAGAAACGGTAAAAGCGCCACTGGATCCAACAACGGAACTATAGTCGAACGTCCCGGTTGCGCCGGCTGAGCTGCGGAAGGTGCCCAGACCTAGTAAGTTATTTAGATCGCCTGAAGTCAAAACATCAAACCGTTGCCCTCTACTGTTGGAAAACTTCAAAGCGGTGCCAGCGATTGGTGGTTCAAGTGCAATCCCCGATGACTGCAAGTCGGAATCTTTGGAGATTAACGATTGAAGACTGGCAATGGCTTGATCGACAGTTGTGGCTGCTGTAACGTCCAGCGAAATATCGACTGGAGGAGACGCAAGGCCCGCGCCCTGAATGCGCACAACTACTGTGCCGGTGCCGGCAAAAGTTGTACCTGTGGCGGCAGAAGTGGTTCCCCCAAGGACACTATTTTTCAATGATAGTCCTGTTGGATTAGAAACCGAGGTGACATTGCCGAGTAGACCATTGGCTACCAGATCACCAGCTTCAACTTGGAAAGCAGCAGTTGAGCTAACAAAACCAAGTGCCTTTTTTCCAGTTGCATCTGTAAGCGCAACCGCGCGAATTCCGGCATTTTTGAAAGCGGTTGCCGATGCCGTAGCAGAATTTCCAGCGTTTTCAATCCCGTAGTTGACCGAGGCGACCAGGTTGTCTATATTGGAAACCCCTGAGAGGTTCACTGAGACTTTGACCAGATTCTTGCCTGCGAAACCGGGTCCATGGAAAAGTAGTTCGCTGGACCCGCTCACGGCCAAACTTGCCACGTTTGCTGGATCGCGTACAATTGCCTCGACCGAAGTGGCCGGGGATCCAGTTCCAATATCGGTTGTGATGACGCCCGAGGCTTGTGTTCCTTTCAACCCTAGACTCTGGGCGTCGACAGTTGAACTGGTTAAGTCAACATTGGTTGACCCATTGATGATTTCACTAATTCCACCGGAGTTCTTACCGCCACCAATGAATACGGAAAGCGATTTGGCAAACTGCCCCCCGGAATTGAGTCCAATACTTTGTGCTTGCCTGTCAATTTCGGCAACTACACTTTGAAATTCTGCGTTTAGCACGGCCCGATTCCCGTTGAAGGTACCGGAAGCCGATTGAGTGGCAAGTGTGCGGGCTCGATCGAGCAATTTGCTGATATTGTTAATACCGCCATCGATGGTCTGAAGAGTGCTCAGTCCATCGTTGGCATTGCGAATGCCTTGTGTCAGCACGGACTGATCACTGCGAAAGGAGTTGGCAATCGCCAAGCCGGCAGCATCGTCGCCGCTGGATAAAATGCGAAGGCCTGAAGTGACCCTGCCGATGGTTTTTCCCTGTGTATCGCTGGTTTGACGAAGATACTCTTGTGCTTCAAGGGCAGTGATATTCGTATTAATGCGGAATGACATGTTTGTCTCCTGGAACCGATTTCCGAAAATCCATTTTCGGGGCCAGCAGTTATCTGCTGGTCATAGTGAGGCTTATCGGTCCAGGCGGGAAAGATTGCGCTTCTGGAGGGCAGCTAGGCTAAAATGACTTCGAAAATAGGGTTCACCCTCAATGAAGGGGAACATGGAGCGGGAAAAATTGGCAGATGGCCTGTAGCCATCTGCCGTAATGAGGCTATTTTGCCTCTTTTTCTAACCTCTTAATAGGGCTAACACCTGTTGTGGAGCCGAATTCGCTTGAGCTAGAGCCGAAATACCGGCCTGCAACAAGATTTGTGATTTGGACAGATTCGCAGCTTCCGATGCAAGATCCGCATCCCGGATTCGGCTTTCTGCAGCCGCGATGTTGGTCAACTGGCTGGATGCCAGATTGACAGCAAACGAAAACCCGTTTTGACCTTTACCGACTGTCGCCTGAGCACTGCCTAAGGAAGTGACTGCGGCGGCCAGTGCGGAAACGGCGGTTTGCGCATTTTCCTGCGTGGAAATATCGGCCGTCGAACCCGTCCCAGTGGTTGCACTGGAAACAACAGTACCCTGGTTGCCTAAACCGCTTGCTCCGCCATTGGTTCCAATTTGTACCTTGAAACCGCTAACGGTGCTGAGGAAGTTGATCCCGTCGGCACCAGCCGAGGAAGCCTTGTCTTTCACTGCAACAATTTTTTGCAGTGTTGGATCATTGGTTTTTTGCAGCGCCGAGTTAATCGCATCAATAGCAGTGTCGATGGAACTACCATTGGTGGACGTAGAATCATTTTTCAAAACTACGGAAACGGTTCGAGGCGCGCCACTGGAATCATTGGCACTGAAGGTGATTGTTTGAGCATCACTTCCGTTGCGAATAGCCGAGAACGCAATGAGTCCGCTTTGTTGAGTCCCAGCCGATGTAAAGCTCGAAATGGTGGTATTGTTCTCAGGGTTCGTATTGGCAGCAGCTGCAACACCTGTGGACGTTGTGGTTCCAAATCCAAAAATATTGGCAACGCCAACTGTATTCACCCTGAAGTTCGAGTTGGTCAAGGAGCGCAAGCGCACCTCGCCGCCACTCACATCGGCAACAATGCCAGCTTTTACCAAGTCAGATTGAGTAGCAATTTGAGCATTGATCGCATCGGCCGAAGCAGCTGCTGTAGCAGTAGCAGTTTGCACTGTAATGGCAATTTTCGGACCACCACCAACCGAGAATTCTAAAGTCTCGTTTGTCGTTGCCGTATACGCGCCGCCGGTACCCACTCTGGAAGAGTAGTCGAAGGTGCCGGTTGCACCAGTAGCAGCTCCGTATGATCCCAATCCGAGTACATTGCCCACGTCTCCGGCACTGAGTACCTCGAAGCGTTCGCCATTATTATTGGAGAACTTCAGAGCCGAACCCGCAGTTGCGGTCTCAACCGTGATGCCCGCAGCCTGAAGCTGTGCATTTTGAGCAACAGCCGATGTGAGGGACGCCAAAGCCTGCTCAATAGTTGACGAAGTTGTGACACTGAGTGCCACATCAACCGGAGCAGCAAGGCCTGAACCCTGGAAGCGCACGGTGACTGTCCCTGCTGTTGCGAATGTGCTGGCCGCAGCCGCTGTATTCGCTCCCGCAAGAACACTATTCTTCAAAGACACGCCAGCCGGATTGCTGGAAGAGGTTACATTGCCCAGCAAAGCGTTGGAAACCTTATCGCCGGCCGACACTTGGAAGGCGGTTGTGCCGCTTGTGAATCCAAGGAATTTCTTACCTGCAGAATCAGTAACGACCGTTGCTCTGACTCCGGCGTTCTTGAATGCAGTGGCCTGCGAAGTGGCCGCATTTCCGGCATTTTCAATTGCTGCGTTTAGAGCCGAGACCAAGTTTTCCGTTGTAGAAACACCGGAAAGATTGACACTTACATTAACCCGCTCATTGTCACCAAACCCAGGTCCCTTGAAATAGAAATCTGTATAGCCACCAGTGGATTCGCTGGCTACGTTGGCGGCATTGTTAACAATAGCCTGAACAGAAGTGGCACTGGAATCACTGAGATCAATACCCGACACTCCTGTTGCCTGTGTACCTTTCAATCCCAAACTACGAGCATCCACCGTGGAAGCACTCAAATCCACGTTAGCGGAACCATTTGCGATTTCAGAAATACCACCTCCTGCTTTACCACCACCGATGAAAACCGACAGCGACTTTGCAAACTGTCCACCAGTATTCAAACCAATGGCCTGGGCCTGCCTGTCGATTTCTGTGATCACGCTGCTAAATTCAGAATTCAAAAGGGACCGGTTTCCAGAGAACGTTCCTGAAGCCGACTGCGTCGCCAAAGTTCTGGCCCGATCCAGAAGCTTGCTGATGTTGTTGATACCACCGTCAATTGTCTGCAAAGTACTTAAACCATCATTGGCGTTTCGAATACCTTGGTTCAGTACGGCCTGGTCGCTGCGGAACGTATTGGCAATTGCCAAACCCGCCGCATCGTCACCACTGGATAAAATTCTCAAACCAGAAGTGACCCGGCCAATAGTCTTTTGTTGTGCTTCACTGGACTGCCGCAGGTATTCCTGCGCCTCTAAGGAAGCAATGTTTGTATTAATGCGGAATGACATAATGTGTTTCTCTCCTTGAAACAGTTCGCCAAGTCTGAACGCAGGAATCCTTTCCCAAAAATCCACCAGATAACCCATTCAGGTTATTGTTGTGGACTGTCCAGATCTAGCGGTCTTGAAGTGCATATCGGAGCAACGGGGAGAGTTTGGAGAGAAAACGAGGGAGTAGGTGACAATTTTTTGGCGGAATAGTGGCAGGAGAATGGCACAAGCGGGAGAGACGCTCTACCTCATGAGAGGCAACATACGCACCAGTGCTGTTGTCGCACTTTGGGATTAAGCCTTTTTCCTATATGGAGGGACTAGCTTATGCTCTTCACCAAAATGCTTTTGAGTTTCACGTCATTGTTGGAAATAAGATCCCCCTCAATGCGGTCCATCGGGAAGATCGGCTTGAGGGGCTCCCGCTTGGACGAAGTAGTCAATTGCCCTACAGCTTTAAAATTTCCGCGGTAGCCTAGGCTGAGGAAAAACAGGGTACGCTTGCATAGTTGGAAGTCTGCTTTGAGAATCAATTGAGCTATTTTTTCTATTGGTATGAGGCCCGCGCTGTGCAACTGTTGAGCGCTGAAAGCGGTCTGGCATCATTGCTGGCTTCAAGGCAGTGGTAACTTTGTAACGCTCGGAAACGGTCGAAATCGCTACGGCCACACCGGAGAGCATGGGCAGCTGGAATTGAAATGCGCCGGAGTCGAACAGACACAGCACAGCATACGCGCTGAGTGCAACAGACGAATAAAAACCTGCATTAGCAAGATATTCATCTCCTGCGGCCAAAGCTTGTTTACCCAGAGCTCGGACCCGGAAAAGAGAAGTGAACAAAATCCCAGCGAACAGGAGGATGCCCGGGATCCCCGTTTCGCTCGAAATTCTGGTATAAGAATTGTGGCTCTCAAGCCAGGTCTCTCTTTCGCCTCTTTCCGTGGCATTTTTTGCAGCTGCAACAATAAAGTTGCCAGGACCAACTCCGAAGAGTGGATGACGGATTGAAATTGAGATACTTTCTTTAAGTAAAGCAATGCGTTGTTGGCTAGACGCTTCGGCAGAGCGAGCCTCAGCCGTTGCAAGACGGCCGAACATGCTCACA
Source organism: Bryobacterales bacterium (assembly GCA_043755435.1). GTDB lineage: Bacteria > Acidobacteriota > Terriglobia > Bryobacterales > Bryobacteraceae > JANXSF01. Next base: position 8,640 of record JAYUSZ010000361.1, on the reverse strand, counting down.
TATCGCTCCAAGGCAGCTTTTGGAACAACAAATACACCAAGGGAGCCTACCAAAGCCAAAGCAATTAGCATAGCTGCTTTTTGCAAAACAGATACACGCAGGAAAACCAGCAAAAAAATCATTATCAAGGCTAGCATCCCACCTCTCGAACCAGTCCGCAGGAGTAGTACCCCCCCCACTGCGCTGATGATCGCACTAGCAAGTCGGACAAAGACACTGTTCGAAGTTGTAACCTGAAAGAGCAAAAACGGAATACCAAGCCCTACAGCCATGGCAAGTCCATTCGCGTTTGAGAAGGTCATGCTTTGTCCACCAGCAATGCTAACTGCTGCTCGTTCGGACTCGTTCGTGCCGAAATAAAGACCTTGAAAGACGATTAGCACCACAGATAGAGCCAATGCAGCCAACAGGGTTCCCAAGTCGTTTCTGGTGCGAACACTTCCGGAAATCAGAAAGAACAACAGCACGGACTTGAACCAAACTCCAACCAATAAATCCAAACTCCCAGTAATCCAAACCCCAAAGACACCAGCAAGCACCATCCAAACAGTCAACAAGATAAGCATTTTTCCTTGGAGAGACTGGCCCCCGAAAGTCAACCTGCCTTGGAAAAATAAACCAACCAAACAAAATGCCCCTAATACTAAAACAATACGGAGGTTCGATTTAAGATAAATGACTAAGAGCTCTGGAAGGCGGCTAAAAACAACAAAAACATTTAACGCGCAAAGAAAAGTTACCAATGAAGACGAGCTATCTATTGCGGCAGTACCCGGATTTATTCTACGCATACCGGCGAAGGGAATTGGTGGTGCGACATTCATAAATATACCTGTTTCAAGTTTACCATTCGGGTGCGGAAGGTAAGTAAACAGAACGTGCACCAATTGTTTTCACTAATTCTTCGATCCATGCCCATTTACTCCCGATCTAGTCTGGCAACTGCAATCGCGAGGCAAATTTTTAGGCTGAAATAATTCCATTGGAATATGCATCTTCAACTATTTTTCCGCTTGCCAAAAGAGTATTCCCTGTGCATGATTGTGGTATTCTTAGCCGGTGGATTCGTCTCTTTATTTCAAAGTTCAATCTGAAAAACCCACCCTCCGAATTGGCTTGCTTCTTGATTCCGTTTTACTTCCTCGTTGCATCGCTGAAGTTGTCGATCATATTGAAAAAAGCAACTTTGCTAAAGTGGAATTATTAATTTATAACACTGAAGCTCAAACGGAAAAACCGGAGCCACCGCAGTCTCTATCTACAGCCCGAAAGATAATTGAAACCTTAAGCGATACCAAGAAGCGCAAGCGATTATTATTTTCCTTATATCAGCGTTGGGACGTTCGCAACATTGAAGAATCAAACGATCCCCTTGCTTTGATTGATTCTTCTGACAAATTCAAGCAGATTGAATCAATCTCCGTAACACCAATCCGAAAGCGTTTCGTCCACCGCTTCCCGCCGGAAGCAATTGAGCAGATTCTCTCGAAAAAGCTCGATGTTTTGCTGCGATTCGGATTCAATATTCTCCGCGGAGATATACTGACAGCAGCCAAGTATGGAATTTGGTCCTACCATCATGGTGACAACGATTACTATCGAGGTGGTCCTGCCTATTTTTGGGAGGTTTACGAAGGGAATCCTATTTCAGGCGCTGTCCTTCAAGTGCTGACCGAAGAACTGGATGCGGGCAGAGTGCTTTACAAAGGCCTTTTTTCCTCTGATTCTGGTGGTTGGTCACATGCTAAAAACCGAGTGCAACCTTACTGGGGCGCATCAACTTTTATTATTCAGAAGCTGTGCGAATTACAAAAGTATGGATGGGAGCATATTCAACAGAAAATGTTGAAACCAGCACCATACTTGGGTAAGAAGAAAATCTATTCAACACCGACGAATTGGGAAATAATGCGGTGGCTGGGGCCATTGATTCTTAAAAAGGCCTACTTGAGATTAGTTCGACAACCAGAGATTCGACACTGGATGCTTGCCGTTCGCACCGGAGCATCCCCAGTCATTGACACAGCCCCCTCACCGGTCTTATCGGGTTTTCGTTGGATTGAATCCCCAAAGGGACAGTTTTATGCTGATCCTTTTCTAGTTGAGGCCGACGGGAAAATGTGGGTGTTCTACGAGGACTATGATTATGCAAACAAATATGGCAAAATTTCCTGTTCTGAATTGAGGCAAGGGCAACTGGGGAAACCAGTCACAGTTCTTGACAGGCCGTCGTACCACCTCTCCTACCCATGCGTTTTCCGCGACGGCGAAAATTTGTATATGGTTCCAGAGTCCGACTCTCTAAGGACTGTCGATCTATACCGCTGCGTCCACTTTCCTGACAAGTGGGAGGCTGAAAAAGAGTTGTTCAGAGGCCGTGCGGTCGACACCACAGTTTGGATCGAAAATGGCATTTACTGGTTCTTCGTGACGATGTGGGAACCTCGTGGCGGCGCTAGTCAACTGTGGCTCTTCTACGCAGACTCAATTGATGGGAAATGGACACAGCATCCGGCGAATCCCCTCTCCACGGATGTTCGTTATAGCCGCGGAGGAGGAGCAGTCTTCAGACAGAATGACAAGCTTTTCCGTCCCAGTCAGGATTGCAGCAAGATTTACGGCGGAAGTTTCACTCTTAATGAAATCGTCGTCCTTGACCGGTATAATTACCAGGAGAAGCCGTTCGTTACCGTCAGTCCGGAGTGGGGTGATGAATGGGTGGGCACACACACTTATTGTCGACTCGGAGACGTGGAAATTATTGATGGATGCAGAAGTTCACCGTCTGGGAATATCCTCTAAATCTTAGCCGTAATCCGCGTGGGGCAGGTGAGTATGGGGACCGTAATTTTCACAACCTGGGATGAATCGTCGATTCTGTTTCGCAAGGGCGGACATGTTTACAATCAGGCTTGCAAAAAAATGCGTATTCGTGAAGTGAAAACGGAACACTCCCCATAGACATTCATGGCCTGATGTTAGAATTCTAGCTAATCGCCAATTAGCAACCTTCTGCGGGTGGGTCATTCCCGACATCTTCCTTCTTGAGATTTTGGCCTTGTTCGAACGTTGCCACCGACGTCCTATCTGGCACATTTCTTATCACAGGATTTGTTAACAAAATGGTGGACTTGAAAACTGTCCGCCCCCACTGGGGTTAAAATTGAGGTAGACTTTTTAGGCAACGGGAGTTAGGAGCGTTATGAGAAGGTCGAGGTTAACGGGTATGCCCGGCACGTCTTCCCCAACGGATTCTGTGCGCATTGGGTGCGGCTAACTTCCAGCGTTTCTTGCTCAGCATCTGCTGAGTTTATGTACACCTAAGCGGAAATCGTCCGGGACAAAAATAACGATCCGCCCAGTTGAGGAGAGTAAAGTGAAATATATTATTCTAGGCATAGCGTTTCTGCTTACCAATTCCGCCGTTTTCGCCCAACAGGGCCGCGGCACTATTCAAGGCGTGGTGACTGATCAAACAGGGGCCGCCGCCGCAGGGGTTGCCGTTCGAGTCACCAACGTAGAGACCAACGTAACCCTCAACACGGAAACCAATGGGGAGGGTTATTTTCTAGCCACCAACTTGAATGTGGGGAGTTATTCAGTTTCTGCGGAACGAACGGGTTTTAGAAAAGCTCTGCGCTCTGGAATTGTCTTGCAAGTAGATCAGCGGGCGCAGATCGATTTCCGTTTGGAGTTGGGCCAAGTGGCCGAAACGGTTGAAGTGAAAGCTGAGGCGGCTTTGGTTGAAACCGGAAACTCTTCCGTGGGTAAAGTAATTGACAATCGCCGTGTTCTGGAACTTCCTTTGAACGGCCGCAACGCACTGGCGTTGACTTTGCTCACTCCAAGCGTGAAATCAAACGCCGGACCAACCAATTCCGGATTCGGGGATCGAGGGATCCAGCTTTCCTCCATCTCCATCAACGGCGGACCGAATTCGATGAACGGCCAATTGCTGGACGGGTCAAATAATATTCAGAGCTACATTGGGGAAGTGGCGATCAACCCCGGTGTAGATGCAGTTGAGGAGTTTAAAGTGCAGTCCGGGTCCCTTTCCGCTGAATTTGGTTTTTCCGCGGGTGGGGTGATTAACATGGTGACGAAATCGGGAACAAACCAGTTTCACGGTACGGCCTATGAATTCCTCCGGAACGATAAATTAGACGCTCGCAATACCTTTGCTGCCACCAAGGCTCCGTTGCGCTACAACCAATTTGGAGCTTCTGTGGGTGGCCCAGTAATTCGCAACCGCACCTTCTTTTTTGGCAACTGGGAACGCTACTATTACCGTCGGGCCACCCCGCAGGTTGGAACCTATCCAACGGCATTACAGCGGGGAGGAAATTTTTCTGACCTATTCGACAACACCGGGAAATTGATCCCGATTTACGATCCAGCCACTACAGGCACCAACGCCGCAGGTCAGGCGACACGTGAAGTTTTTCCAGGTAATTTACTCCCTGCCAACCGTCTTGATCCTGTGGCTGCCAAGATCAACGATTTCTACCCACTGCCAAACCGTACACCAACCAATGCGTTCACCAACGCCAATAACTACGGGCGGCTTAGCAGTGAGGCGCGCTTCAGCCAACAGCTAACATTGAAGGGAGACCATCGCTTCAACGACAAGAATTCCATGTTCGGCCGCTATTCATTCTTCAACCACCAGACGGACAATGGTACGGGCATCAATCCCAACGAAGTGGTGACAAAGCGGGACGACAATCTGAAGAATTGGAACGTGGTGCTTTCAGACACCCATACCTTCACACCGACCATCATCAACGAATCCCGTATTGGGGTGACACGTGGTTACTTTCCCTTCATCGTCCGCAGTTTCGGCGGTGGCTGGCCGGCCAAACTTGGCTTGCCCTCCATCGTTCCTGCCGATACATTTCCGGCTGTGAGCAACGGGCTTCCTGGCTTCAATACCGGGACGGCCGGGGTGCGGGGCAGCGTTAATTGGCAGTTTCTGGACTCCGTAACAATGGTGAAGGGAGCGCACACGGTTAAGCTTGGAATTGACTTCCGAACTCTGCAAGGAAATAATCTACAACGCTCATCGCCATCTGGAAACTACAGCTTTGCAACGGGCCTGACCGGCAATCCAACAACGCCAGCAGGTACGGGGTCTTCCTATGCAACTTTCTTGCTGGGAGCAGTTTCCGGAGCAAGTGTAACGACTCACCTTGGGGAATCGCAACGGTCGCACAGCCTCAGCGGCTTCCTTCAGGACGATTGGAAAATCACTCGCCGACTAACGGTCAACCTTGGCCTGCGCTATGATTATCAGGCTCAAACGGTAGAGAACAAGAACGGATCAACGAATTTCGATCTTGGTTGTAAGCTGCCAAATGGATTGTCTGGCTGTACCGTATATGCAGGAGAGGCAGGCAAACCCCGCGCTTTCCGTGATCCCGATTACAAGAATTTTGGACCCAGACTTGGCTTTGCCTGGGACGTATTTGGCACTTCAAAGACAGTGATCCGTGGTGGCTACGGCCTTATTTTTCCCTCGCAGATGTGGCGCGAAAACTATGGCAACGCCGCTGGTTTCGCACAAACGGCGACAAATTATGTTCAATCGAACCCGAATCTTCCTGCGTTCGCTTTCCGGATTGGATTACCCTCAGCACCCATTCAACCGTTGGGAAAAGCCCTGGGTGCTCAACCGTTTCTGGGACAAGGTGTAGCCATCGACGAGAAGAATGGAAAAACCCCGAAGTCGAATCAAATGTCGTTGTCAATACAGCAGCAGCTAAAGGGCAATTGGTTGATTGATGCAGGCTATTCCAGCAACATTGGCTCCGGCTTTACAGCAGGCAGTTACGACTTCAATCAGATGGATGATCAGTTCCTGAATCAGGGTGCTGCTTTGCGGCAACAGGTACCAAATCCATATGCAGGCTTGGTTCCAGGCGCGCTGGGTGGAGCCACAATTTCAAGGCTGCAATCCTTGAAACCCTATCCTTACTATTCCGGCATTTCCATCCGGAACCCAAGACTGGGTTCGTACAATTCCCACTTGTTTCTATTGAGCGTGGAAAAGCGAATGTCCAAAGGCCTCACAGTTCTTATTTCCTTCACAGGAGGCAAAGTGATCTCCGATAGTTTGGCGAACCCAGTGAACTTTGGACCCGTTGAGCAGGTGAACCAGATTGGCTATCAGGATGGAAAATACAACCGCAAACTGGAGCGTGCGGTGGATCCGACGGACGTATCGAAACGGGGAGTGGTCAGCCTGCTTTACGAATTGCCATTTGGGAGAGGAGCTGGTTTGGCGAATCGCTTGATTGGCGGTTGGCAGGTGAACACCATCGGTATTATGCAAACGGGTTTGCCGCTGTTGGTAACTGGGGCGAATAATTTCCTGGCGAACAGGCCAAATTCCACGGGCACGTCGGCTAATCTTAACGGGTCTGGAACTTCACTGCGCTGGTTCGATACCGACCAGTTCGTGAATCCTGCTGACTACACCTATGGGACCATTGGGCGCGTTCTACCCGATGTGCGTGGACCTGGGACAGTGAATTGGGATCTGTCTTTGATCAAGAATACTCGGATCAAGGAACGGTTCAATTTGCAGTTCCGCGCCGAGGCATTCAATTTTCTGAATCATGTGAACTTGGGAATTCCGAATGGTGCCTTCTCAGCTGGAGCCAATGGAAAGAATATCAGCGGATCGTTCGGCACTATCACCAGTGCCCGCGATGCCAGGAATATCCAGTTCGGATTGAAGTTCATATTCTAACCGCAACAGAAAAAAATGGGGCATCTGGTCAAACCAGGTGCCCCATTTTTCATTGATTCTTAGAATAGTCTACTACGTGGCGATCTCAACGCCCATGGAACGGCATGCGCCAACAACTTGACTGACAGCTCCTGCCAAATCGAAGCTGTTGAGATCAGGCAGTTTGATCTTAGCGATCTCTTCCACTTGCTTCATGGTGATCTTACCCACCTTGGTCTTGTTCGGTTCTGCCGAGCCCTTGGCCAAATTCACAGCACGCTTCACCAGAATCGCCACTGGAGGCGTCTTAGTGATAAAGGTGAAGGAACGGTCCGAGAAGATCGTGATGACAACGGGGATAATCAGGCCTTCCTGATCCTTACCCGAGGTCTTGGCGTTGTACGCCTTGCAGAACTCCATGATGTTGACGCCCTGAGGACCGAGCGCGGTACCAACCGGAGGCGCTGGCGTGGCCTTGCCCGCCGGGATTTGCAATTTTACTTGCCCTGTAACTTTCTTTGCCATTTGTCTCCTAGGTATTCGCCGACAAAACGGACCCGGTCGGCGGCCAATTTTTTCTTGCCACGAGGCCGCCCGGCCTTTGTCGGCGCTTAACTCACTATTCTAAAAACTCAAACAATCTTTTCTACTTGCTCAAAATCCAGTTCCACAGGTGTGGAACGTCCAAAAATCGTAACCATGACGCGCAGAGTATTGCGTTCCTGATTAATTTCGTCAACCTTGCCGGAGAAGTTGGTAAACGGTCCTTCTGTAATACGAACAGTTTCGCCGCGCTCGAAGATCATCTTCGGCTTCGGACGTTCAGCGGCGTTAGCCTGACGATACAGAATCGCATTCACTTCGGTCGCAGTTAACGGTACAGGATTGTTACCGCCACCTACGAACCCGGTCACTCGCGGCGTATTCTTGATTGCATGCCACAAGGAATCGTCCATTTCCATTTCAATCAGAACGTAACCTGGATACAACATTCGCTTGCTGGTGACTTTCTTGCCGTTACGGAGCTCAAAAACTTCTTCCGTGGGAATTAGAATCTGGCCAATGCGCGACAAATAACCGTAAGCATCGGCATGCACGCGAATCGATTCCGCAACCTTGTTTTCAAAGCCAGAATAAGAATGAATAATGTACCAATGCTTATTGGTAGCTGGGTCCAGCGGTCCAGCGGGTACAGGCGGCTGCGCTTCTTCTGTAGAAAGCTGTTCTTCGGCTACTACCACTTCCGGCGTTTCTTGTTCAGACATTCGCGGCTCCTTTTCAAATTAACGCGCCAGAAGCTTAGTGCTTGGCAAAAGTCTCAAAAATTTTAGCAATCAGCCGGTTGATCAACATGTCAACCACGGCGAAGTAGATGGCGAAAGCAAAAACACTTCCAATGACAACAGCTGTGGTTGCTTGAACCTGCTCCCAGGACGGCCAAGTAACGCGGCGCATTTCCAGCTTCAACTCACTGTAATATTCCTGGATTCGGGCTGGCCATGTGGCAATCCCACTTGGTGCGGGGGTGATATCGGTCATTTTGGCTTCCATTTTGTGCTGCAAATTCCTTAAAGTGGCAGGGGCAGAGGGACTCGAACCCCCAAAGGCGGTTTTGGAGACCGCAGGTTTACCATTAGCCTATGCCCCTTCTCATGACAGGACGCCTTCCCATTGAAGAGAAGGCGTCGCTGTGCCCAACCTTTACATTGTACTACGTTACCGCCAATTAGGCAGTAAGGATCTCTGATACAGTTCCGGCGCCCACGGTACGGCCGCCTTCGCGAATTGCGAAACGCAGGCCCTTATCCATGGCAATCGGTGTAATCAGTTCAATGGTCATCTGCACATTGTCGCCAGGCATCACCATTTCGGTGCCTTCTGGCAGGTGCGCCACACCCGTCACGTCCGTG
>JAYUSZ010000360.1:0-8059 GCA_043755435.1 Bryobacterales bacterium | reverse complement strand
AGATCATTTTCGATCTCATCGAAGTGGCAATAATTGTGCCACATAATCTCCGCCGTATTGTATTTTTATGAGTTTTTTGAAATAGCTGCCTCACAGTTCTGAAGTGAATCATCGGCAAGCATATTTGACTTAGAGCCAGCTTTGGGAAAAGATAATTTTGAAATTTGGCTCCCCGAGCGCGACAATGCAAGAAATGGAAAGTCGCTGGTTCCGGTAGAGACCCGGTAAAGTATTGATTATTAATACGGTTCGGTAAAACGGGTTAGATCAACGCCCGTTCGATGCAGCGACGCACTCTCCGCGTTGAAACGTTTGATTTCGGTATTCTGAATTGGCCCACTTCGGCAGTTCAATTTGGCCCACCTCGTAGACGAATGAGTACCCTTGAATCGGGCGCAAGCCCGAAGGTGAGGGAACTCATTGGAGTGGAAAATCAAAGTGGAACTATTCGAGCGGATCCGAAGAGAGCACGATTTCGGCATTGGAACAGTTGCCGGGATCGCCAGAAAGTTGAATATACATCGTCGAATGGTGCGGGAGGCGATTGGCAGCGCCTCGCCCAAGCCAAGGAAGCAAGTAGTGCGCCGCCGCACCAAACTTGCCGGAGCAATCGCGTTCATCGATCAGATATTAGAAGCGGACAAGAAAGCTCCTCGTAAGCAACGGCACACAGCCCGCCGCATCTGGGACCGAATCCAACGAGAGCTGCCCGAATGCAATGTCTGTGAACGAACGGTGCGGAATTACGTCCACGACCGCAAAGTGGCATTGGGGCTAGTGGTGCAGGAAACGTTCGTTCCGCAAAGCTACGAATGGGGAGTGGAGGCGCAGGTGGATTGGTACGATGCTTAGGCCGATCTGTCTGGAGTGCAGACAAAGCGGTCTGCACGGTTACCAGATTACCGGCATAAGTGTCGAAAAGAAATACCTGATCATTTCGGCCCGCTATGAGGGACAGCCGGAATGCCCGCATTGCGCATCCAAGCAATTGCGCAGCAAAGGCCGTTACCTGCGCCGAATCTGTCATGAAGACTGGGGACTCTTTTAACTGTCGTTTCTTAGGATAAGCGGTTTGAGCGGCTTACCCAGGACGCCCCCGGCCCAACCCCAAATCTGAAAAAGTAGTGTACGAGCGCAACATTACGCTGGATTTGATCGCACGCGTTCGGATAGACTATACCAATGCACCTTTCCGAAGGATACGAACTCGTTCCATACGAAGTACCATCCCCCGTCGGAGCGGGCGGCATGGGGGAGGCTTACAAAGCCCGCGACACACGGCTCGTCCGCACCGTCGTCATGAGGGTCCTTCTATTCGCCCTCGCTGGTGCTTCTATCTGTCTGGCCCAAAGCCAGTATGCGTCCCTGTCCGGAACCGTCATCGACCCTGGCGGCGCATCTGTCCCCAATGTGTCCATCCAACTCATCAACGTGAGCAACGGAGAACGCCAAAGCACCCTCAGCAACGCGGCCGGCACTTACGCAGTGCCCTTGCTCCGGCCCGGCATGTACCGCATGGAAGCCGAGGGCGAAGGCTTTAAGCGCTACGTCCGCACCGGAATTCAGCTGGAAACAGGTACCCAAGCCGGCATCGACATCGAGTTAGAACTGGGGGTGCGCACCGAGAGTATCACCGTGGACGCTGCCACCCCACAGTTGCAGTCGGAAACCTCCGCCGTTGGGGCCGTGATCGACAACCGCAACATCGCCAACATGCCTCTGCTCGATCGTCGTGCCGCGCAGTTGACGGCACTCGCTGGGTTTGTGGTCTCCGACGGTAGCGGGACGCTACTCATGATTGCCGGCGGGCGCGGCGGCCAGGCCAATTGGATCCTCGACGGCGGCAACGCCCAAGGCCCTTCGCTAGGCGCGCCTTTGCTCACGTTCAATCCCCCAGTGGAATCGCTGCAGGAGTTCCATGTGTCGATCAGTAACTACGCCGCCGAACTGGGGCGCACTGGGGGAGGCGTCATGCAAATGACCACCAAGAGCGGCAGCAACCAGTTCCATGGCTCCGCCTACGATTACCTGCGCAACGATGCGCTCGACGCTCGTGGTTTCTTCTCGGCCGACAAGCCCGCGTTGCGTTACAACCTCTTCGGCGCGAGCCTCGGCGGCCCCGTGCGAAAAGACAGAACGTTCTTCTTCTACAACTACGAGGCGAGGCGCAGAACACTAGCAAATACCGTGATTCGCAATGTTCCGGCTACAGCCGAGCTGACTGGGGACTTCTCCGCCAACCGTACCGTGATTCGAGATCCCTCCACCGCTGCGCGAAATCCTTTTCCGGGAAACACCATACCCCGTTCCCGCTTCGATCCCATCGGCGCGCAATTAGCGGCTCTCTACCCGTTGCCCAACGTTCCCGGCCGCGCCAGCGGCAACAGTAACTTTAATGCCAACGTGCCCACATCCACCCCGTACGATGTCCACGTTGCCCGCGTCGATCAGAATTTCTCCGAACGGGACCGGATGTTCGTCCGGTTCGCCGCCAGCAACAGTGCCTCTGACGTGGAACCGACCTACCCGGCTCCGGCAGCGGATGATCAGGCGGCTTCCACGAAGGCCACCTATTACAACGTCTCCGGTACCTGGTTCCATCAGCTGTCGCGGGTGTGGCTGAATGAAATACGAATTACCTTCACCAGAACCACGTCGTCAACCATCCCTTCGGGAGGAGGGTCAGGACTCAATGGGAAACTGGGCATTGGCGAAGTGGACGCCACGGGCTTTGCCAGGATCTCAGCCACGGGCTATGCGGGTATGTCGAGCGCACTATACCGATTGCAGGGTCCAAACGCGGACCATCAGTTTACCGAACGGCTAACAATGATCCGCGGAAGTCATTCCTGGAAAGTCGGAGTCGAGTATCGCACGACAACGAACGATGAACTCGGCAAGGGAAACGCCGGCGGTGTCTTCGCTTTCAACAACCTCGCCACTGGCAACGCCATCGCCGCAATGTTGCTGGGCTGGGTGCAGCAAGGCCAGTTCAATCAAACGCCACGATTGCTGACGCGATCTTTTGTGCTGGGTGCTTTCGTGCAGGACGATTGGAAAATCACGCCCAAATTAACTCTCAATTTCGGGCTTCGTTACGACCTGGACCAACCGCGCTGGGAGCAGGACAACCAGCAGAACTCCTTCGATCGTTATGCCATTAATCCTGTTTCCGGAACGCCTGGCGTGGTGACGTTTTCCGGCCGCAATGGCTTGTCGAAGTATTTGAACCGGTGGGATCCCAACAACCTGGGGCCGCGCCTTGGCTTCGCCTGGCGAGCGGCCGAGGGCTGGGTGGTTCGTGGCGGTGGCGCCCTCCTCTTCCTTCCGCAGTTCGATTCACCCGTCGGACAACAGAACCCACTTGGGTACGACCGTAGCGCGACGTTGGTGTCGCCCGATGGCGGATTGACTCCCGCCTTCCTCATGAAGAACGGCTTGCCTCGCACGCCAGCTCCGACGGAGGCCGACCGCACACCGGGCTTTGGCGCTGTGCCCCTTGGGGTAACCCCAACCACCACCGTAGGGTTCGCCGAACCGGATCGCCGCCTCGGCTATCTGGAAACCTTCAATTTCAACATTCAGCGGCAAATCACAGGTACGGCATTGATGGAGGTAGGTTACCTGGCCACATTGGGGCACAAGCTGGCACCATCGATTGGCGGCATCACCATTAATCAGGTGCCCCGCGCTTTGCTGGGGCCTGGGAACGCACAGAATCGCCGGCCGTTTCCGCAGTTCACTCAGGTGACCGTGATCTTCCCCATGGTGGGAAACTCCAATTACCACGCCATGAACGTGAAGCTAGACAAACGCGCATCGCACGGGGTGCACTTCCAGGCCAACTACACATGGTCGCGCCTGATCGACGATGTGGAAACCCGTGTAGAACCCGGCGGATCGAACGGAACCGGCCGCGCCGACTCCTACAGCCGCAAGGATGATCGAGGGCTGTCGGGCTGGAATGTGAACCACCGCCTCGTTGCGAGTTCGGTATGGCAGATGCCTGTTTTGGGTAATTACTCCATGGGTTGGGCAGGATCGTGGCTGGGTCCCATCGTCAACGGCTGGTCGGTGGGGTACGTTGCCGAACTGAGGACTGGTTTCCCCTACGGCGTTACCGAGTTAACCAACACAACGAACTCCTTCTCCGAGAGCCAGCGGCCAAACATTGTTGGTAACCCTGCTCTGCCATCGAACAGACCGAAGGCCGATCAACTGGCTGCATGGTTCAACGTCAACGCATTTGCCGCCCCCGCGCCATTCACCTTTGGCAATGGTGGACGAACCAACGGCTATGGTCCCGGCTTGCTCGCGATGGACATTTCCGCACTCAAGGACTTTCGTATTCACGACCGCCACAGCATTCAGTTTCGTGCTGAGATTTTCAATTTCCTCAATCACCCCAGTTTCGGTCTGCCCAATCTCAGCCGTGGATCGGCAGCTTTCGGTCAGATTTCGAGTACTTCGGGATCGTCTCCGAGCCGGATGATACAATTGGGCCTTCACTACCGTTTCTGATTTCGGAACGAGGTTCGTTCCGCGTGCCTCACTTCCCGCCAAGCGCGCCTGGAAGCCCGTTCCCGCTGCGGCGGGTGCGTGTACGCCCGGGTACTCGCCGTGACCCACCTGAATATCGGCCGTGCCTTGGTCTCATCTGAAGCCGGTCACCGATCGCCAGCGCCATCCAGAATCGCTCGGCTGCCGCCTTTAGTACACTAGGATGAATCCAAAAAGATGCCTCTCCTCCCTGGCGAAAAACTCGGGCCCTATGAAATCCTCTCCGACATCGGAGCCGGGGGGATGGGGGAAGTGTACAGAGCCCGCGACACGCGCCTCGACCGCGTCGTGGCGTTGAAGATCTCCAAACAGGAATTCGACGAACGGTTTGAACGCGAGGCACGCGCCGTCGCCAGGCTCAATCACCCGAACATCTGCTCGCTGTACGATGTCGGCTCGAATTATCTGGTGATGGAGTTCGTCGATGGGCTTATGCTGTCGCAACGCATGCAGCAGGAGCCGATCCCGTGGTCCGAGGCAGAGCCTATCGTGCGTCAACTAATTGATGCCATCGAGGTGGCACATGAGAAGGGGATTATACACCGCGATCTGAAACCTGAAAATATCAAGATAACGAATGACGGTGTCGTAAAGGTTCTCGATTTCGGCTTGGCGAAAGCAACCGATCCCGTGATTTCTGCAGAGGATTTGACGGTCAAGGCCGGTACGCTGGCCGGTTCCATAATGGGCACGCCAGGCTACATGTCGCCGGAGCAGGCGCGCGGACTCCAAGTCGACAAGCGCACCGATATCTGGGCATTTGGTGTGATTCTTTATGAGATGGGGACGGGCAAACGGCTCTTCGCTGGTCCCACCATTTCCGATACTCTGGCCGCGGTATTGACCAAAGAGGTGGACAGCTCTACGCTGCCTGCCCCCATCAGACAGTTGGTGGTGCGCTGTCTGGAGCGCGACCCGAAACGGCGGCTGCGCGACATTGGCGACGCACGGCCGCTGTTGGACGACCCCATCGTAACTGCGCCGCATCCTGCTTCCCGAAGCAGCCGCTGGCCGTGGGCTGTGGTCGCCATCGCCTTGCTAGCTGCCTTGGCGGCCGGCTACACGGCTTGGAAATCAACACCGGTTCCCGAACTTGTGCAGCTCGAATTAGCTCCCCCGCTGGGTGCTGCATTCGATTTGCAGGGTGGTACCGTCTCACCGGACGGGCGCACGGTGGCTTTTTTCGCAGGAGAAGGCCGCAACAACAAACTCTACCTCCGCCCCTTGAGTGCTGCCGTTGCCCAACCCCTCGAAGGGACGCAAGGAGGAATTGCTCCCTTCTGGTCACCCGACGGGCGCTACATTGCCTACTGCGGTCCCGCAGGCATGGGCGGCGTGCGGCCCATCATGAAACTCGCCATTGACGGTGGCCGTCCGCAGTTGCTTGGCGAAGTTCCCCGCGCTGTTGGCGCAAGCTGGAGCCGCAGCGGTGTCATTCTCGTCTCACCCGGTATTTTCGGCCCACTCTATCGTCTATCGGCCGATGGCGGGCCCGTAACCGAGGCAACCCGGCTGGAAAAGGACGAGACTAGCCACCGTTGGCCCCATTTTCTCCCCGATGGCTGCCGCTTCCTGTTTCGTAGCATCACGAAAAATCGCGCCAACTCCGGCATCTATCTGGCATCGCTCGACTCGAACGAAAGGATCAAATTAAGTGACGAGTTGTCGAACGCCGAATACGCCTCCGGTCACCTGCTCTACGTGCGGGAGCAGCGCCTCGTGGCCCAGCTCTTCGATCCCTCCGCGGGCCGCCTCAGCGGTGAGCCTGTCACCATCCTCGACGACATTACATTCCACCCTTCCGTCGGCAAAGGGTCCTTCTCGGTCTCCCTGAACGGCAACCTCGTAGCGCTGCGCTCAGGCGCCACTTCGCGCCAACTCCGTTGGGTCAACCGCGACGGCAAGTTGCTCGAAACTGTCGAAGAATCCGATGCCCGCATTCTCTATCATCGCTTGTCCCCTGACGCCAAGAAGGTGGCAATCGTGCGCGGGTCCCGGCCAGAAGATCTCACCCTTTGGGTGTTGGATCTGGGCCGCGGCGTGTATACCGCCCTGGGCAAGGCATCCGCCATCGGACCCCACATGGGAACTCCCTTGTTTTCCCCCGATGGCGCCAGCATCGCCTTCTCCGGTGTGCCACCTGGAATCCATGCCATTCCCCTCGACGGTGGCCCGAAGAGCCAACGGTTGGCCCCCGGCACCTGGCCATTAGATTGGTCCCGCGATGGGAAGTACCTCGCCTTCTATCAAGGTGTGGAAGGTCCCGCAAATCATCTCTGGCTGCAGCCCATGACCGATGGCGCCAAGCCATTCCCCTTCCACGACGAGGCAATGGACGGCCGGTTCTCGCCCGACGGCAAATGGATGGCCTACGTCTCCGATATCAGTGGAAGGGCCGATGTCTACATTGCCCCGCTCCTCGCCCAATCGGGCAAGGGGGCCGCCCGAATCCAGGTTTCGCCCGCCGGTGGAAAACAACCCGTCTGGAGCCGCGATGGCAAAGAGTTGTTCTATCTCTCAGCCGCCAATGATCTAATGGCGACCACGGTTCGCCTCCAGCCAACCCTGTCCGTCGGTATTCCTAAACCCCTCTTCCCCGCTTCCTCGGCAGTCTCTTTCGATGTCTCCGACGACGGCCAACGATTCTTGATGCCTTTGCCGTTGGGCCGGCGCGCTGACCCGCCGTTGACCGTCATGTTGCACTGGAACGCGCAACTGAAGAATTGATCCGCCGGCATCCAAACATCTACCACCGGCAGTAGAACTGATCTCCAGACAGGCTTATGGGTTTAGGAACTTTGAAAACTATAGAATGAGAGTGAAGGTTTGTTGCGGCTAAACTGATCTGGCATTGGGGTCCTATTCAATTCGGCAGTCTCAGAAGTCTGACTCCTTCGAAGGTTCCACTTACATTGGCAATCAATTCGTTGGCGGCTTTGCGACGGAAGGATCTCGTGTGACCAAAACAATCGCCGCGGGCACAATTGGAAACGAGCGAGGATTTGATGTTGTTTCAGAAACTTGGTTTTCGCGGCAGTTGGAAACCGTGATCAGCCACAGGACCAACGATCCGCGAAACGGAACGACTGAATACTTGTTAGCAGACCATCCAGATCAGCAGCAAAAGGGGGCCATTTCAGTCCCTTCTTTTGATTCGGAATCCCCAATTCCTTGTTGGTTTCAAAAATGATGATTGGGTTTTCATATTTGGCATCCACAATCCGTGGTGATGCTGACTTGCGGTAAGCTGATTCGAGCGCATGCCCCTCGCAACTGGTGACAAACTCGGCCCCTACGAAATCGTTTCGCCGATTGGTGAAGGCGGCATGGGGGAAGTGTACAAGGCGCGCGACAGGCGCCTGGAGCGGTCGGTTGCGATCAAGGTGCTGCCTGGCTACCCCCCCCCGCCTTTCAGGCGGGCCGCTTCCAGCCACAGTGCTGGAGAATAGTGTGATGGATGAGTACCGAAGAAAAGCCCAGGCCGTTTTTCGAAACAACG
>JAYUSZ010000359.1:0-21831 GCA_043755435.1 Bryobacterales bacterium | reverse complement strand
TCGCGAATAAAATTGGACGGGCGCTCCGACTCGTTACTTACTGTGGTTGCGGGCAGGTCCGCACGATCAATAGCCATGAAACCAGTATATCGAGGGTTCGGGAAAGGCTGTATTCTTAAGGTGAGTTACAGCGATGCCATTCGAAGAATTGCAGTTGGGAGATCAGACAATCCGGCATGATCGGGTTGCAACCGCAGCGGCGTATCGTACTGTTACGCGTGGCGGGGCTAAGAGGTGTGACTGCCTAAATTGCAGGAATTTCAAACCTCAGAGAGAAGTTGCTTACCCCGATTCGTTCAAATCTTTGCTTGAACAACTTGGTGTTGATTTTAAAAAAGAAGGAGCGGTCTACATGGCCGGACCCGTCGAGGACGGCTACTATGTCTACGAAAGCTGCTTTTACTTTATTGGAGAAATGATCACTGCCGGGGAATCCACCATCAGTGGTACTGCGCCTCATCAACTGGCTTGTTATTTTACGGAGATGTTTCCAAAGCCGGAAGATAGCCATAGGATTCGTGGTGTGTGCGGGCGCAACCTGGATGCTGCTGCTTGCACATCCGCAGGAAGATAAGGGGATGCAAATGGTAGTTACTCTATTGCTGAGTATTGCAATTCCTTTGACGTTTATCTTCGGGCTTGGGACACTTTACTTCTTTTTGGTCAACGGGCTAGGGCAGCGATGATTTTTAATTTCCAATGCAACTAACGAAGGCCGCAGTAATCTATTTTCTTTTGGTATTCGGGACTGGACTCTGTTTGGGACCCATTCGTGTACTGTGGCTGGTCCCCAAGGTTGGGACCCGCGTTGCGGAACTTATGGAAATGCCGCTGATGCTGACTGCTATCTACTTTTCGGCACGTTTCATTAATCGGAGATTGCCATCGGAAGCAGGCAAGAAACTTGCTGTTGGATTCGGAGCTCTGGCTCTTGCGTTAACGGCTGAAGCCAGTTTGGCGGGCAGTCTGCGAGGGATGTCTATAGTGGAAGCCTTCTTCGATAGAGACCCGGTTTCTGGCTCAGCCTACTACTTGACCATGTTGCTGTTTGGTCTAATGCCTTGGATTTTGGCAAGGAACAAACGTGTGTAGCGCTTGGCTAGCTGGCAATAATTAGATTGGTATACTCAAAATGCGGAAGAATAAAATGGACAACTCCAACGATCCTCGCTACAATTTCGACGCTGATCCAACGCTTGAAGAGATGATCGTCCAACAGGGTAAGGGCCCGGTCACAAACCTCGACACGCTACGTGGGGATTTTTGGCCGGAAGAAGAATCCATTGATGATTTTCTTGCAGCACTTCATGAGTGGCGTGGACACAAGCGGGTAGATCCGGCTGCATGAGCTATGTGGTTGTTGATATTGACGCCGGTTCCTTTATCTTCAAGAACCTTTCAATCGGATCAACTATACGAAGCTGATCTCGCCGGTCGCACACTCCAAATTTCTTTCATGACTCTTGCTGAATTGGATAGATGGGCTATCCAATCCTACTGGGGGGCTTCGCGACGTGAATGCTTTGACTTTACTTGGATCAATTCGTACTACTGCCTTACAGCCGAAGGCTCTGCACTCAATGGGCTGAGGTGACCGTAGCTGCGCAGTCACGCGGATGCCGAATAGAATGTGCTGACGCTTGGATCGCCGCCAGTGCTTTGAGGCATGACGTCCCACTGGTGACGCACAATCGACGTGACTATTTGGGTGTGCCAGGGTTGAAGCTTATTTCCTACGGGTAATTGAGCAGGCAACTTTTGTCAAACCAAAACTTTTCATTTGATGTTTTTGAGGAAGACCAATGCTTTGGACTTGTAGACCTCGATTTTTCCAATCAAAGAAATCGGCTATTTGACTTGGCCGCTACTAGAAAATGGCTATCTCGAAGGGTAAATAAAAAATCAGGGATCTTTTCAAACGATGCAGACGTACTATTATTGTAGTGTAGAGGATAAATTCCTCGAAGGGGGTGAAACATGTCCAAGTTACTTACTTGGCTCATGTGTAGCTTCCGGTTCCAATTGTGCAGGTAGTAGCACGGAAGCATACATCCCGCTCTAGGCTTAGGGACAAGTCTGCTGCTTGCCGATGTTTTCACGTGAACATCGCACTCAAAGCCCAGCCAGGGTAATGAGCCAATCGGAAATCCTAGACGTCGGATAATTCGTTTATTGCGAAAAAACTTCGGGTTCGCGACCGGAGACGAATTCCGCCGATAATTGGGTGGCTTGAAAAAGTCAGGTCGCGCTGAAAAACTACCTTGGCAGGTAGACTAATAGCGTTCAAGCCACCCTGAAAATAAATAAACAGATGTGAAGCGTCAAACCAAAAAAACGGGAAGGCTGACAACTTTATTGAGCTCTTAGCTACCAAGATCCGGGAGATCCGAAGATCCGGGACGGTGGTAACCAGATCTTTACGCCACCGGATCTTTACGGATCTCTATCGGGGGGGGCCATTCAGGATAGGATTACAATATGACGCGGTTCACGCGCATCACGAAGGAGTTGTATCCATAAATTGACCTGTCTGACCCTTAGCCTGCTGGCGATCACTATCCCTTGCGTGGCGCAGCAGTCTAAAGCCGCTGCCCGTCCAAAAGTAGTGTTCGTGTGCGAGCACGGATCGGCGAAGAGCGTTATGGCTGCGGCCGAATTTGAGCGGCTGGCGAAACAAAAAGGCGTCGCGTTTGAAATCATTTCGCGTGGGACCGTTCCGGATGCTGAGGTTGCTGCACCGATTCGCCAACATCTTCTTGCGGACGGTATGGACATCGGTTCAGCGAAGCCCTCCAAGGTGTCGGCGAAGGATTTGGAAGGTGCCACAACCGTCGTTACATTCGGACCTGATCTTTCTTCGTTAATGCCGAAAGGGGCTAAGTTGTTGGATTGGAGCGCCACGCCGTCCCCTGGCAAAGACTACCAGACCGCCAGAGACTACATTGTGCGGCAATTGGGAACGCTAGTGGAAATCATCCAAAAGGCTGAACATTGAATCCTAGCCCGTTGTCCACTACACTATGTAATAGGTGTTCCTTCGCTGAGTTCCCGACCGCGACCTTCCGGCCATAACTAAAACGCCAAATTGGAAAGCGGATTTCGTGTGGAAAGTGTGGGAAACCAATTGT
This sequence comes from Bryobacterales bacterium, assembly GCA_043755435.1. Taxonomy (GTDB): domain Bacteria; phylum Acidobacteriota; class Terriglobia; order Bryobacterales; family Bryobacteraceae; genus JANXSF01. The sequence continues at coordinate 18,703 of JAYUSZ010000359.1, read as the reverse complement.
TTGCTAAGTTCAAAAGTTAACTCCAACGGAGGATTCAGTATAGTGGCTGAAGCAATGCGTCATATTTTTACGTCGGAATCGGTGACCGAAGGCCATCCCGACAAAATGGCTGATCAGATTTCTGATGCGGTTCTGGATGCGGTTTTGAAAGAAGACCCCACGGGCCGCGTGGCCTGCGAAGTGATGGTGACAACTGGTTTGATCATCGTTGCCGGTGAAATCACCACAACCACTTATGTGGACGTGCCAACCCTTGCTCGCAAGGTGACCGAGGACATTGGATTCACGGATTCTGCAATGGGCTTTGATGCCAAAACCTGCGGCATTCTGAACGCAATTCAATCTCAATCGCCGGATATTGCAATGGGTGTGGATACTGGCGGCGCCGGTGACCAAGGCCTGATGTTTGGCTATGCTTGTGACGAAACTGCAGAACTGATGCCGTTGCCAATTATGATGGCCCACAAACTGGTCCAACGCTTGAGCGAATCCCGAAAGAGCAAGCAGCTGCCTTGGCTTCGTCCCGATGGTAAGAGCCAAGTGTCCGTTGAATACGCCGGCGGTAAGCCAAAGCGTATTGACGCAGTGGTTATTTCCACTCAGCATGATCCTGACGTTACTACCGAAGAATTGCGGGCGCAGGTGAAAAAGCACATCATCGACGCTATTATTCCCTCAAACATGGTGGATTCCAACACCAAATATCACATTAACCCCACTGGCCGTTTCGTCATTGGCGGACCTCATGGTGACACGGGTCTTACAGGCCGCAAAATTATTGTTGACACCTACGGCGGCATGGGCCGTCATGGCGGCGGCGCTTTCTCAGGAAAAGATCCAACAAAGGTTGACCGTTCGGCTTGCTATATGGCTCGCTACGTTGCCAAAAACATTGTGGCTTCCGGATTGGCTTCGCGCGTGGAAGTACAGCTTGCTTATGCCATCGGCGTTGCCGAACCGGTATCGGTGATGGTGAACACATTCGGAACTGGTTTGGTGGAAGAAGATCGCCTCACTGAATTGGTTCGCAGCAACTTCAAGTTGACGCCAAAGGGAATGATCAAGTCGCTGAATTTGCGTCGCCCGGTCTACCGTCAAACTGCTGCGTTTGGCCATTTCGGCCGTTCCGGCAAGGGCTTCACCTGGGAAGTTGCCGACAAGGCCGAAGCGCTGCGCGCCGAAGCCGGCGTGAAAGCCAAGAAAGCCTCAAACTAAGATAAGGCCGCTTGCTCACATATGTGGGCAAGCGGCTTTCCCCGTTAGCAATCACTAATAGCAAAGAAGGAACCGATGCCCCTAATCGAAGGCTGCAAACATTATTTGGAAGTCACCGTACCCGTTGAAGAAGTGACGGCCGAAACCAAGCGCGTAATCGAAAGTATTTCCCAAAAAGCCCGTCTGCCTGGTTTCCGTCCAGGGAAGGTGCCGCAATCTTTGGTTCGTTCGCGCTTTGCTGCCGAAATCAAGCAGGACGTGTTGGAAAGCATTATTCCAAAGGCTTTTCGCCAGAAAGCAGACGCCGACCATTTGCAAGTAGTCAGCACGCCGAACGTCACGGAAATGAAGTTCGAGGAAGGTGAGCCGCTGTGGTTCAAAGCAGAATTCGAGGTGGCTCCGGAATTCGAGCTTGGGGATTATAAGGGGTTGAAGGTTGTCTATAAGGAACCGGAGCTTACTGAAGAAGAAATCACAGCGCGTATTGATACCGTCCGCGAGCAGAAAGCCGAATTCATAAATATTGATCCACGCCCGGCGCAATCCGGTGATTTCGCGCTGGTGAAGTTAGAGAGTCTATCTGGTGTTACGCCGGCAGTGAATGAAGAGGAAGTCCAGTTGGAACTGGGCCATGCCGATACATTCCCACCGTTCACCGACAACATTACTGGACTGACTCCTGGCGAAACAAAAGAATTTGAAGTTGTGTATCCGGAAGATTACGGCACAGAGCGTCTGGCTGGAAAAACGGTGAAATTCAGGGTTGGGTTGAAGACCTTGCGGAATAAAGAGCTGCCGGCTTTTAACGATGATTTCGCTCAGGACTTAGGTGATTTCAAAACCGCCGACGAACTGAAAGAAGCTATTCGCAAGTCGCTTTTCGCAGAGAAGGAATCTGCCGCCCAAACAGAAGCCAAAGGAAAATTGGTGGATAGTCTGGTTGAGGCTCATATCTTCCCGGTGCCCGAAGCGTACGTGGAACGGCAAGTTCAGAACATTGTGGAACAGCGCATCCGCCAGTTCGCAAGCCAGGGCATTGATATGTCCAAAATGAACATGGATTGGACGAAGGTGCGGGAACAGCATAAGGAACAAGCTGGAAAAGATGTACGCGCTAGCCTGCTGCTTGACAAGATCGCCACAGTAGAAACTATTCGTGCCACCGAAGACGAGATTGACAAAGAAGTGCAGCGAGTGGCTCGTCAGGAACGCGAAGTGCCAGCAGCAACTCGCAGGCGGTTAGAAAAAGATGGCACGTTAGGAAAGATTGCCAACCACTATCGCACGGAAAAAACGCTGAATTTGTTGTTTGAACAGGCAGTGAAGACTACCGAGTAATTCTGCTACCTTTATCTTCCTCTTCAAGTTGTGAAAGAATTTGAAGATGCATGGTAGTGTCTCACGACGAAATGTTCTGCGCACCTCAGCTCAAGGATTTGGTGCGGTGGCGTTGGAATCGATGTTGCAGCGGGAGTTGGGTGCGGCATCGCGGTTGAACCCGTTGGCTGCCAAACCTCCCCATTTTCCTGGCAAAGCGAAATCGGTAATCTTTCTATTCATGGTTGGAGCCCCCAGCCAAATGGACACCTTTGATCCTAAGCCGGCACTGAAGAAGTTTGAAAGTCAAGCGTTGCCGGAAAGCTTGCGCGTTACCAGTCAATTTTCGGATGGCACTACGCCTGTGCTTAGCTCGCCTTGGGAATTCAAACAATATGGGCAGAGCGGCATGCCTGTTTCCAGCCTGTTCCCAAACGTGGCGCAATGTGTGGATGACATCTGCTTTGTGCGAAGTTTTTATACCGAAAGCGCAGTGCATGCGCCTGCAATGTATCAGGTGCATTCGGGCCGCATATTGATGGGCTTTCCTAGCATGGGATCGTGGATCACGTATGGGCTGGGGTCGCAATCGGAGAACCTGCCGGCTTATGTGGTGATGCCTCAACCGGAAGGCACTCCAGAAGGAGGAACTCCGTGCTGGGGTTCAGCATTTCTTCCAGCGGTGTATCAGGGTACATTGTTTCGTCCTGGTCCGACTCCGATCATGCACCTGAAGCCGCCTGCAGGCATGAGCGAGAATCGGCAACGGGCAACGCTTGATCTACTGCAGAAGATGAACGAGATGGATACTGCGGCTGCTGATCAGGAAATGGGAGCGCGCATTGCGTCCTATGAATTGGCATTTCGGATGCAACGCCATGCACCAGAGGCTGTGGACCTGACCAAGGAAACGGATGCGACGCGGAGTCTTTATGGTTTAGATCAAAACCGAACGCGTGAGTTTGGTACACGCTGCCTGATGGCTCGGCGATTGGTCGAGCGTGGTGTGCGCTTTGTTCAACTCTATTCCGGGGGCGGGCCGGTGAGCATTCAATGGGATGCGCATAAGGACTTGAAAGAGAATCACGAGAAGATGTGCGGTATGACGGACCAGCCAGTTGCTGCTCTGTTGAAGGATTTGAAGTCACGCGGTCTATTGGATTCCACACTGGTTATTTGGGGCAGTGAGTTTGGACGGCTACCCAATTCGCAGAGCGGCAATGGACGGGATCACAATCCGCATGGCTATACGATGTGGTTTGCAGGCGGCGGGGTGAAAGGCGGTCAGATCATTGGCGCCACCGATGATTTCGGGCTTTACGGAGTTGGGGACCGATATCATATGAGGGATTTTCATGCGACCATTCTTCACGCGCTGGGGCTTGAACAGCATAAGCTTTGGTATCTGAACAATGGGCGTCAGGAAAAGCTGACTGATTTTGGCGGAACTGCGATTAAGCAGGTTTTCGGTTGATGCTGGCCTTATTTTTATTAGCAGCATCGTTCACCGATGAACTGTGGCTTGGGTCAAAGTCTGTCTATGATCAAACACTGAAGCATTCTTTCCTAAAGGGTCTGGTAAGTGGAGAACTGCCTCGCGAGAGTTTTCTGTTTTATCTGGATCAAGATTCCGCCTATCTGCATGTTTATGGTGAGGCGCTGCAGGCACTGGCCAAGAAGGCCCCGCGGGCCGATTGGCGGAGGACTTTAGAGACCCACGCGAAGGAAGCATTGGCTGCGGAGCAGCAGTTGCATACCAGTATTTTGAAGAGCTATGGGTTGGACAAACCTACTGGGAAAATGGCCCCCACCAATTACGCCTACACCAATCATCTGCTGGCAACAGTGCAGCGCGGTTCATTTGCAGAAGGCTTGGCGGCAATGCTGCCGTGTTACTGGATCTACCTGGAAGTGGGCCGCGAGCTGGAAAAGAAGGGTTCGAAGAACGAGGCTTATCAGCGCTGGATTAACCAGTATGCAGCGGCTGAATATGCAAAGGTTGTGCAGCAGGTTTTGGACATGATGAACGCTGCAACTGCGCGGTTGGGTGTAGCGGAGAAAGCGAGGCTCAAAGAGCTGTTTTTGATTTCGGCGCGCTATGAGTACATGTTTTGGGACATGGCCTTGAATCGTGAGCAGTGGCCGCCTGACCAACAATGGATCTCTTTGTTTGATGGGAAAACCACAACGGGTTGGCGGAACACGAATGGTGGTGTGTTTCCAAATAAATCGTGGACTATTGAAGGCGGTTGTTTGAAGACTTTGAAGGTTGCCAATGACCCGCACTTTCAAGACATCATCACCGAACAGACTTTTGAAGATTTCGAATTGAAGCTGGAATGGAAAGCGACGGCTGGTGCGAATTCTGGAATCAAGTACTTGGTGCAAGGGTTCCGGACGAGACGGAACGCCGGTAGAGGTGAGCCTGGCACAGCATCGCAAGGGATTGAATATCAGTTGGCCGATGACGCCAAGAATAAAGACGCACTAAGCAGTCCGAAGAATAGCTTAGGTGCACTTTACGGGTTAGTTCCAGCCAAGGGAAAAGTTGCAAAACCGGTTGGGGAGTTTAATGAAGTACGTATTGTGAAGCGCGGGATGCGGGTGGAGCACTGGTTGAACGGTGTGAAGGTGGTGGATGAAGATTTGGAATCGGCTGAGTTAAAAGAATTGTTGAGAGCACGAACAGCGAATTCCGATGATATGAGAGCGATGGTCGAGCATCCGATTAAACGGTGTCCAATTTCCTTACAGCATCATGGTGATGTGGTTTGGTTCCGCAACATTGCTATTCGACGGCTTTAGCTGATTTTGAAGCGGCTGACCACAGCTGCTGCTCCTGCGCATAGAAACGCAAGCAGAGTTGAAGGTTCAGGAGTTGCAATGGATGATGGTCCCGGGGAACTGCTCGTTGGAAGTTGGGGTGCTAGCGGGTCTAGCCTGAATGCTGTTCGCAAACCGTTGAACGTTCCTACTCCCACAATTTGGCCTTGATCGTTAATGTCATAAGCCTGTTCCAGAACCCAGCCCGGGTTGTTTAATAAGTAACCATTCAAGTCCACCAGCGCGCCGTTGCGAAAAAGGAACGCACGGTTCAGTCCCTCGCTGGTATCGGAATATCCCACAACATCGTTGGCGCTATTTAAGCCGTAGCCGTAACTATTGCCACCGCCCAGCGTACCTAAATCCCGCATTGCTCCGGCTATGTATTGGAAGGCGTGCGTCCAACCGTAGGGCACTTGCGAACTGCCAATAATGGTTCCGGCGTCATTCACATCAAGCGCGTTACTGTTGCGCCCGCCTAGCGTTCCTATTTGAGTAAGGCCGTTGTTTGCTGTCCAACTGAAGGCGCGGAAGTTGCCGTTTGCATTGGTGGCAGAACCCACAACTTGGCCGGAAAAATTAAGGGAATTGGCCGAACTCCAATCGCCGCCAGGTAGCAATCCCAAGGCTTGCATCTGGGAACCATCCCAAAGAAACGCTTCCCCGTGCCCATCGGAAAATTGGGAATTTCCGGTTACCTGACCCTTGTTATTGATACCGGTTGCGCCACCGTAACCGAAGGAAAAGTTTGATAGATACTGAGCCTCACCGTTCCAGATTGTCGCCTGGCTGGATCCGTTAAAAAAAGTGGTGCCCGCTATTTCTCCACGATCATTGATGCGGGCACCACTGCTCATAATCGCGCCATTGCTAGACGGCAGGGCCGACATCACAAGGCCGTTATGAGTAAAAGCTGTTTCCTGACCAGAGGCGTTGGTAGCTACTCCGGCGACCACTCCCTGGTTGTTGATCGAGTACGCCGTGCTGGAAGTTCCCCCAAGCGTCCCAAGGCTTGTGACACGGTAGGACGGAATGATGACGTCGGCAAATACTAACGGCGTAAAGCATGCGGCCACCAGGGCCAGCATAGATCTGGTTCTTCGCAAAGGAAGCTCCTTGAGTAATTTAGATGTGAGTTGAGTATCCCATTCAAAGTGAGGAAAAAAGGGTCAGAAAAATCCACTGAACCGGTCCATTTTTGGATATGGTCATACCGTAATCGGCCTACTTAAGATAGACGGGTGGGTGGGGATGGTATGATGCTCCGTTAGTGTCCGAGAATACCCCGCAGTCGCCGAATCGACGGATCGCATCGTTTGCAATCCTCATTGCTGTCTACCTTATTTTTTCTTATCTGATTCCCAAGCCGCCCAGCATGAAGCAGGAGGGTTGGCAATTTACTGGTTTGTTCATCGCCATGGTGTTGGGTCTGATGCTTGAGCCCATGCCCGGCGGGGCCTTCGTTTTGGTTTGCGTGACGGTATCAACGATTGTCGGTGGGGTTCCCATTGCCAAAGCATTGGCGGGCTATGCCGATCCTACGGTTTGGCTGGTAATGGCTGCGTTCTTCATTTCGCGAGCATTGATCAATACCGGATTGGCGAGGCGTATTGCGTTGTTCTTTGTGCGAATCTTCGGCAAGACTTCTATCGGTGTTACTTATGCGCTGGCACTCTCGGACTTTTCGCTTGCTGGAATTATCCCTTCCAATGGGGCACGCTCCGGTGGTGTGATCTTGCCCATTGTGCGATCAATTGCAGAACTCTACGGATCGTCCCCGGGTGCTACAGCGAATGTGTTGGGGCGCTATTTGATGATGGCCGTCTACCAAAGTGTTTGCGTCACCTGTGCCATGTTCTTCACCGGCCAAGCGTCGAATCCGATTGCTGCGAGCATGGCTAAAGAACAGGGCTTCACAATGACCGTGGGCGGTTGGTTTATGGCCGGGATTGTTCCAGGACTTTTATCGATGGCGGTGATTCCGTGGGTGGTGATGCGAATGTCTCCTCCATTAATTCGCAAGACGCCGGAAGCGAGAGAGTTTGCCACCAGCCAATTGAAAGCCATGGGTGGTATGTCGAACCACGAAAAAATTTTGGCCATTGTGTTTGTGGCTGTTTGCACTTTGTGGGTTACTAAGGGGAGCTTTCATCAAGTGGACATTACGGTAACTGCGCTTCTGGGCTGCGGCGCTTTGCTACTGCTTGGCGTTCTGAAGTGGGAAGACGTGCGATCTGAAAAGACCGCCTGGGATATGTTTGTCTGGTATGGCGGCTTAGTCAATTTGGGCAAAATCTTGAATGAAACGGGTGTCACCACACTATTCGCCAATGGTGTTGTCGGCATATTTGGAACTCAGCCTTGGCCAATTTTGTTTGCTTTCGCCTTGCTTATTTACTTTTATACGCACTACGGATTGGCAAGTATCACTGCGCACTTGCTTGCCATGTACACACCTTTTATTGCTGTGCTCAAAGCGCAAGGAGCTCCGATTGGATTGGTGTGTTATGCCTTCGCGTGCTTCGTGAATTTATCGGCAGGGCTGACGCACTATGGGACTACTCCATCGCCCATGTTTTTTGCTCAGGATTATGTCAGCTTCAAAGATTGGTGGCGCGTTGGGTTTGTTGTTTCGGTTGTGAACCTGCTGATTTGGTCCACCATCGGATTTGGATGGTGGAAGCTGCTTGGAATTTGGTAGAACTGCCCCTAGCGTTTCTTGCGTGGGTTATAGCGGCTTTTGATTACGATTGGCGTACCCTTAAATCCGAAGGCGCGGCGAATGCGGTTGACCAAATTTCGTTCGGCTGAGAAGTGAAGTGAGTTGCGCTTATCGGTGAAAACAACAAACGTTGGAGGGCGGATGCAGGCTTGGGTAATGTACTTGATTCGTACATCCGGTTCCAACACCAACGAGGTTGCAAAACGATTCAAAGCGCCTGTTCCTACGCGATAGGAAGCGGAATCGTAGGCAATTTGAATCATGTTGAATAGCCCCCTTACGCCACGATTCAGCTTGGCGCTGATGTAGGCAGTTTGGGCGTATTCCAGAAACTTCAACTCTTCGCGGATTTCTTCTTCAAACTTCTGTTTCGTTTTATCCACTACTGCGTCCCACTTGTTGGCGACGATGATGATGGCGCGGCCTTCTTCGTGGGCATAGCCGGCTATGGTCGCATCCAGCGCCACCATACCTTCGGTGGCATCCACAATGATCATCACCACGTGAGCCATGCGGATATGGCGCATGGCCATTACCACGCTCAGCTTTTCGGCCATCTCCTTGGTCTTTCCCTTGCGCCGGATACCGGCGGTATCCATGAACATGAATTCCACGCCGTTTTCAATGATGCTTTCATCCACAGTGTCGCGAGTGGTGCCGGCGATGGGAGAAACAATGGAACGCTCAGTACCGATGAAGGCGTTCAACAAAGTAGATTTTCCTACATTCGGGCGACCGATGATGGCAACTTTAATGCGTTTGTGCTTGTCGAGTCCTACTGGAGTATCTTCTGTTACGGGAATGTTTTGTGTTACGCAACTCAGTAGATCGTCCAGGCCTTGACGGTGTTCGGCGGATACGGGGAAGATATCCTCAAACCCCAGTTCGTGAAAACCGTGAAGAAGATTTTCATTCTTAAAGCTGTCGATTTTGTTGACGGCCAGGGCCACTGGTTTCCCAAGACGCTTCAGCATTACGGCCAAATCACGGTCGGCGGAAGTGATCTCCGTGCGGCCATCGATTAGAAAAATAATATGGATCGCATCATCCAGAGCCATGCGAGCCTGCTTCAGAATTTGAGTGGGGATTAGCTCTTCATCGTTAGGGATGATGCCGCCGGTATCGATCAACTGATATTTGCGTCCATCGTAGGCGGCATCGCCGATAATACGATCTCGGGTAATGCCTGGTTCGTCGCCAACAATGGAACGGCGGTTGCCCAAAATTGCGTTGAACAAAGTTGATTTTCCAACGTTCGGCCGGCCCACAATTACAATAGAAGGTAGGGGGCCTTCAGCTTCAGCCGGAATGTTTTCTAAATCAACCATGTACCATCAGGATAGCATTCACATGATTTATTACCCTGTTTTTCTGAACTTGGAAGGCATTTCCGTGCTTGTTGTTGGAGCTGGTCCAGTGGCTGTACGCAAGGCCAAAGGGCTTGTGGAAGCGGGTGCGAGGGTGACAGTGGTGGCACCAGTTGGTGTTGAAGAAGAAATTTTGAAGCTGGATGTTAAGTGGGAGAAGCGCGGTTTCAGGTCGACAGATCTGCGTGGAAAGACACTTGTATTCGCGGCCACCAATGACCGCCAAGTGAATGCTGAAATAGCTATGAAGTGCAAGTTGGCTGGCATTTGGGTGAATGTTGCTGATGCTCCGGAAGAGTGCGGCTTCCTGGTTCCGGCGAGGGTGCGTGATGGGAATTTACAGATTGCTGTGACTACTGGCGGGGAAGATCCGCGCATGGCAAAAGCGATGCGCGAAAGGCTGGAAACCATTTTGGGTGAGTTTCGTGAGAAACTAGTATAGAACAATCCCATCGAGATCTGTAACCCTGTTGTAATCCCAAGGAGCTATCGCCATTTCAACCGAGAATATCCGTAACATCGCTATCATTGCGCACGTCGACCACGGCAAGACCACGCTAGTAGATGCCATGTTCCGTCAGAGCGGCATTTACCGTGCCAACGAGAACATCGCCGACCGTGTAATGGATTCCAATGACCTTGAACGCGAACGTGGTATCACCATTCTTGCCAAGACTACCGGAGTGCATTACAAAGGCACCAAAATTAATATTGTAGACACCCCCGGCCATAGTGATTTTGGTGGCGAAGTAGAACGCGCATTGAAAATTGTTGACGGCGTAATGCTGCTGGTTGATGCCAGCGAAGGCCCGTTGCCGCAAACCCGTTACGTATTGGGGAAGGCTCTTGAAGCCGGCCTTACGCCTGTGGTTGTGATCAACAAGATCGATCGTCCTGATGCCCGTGTTCAGGAAGTGATTAACGAAGTCTATGACTTGTTCATTGACTTGGACGCCAAAGAAGATCAGTTGGATTTTCCAATCATCTACACCGTTGCGAAAAATGGTTTGGCGAAGTTGAAGATGGAAGATGAAGCGGAGGATTTACGGCCGCTGTTCGATACCATTCTGAGTGCCATTCCACCGCCTAAAGGCGATCCGGACAAGGTGTTGCAACTGCTGGTTGCCAATCTTGATTACAGTGAATATTTGGGGCGCATGGCCATCGGCCGCGTATTCAATGGCCGTTTGAAGCACGGCGATGAAGTTGCCATTGTGAAGCTGGACGGCAGCATTCAAAAGACGCGGATTACCAAGCTCTACACATTTGAAGGTTTGAAGAAGGTAGAAGAAACCGATGCGCACCCAGGTGACATTGTTGCCATTGCCGGTGTAGAAGGAATCACGATTGGGGAAACCGTAACCAGTGCGGAAAATCCTCAACCACTACCTGTAATTCAGATTGATGAACCGACCATCGCGATGATGTTCACAATCAATACTTCGCCATTCGTGGGACGGGAAGGGACGTATGTAACTTCACGAAATTTGCGTGACCGGTTGGACAAGGAACTACTCACGAACGTTTCGATTAAAGTGACCGAAGCCGGCGGGCCGGATGCATTCCGGGTGGCTGGACGCGGCGAATTGCAGTTGGCGATTCTGGTGGAAATGATGCGTCGCGAAGGCTTCGAGATGATGGTTGGAAAGCCTGAAATCATTACTCGTTCGGTGAACGGTAAGCTGCAGGAACCGCAGGAAATTCTGGTGATCGATTTGCCAGAAACCTTTGTTGGCGTGGCGATGGATAAGCTTGGCCGCCGTAAAGGCAAGATGACCAAGATGGTGAATAACGGCTCGGGCCGTGTGCGTATGGAGTTTGAAATTCCATCGCGCGGCTTGATCGGTCTTCGTAGTGAACTGCTTACTGATACGCGGGGCACAGCCATTATGAATGCCCTGTTCCACGGCTACATTGACTGGCAGGGCGATATCCCAATGCGGCCTACTGGATCCTTGATTGCGGATCGTTCGGGTGTTACAACCGGGTACGCAATATACAATTTGCAGGAACGCGGCGAGATGTTTGTGGAGCCAGCCACAGAAGTTTACGAAGGCATGATTGTTGGCGAACATTCCCGCGAGAACAATCTGGATGTGAACATCGTCAAGGAAAAGAAGCTGACGAACATGCGCGCTTCCAGTTCCGACGAAGCCATTCGTTTGGTCCCGCCAAGACTGTTGAATCTGGAACAGGCTATTGAGTATATTGGCGACGATGAAATGGTGGAAGTGACGCCGAAATCGATCCGGTTGCGCATGAAAATCCTCAAAGAAAATCAACGTCCGAAAAAGCAAACACAGGGGTAAGATGAGCCAAATCTGGGCCACCGTGAAAGAAGCCATTCACGGTGGCCGCCGCGACTACACCGAAGGGAGCCTGCCGAAGGCAATCACTCTGCTTGCGATTCCCATGGTGCTGGAAATGATTATGGAATCGCTGTTTGCGATCGTGGATGTTTTCTGGGTTTCGCGGCTTGGGTCCGACGCGGTAGCCACAGTTGGTTTGACGGAAGGTCTACTCACCACAGTTTTTGCAATCGCCATGGGGCTTTCGTTTTCCACCACTGCATTTGTTGCGCGGCGCATTGGTGAGAAAGATACTGACGGTGCGGCCAAAGGTGCCGTGCAAGCCATCTTTATCGGTCTGTTTGTTTCCATTATTCTAGGCGCAATCGGTGCTGTATTTGGCCGGGACTTGCTGCAATTGATGGGTGCTGAAGCAGGCGTGCTTCAAAATTCCGCCTATACACGAATCATTCTGGGCGGCTGCATCGTGGTTGTTTACCTGTTCCTTTTAAATGCTGTTTTTCGAGGAGCAGGGGATGCCGCAATTGCGATGCGCGTGCTTTGGTTGGCCAATGGCATTAACCTTGTTCTGAATCCACTCTTGATCTTTGGGATTGGGCCATTTCCTGCGATGGGAGTGATGGGGTCGGCTGTGGGTACATTTATTGGACGTGGATGCGGAGTGCTGTATCAATTCTGGTCGTTGACGCGCGGCAGTAGCCGAATTCACATTACAGCCTCTCAGTTCGTGATGGATTTTCCCTTGATGTGGCGCATTTTTCGCGTGTCCTTAAATGGGATGCTGCAAATATTGATAAGCACCGCAAGTTGGACAGGTATGGCACGAATTGCTGCTACTTTCGGATCGCCCGCGCTTGCCGGCTACACGTTAGCGATTCGAGTGATTGTTTTTTCCATTCTGCCATCGTGGGGTTTTTGCAATGCAGCTGCAACCCTGGTTGGCCAATGTCTGGGTGCGAAGAAGCCGGAGCGAGCAGAGGCTGCGGTTTGGACGGCAGGCAAGATTAACTCTGCTTTTCTGTCGAGTCTGGCCTTGTTCTATATCTTATTTGCAGAGCGCATCATTGGCGTTTTTAGCAGCGATGTAAAAGTAGTGGCCATCGGGTCGGATTGTTTGCGATTCATTTGTTATGCCTATCCCTTGGTAGGTTTTGGCATGACGATGATGCAGGCATTCAATGGCGCAGGAGACACCCGCACGCCAACAGTGGTGAATTTCGTTTCCTTCTGGATTATTCAAATTCCTTTGGCCTGGATATTGTCGCAAAAATCAGGGCTTGATGAGCGAGGCTTGTTTATAGCTATTTTCCTGGCGCAATGCACGGTGGCTTTGCTGAGCCTTTATCTTTTTCAACAAGGGCGCTGGAAACGGCAGCGGATTTGAGCGCTACATTAAAAGATAGGGATGTGTTGAATTGACCTCTGACGAAATTCAACGCCGCCTATGCGAAACATTAACGTGGAAAGCCTTTCTCACCCCGTCGGAACTACTAGCTACCTCCAAACAGGATGCTGCGAACATCCGCGCACTTGTCCGCATCGCTGAGATTCACGAGCGCAGGTTGACCTAAAATTGAAGGCGATACGTTACCTTCATGATCTTAGTGTCAATGGCCGCGAAGTTCTTGCACTAACGCTGCTAACAAGGCTGTTCGGTCAGCAATGCGGTTTACCAGTAAACTCTCATTCACTGCATGTGCCCCTTCGCCCACGGCTCCCAATCCATCCAGCGTCGGGACTCCTAGTGCTGCTGTGAAGTTGCCATCGGAACCACCACCGGTCATGGATTCATCAATGGCAATCCCCATGTCTGCCGCTAACTTTTGCGCCAAGTGGTAGAGTTGGGCGATATCTTTGGAACGTTCCATGGGTGGGCGATTCAAGCCTCCGGAAACTTCAATGCGGCAGCGTTTATCGAAAGGTCTCAACGACTGGAATTTCTTGGCCAACCTAACCTCGTCGCGCAGACGGGCGATACGGATATCCACTTCAAGGGTAGCCTCGGCAGGCACTACATTGGATCGTGTGCCGCCTTGAATCACGCCTGGGCTCACAGTGAGGCCGCGCTTCAAATCAGTGAAGCCTGCGATCTTTTCCACTTGGCGGGACAATTCCACGATGGCGTTTGCGCCGGCTGCAAAATCGACGCCCGCGTGCGAAGCCTTTCCGATAGCTCGAACCGTATAATCACCAACACCCTTGCGGGCGGTCTTTAATTTCCCGGTTAGACCAGTGCCTGGTTCCAGGACAAGTACCGCTTTGGAATTTCGCGCTGATTGTTCGGTGAGAGAACGCGATGATGGGCTTCCAATTTCCTCCTCGGAATTGACCTGAAGGACAACTTTGTGCCCTACTGGCACGTCCAATTCCCGCAGTGCTTCCATAGCGCCTATAAAAAATGCTAGACCCGCTTTCATATCAAGAACACCTGGTCCCCATAAGCGTCCATCAGCTTCGCGGAAAGGCATGGATTTAAGAGTGCCCATGGGCCAAACCGTGTCGGAATGGCCAAGGGCGGTGATCTGGCTCGTCTTCTTCTTACCGGGAAGTGAGAATTCGATTAGGAGATGATTTCCATACGTTGGGCCTGCCTTCACAACTCTAACCTTGGCCATGCCATTCACTTCCGCTGCCATCCAGTCTACGAACCGATTGATGGCTTTTGGATCGTCGCTGGGACTTTCCATCTCCACCATTTTGCGAATCCTGTTAACGATTCGGCGCTCATTTTTTCTGGCCCATTCAAGATACATATATAACAGCCATTCTAAAGGGTAATCTGGGACAATAGAAGAAAGACCCACGAATGGTTATTGACGGAATCTACTACGCGCTTGGATTGTTTGCTGGCGGCGCTTTGGTGAGTTATCTCACTCGCCCGGCATTCGGAATCCCAATGTTTATCCTTGGGCTTTTCTGCTTATGGTTCTTTCGCGATCCTGAAAGGCAGATCCCTTCCGGTCCAGTAGCAGTTTCGCCTGCGGATGGAAAAATTGTATGGATAAAGCAGATGGCTGATCAACAGCGGGTTTCTATTTTTCTCAACGTTTTCGATGTTCATGTGAATCGTTCGCCCATCGCCGGCAAGATCACAAACATTGAATACAAGCGCGGGAAATTTCTGGTGGCATCAGTTGAAGCTGCATCCACGGAAAATGAAATGAACGTGATCACCGTGGAAGATAAGGGCGTGAAGGTTGTGTTCTCTCAAATTGCTGGTCTGATTGCCCGCCGCATTATTTGCTACAAAAAAATTGGTGACATCGTGGCTGCGGGCGATCGCGTGGGCTATATCAAGTTTGGTTCTCGTGTGGACATGTGGTTTGGGCCGGAGTGGACTCTTGCCGTGAAAGAGGGTCAGCGCGTCAGTGCAGGCTCCTCCGTCATCGCGCGCAGGAAGGGGTAATCTTTATGCCAAAGCTCAATCTTGCTGAACGTTTGATAGATCCAAAAGCTCCTGACCGGCGGCCTCGCCGTGCAGCTTATGCGCTCCCGACGATGTTCACTGCGGGGAATGTTCTGCTTGGTTTCTTGTCGATCATTGAAACCTTCCAAGGGGCAATGTCGAACGTAACGGGGCAATCGGCTGAGGCGTTGCATCACTTTGATCTTGCGGCAATCATGATTGGTATTGCGGCGGTCATGGATGGTCTCGATGGGCGCATTGCCCGCATGACAAATACCGTCAGTGATTTTGGCAGGGAAATTGATTCCCTGGCTGATGTGATTGCATTTGGCTTGGCACCGGCCATGCTTGCTTTTGCCTGGGGAATTCAATTTGTGGATTGGCCGTTTGATCCGGCAGTGCGCACTCCTATTATTCGTGCCGGATATTTTTTGTGCTTCTTGTACTTACTCAGTGGCGCGGCGCGTCTTGCTCGGTTCAATGTGCAGACAAATCCGCAGCCCAGTAATCCTGGCAAAGCGGATCGTAAGTACTTTGTGGGGTTACCCATACCAGCGGCTGCTGCCATGGTTGCTAGCATTGTTTACTTTGAAGGATCGGACCCGTTGTCGAACTGGATATTTTCGCTAGCCTGGATGGGGTTGATGGGGTTGCTGGCATTTCTGATGGTCTCCACTTGGCGCTACCGGAGTTTCAAGGACTTTAATCTGGGGCGTCCGCTGTCGTTCAAGAGTTTGATTTTATTTGGAAGCATGATGTATCTGATTTACGAATATTCCAGACCCGTTTTGTTCGTGCTTGCATTTAGCTATATGGCAAGCGGCATTTTGATCCGCATTGGCGGATTGTGGAGGCGCACCACTCAACCAGCGCCAAAGGTACCGGAGACACAAGTTGGTTAAGAAGATTGCGGCGATTGTTGGCGGCGAATCGCTGCTTGGACGCGAGATTAAAGATTTAGCAGGGGATTTATTTCGTCTGCAAGTGTTGGGCGGAGAGGAAGAAGAAATTGCTGTAATCACCCAGCAGCATGATGAACTGGCGGTGCTGGAACGATTAGAAAAAGCAAGCCTCAAAGCAGTGGATATTGTGGTTCTGACCGCATCCAGCGCTGAAATTTGCCAGCAGGCCATTGATTGGGCACCGAAGAAAGTGCCGGTGATTGATGCCAAAGGGCTGCTGGATGAAAAAGCAGGAGCACGACTATTTCGCGTTGGTGAACCGACTGCGCGATTGACGGTTATTCCTGCTGCTGCTTCGCAGGTAATGGCTGGCTTGCTTACAACTCTTGCCAGTGCGCAACCAATTGCGCGAAGCGTGGTTACTATTTTTGAGCCAGCAAGTGAATGGGGTCAAGCTGGAGTTGCAGAGTTGCAAGGTCAAGCGGTGGCCCTGCTGACCTTCAAGCCTATCCTTAAGAAAGTGTTCGATGCTCAACTAGCGTTCAATCAACTGGCGTCATTCGGTGAGGAATCGAAAGTTAATTTGACGGAAAAGGAAGCGCGCATTGAACGGCACCTGGCCAGCTTGTTGGCCTCGGCGGGCGGTCCTCCCATGCCTTCGCTACGCTTGATTCAGGCTCCTGTGTTTCATGGCTACAGCATGTCGGTATGGGTTGAGTTTGAAAAGGTTCCTAAGCCGGAAAAAATTGAGGCAGTGCTGGCAGCCGCAGGTGTGGATGTTCGCGATACTTTGCTTGAGCCGCCGAACAATGTTGGCATCGCCCAGCAGAGTGGTTACGCAGTAGGTTCTATCCGAGTGGACCCCAACAATTCCAAGGCCCTCTGGCTATACGCAGTGGCCGATAATGTCCGCATTGCTGCTGATTCAGCGATTGCGGCGATGAAAGCAATAGGAGCGACGGGATGAGATTTGGGCTGGCGGTAGCGTTGCTTTTGACAGGCACTGGCTGCGGCTATCATGTGTCTGGCAAGGCCGATTTGCTGCCGAAGTCAGTGCAATCCATCGCCATTCCGGCGTTCACGAACATCACCGCCCGTTACAAGCTTCCTGAGCGGATGGCTGGTGCGCTAACTCGTGAATTTATTTCCCGCACGCGCTATCACATTTCGGCAGACGTCAACACAGCTGATGCTGTGCTGCGTGGCTCTGTGCTACGCTACGATTCTTTTGTTACCACTTTCGATCCTGTCACTAATCGTGGCAGCAGCGTGCAGTTGGTGGTCACTTTGCGTCTTACATTGGTGGAACGAGTTTCAGGTAAGGTTCTGTTTGACCGGCCAGCGATGGAGGTTCGCGAGCGATATGAAATCGCCACTGACCAACGGGCTTATTTGGAAGAGAGTGACGCTGCCGTGGATCGAATGAGCCGTGACCTGGCTAGGACTGTAGTTAGCTCTGTGCTTGAGGCGTTTTAGTGACACCGGATCAACTACTCGCCAATCTCAAAAAGGGGCCCCCAGCACCGGCCTACCTTTTTCTTGGGCCGGACGTTTACCGCCGCATTCGCGTGAAGGAAGCTTTGCGAAAAGCGGTGCTGGGCGACGATGCCGACGATACTGGTTTCACCCGCCACGATCTGGATGAAGTGTCACTTTCCGATGTAATGGACGACGCTTGCGCCTATTCGTTATTCGCTTCCCGGCGTTTGATTTGGGTTGGTGCCGCAGAAGGGGCAATGCCTAGAACTCTTCGTGCAGCAGCTGCAGCAGAAGACGGAGACGGCGCATTATCAGGTGCTGCGGGCCGGATAGCCCACTATTTAAGAGACCCTATTCCTGGGGTTTGCGTAGTGTTTGACATCAGCCGCTACGAACTGGATGGCGATGACAAGGCCAAAATTGAGAAGGCTCGAAAGTTCTACGCTACAGTTACAAACGTGGTGGAGTTTCCGCCCTATACAACTGCCGAAGCACAACGTTTGTTGGATGAGTTGGCGAAGCAATATAGTGTGAAGTTCGCTCCAGGAGCATCGGAATTCCTCGTGGAAGCCACGGGAGCAAACGCACATCGGCTGGCCAATGAGCTGGAAAAATTGAGTCTGCTAGCAGGTAAAGGCGGCACCATTACCGAAGAGATGATTGGCAATATGGTGCCCGATGCCCGCGAGACAACCATCTTTGCACTGGTTGCGGCAATGGGACGGAAGGATCGAAACCAGTCGTTGGAACTTTTGGATACGCTGGTGCGCGATGGTGAATATTTACCCTTGGCGTTAAGCTTTCTGGCATCGCAATTCCGATTCGCATTGGCATCGCGTGAGGCCGGATTGAAAGGTGCCCAGGCGATTCAAAGTCACTTTAGCCGGCAAGGGATGGCCATGTGGCGGTCAAGAGCGGAACAGGTGCATCAAACTGCCAGCGTGTTTTCCGAAATGAAATTACGCAAGGCCATCGTCGAAATTTTCGAGGCGGACCGCGGCATGCGTGACATCCGCCCCGATGACCGGACTGTTATGGAAAAGTTTATTTTGTCACTGACTGCCTAACCTAATAGTTTTTCTTAAACTTGTTTCGCGAGTTCGTTACTTCAAATTTTCCCGTGGCTTCTGCCGAGACGTGCAGGCGAAAGATCAAAGATCCGG
>JAYUSZ010000358.1:0-8117 GCA_043755435.1 Bryobacterales bacterium | reverse complement strand
TCGAGTAAACAGGTGGAGAGCGGAGCAGAGGGGCTTCAATGGGGCTGAGGTCTTTCGATCTCAGAAATTGGTGCCAGCAATTCACTTGCGACATTCCGGTGGATGGCTTCAATGGGGCTGAGGTCTTTCGATCTCAGAAATGTTTTGATGGGATGTGGTACGAGAGCTTGTGGTTCGCTTCAATGGGGCTGAGGTCTTTCGATCTCAGAAATTGGTAGAGCCACCACTCAAACCCCCGGCAGTGACCGCTTCAATGGGGCTGAGGTCTTTCGATCTCAGAAATGAATCGTTGTTTGTTGCTTGTTCCATGAGTCAATCCGCTTCAATGGGGCTGAGGTCTTTCGATCTCAGAAATGCCCTGAACCCCGCCTTCATCCGCAATCGCTTCCGAGCTTCAATGGGGCTGAGGTCTTTCGATCTCAGAAATCGGAGTGGATTGGAAGAATATTAATGGAGATTGTATGCGCTTCAATGGGGCTGAGGTCTTTCGATCTCAGAAATAGCTGCCGTTGTAAATATTCTGTTTTCAATGATCTACGTCATCTTTTGCGAGCAGCTCCAGTTTAGCTGAAATTCAAGACAAGAAAATCGGCTCGTTACCCAGTACTCTGCCACATAAGTTGATGTAAATCAAGCCTTTTTCTTCCATGCGGGCGTTCCCCAGGTTTTCGGCACCATCTCGTCACTCGCGGATGCTTCAACCCACCACTCGGCCGGGTGTGAAGTTGCGATATTGGCCTTCGGTGAATCTCTGGCTCTGATAAATCGCCTGAATACCTCTTTGCATGATGCCTGTCTTGCCTGCAAGTAATGAATTGGTGAAGGGAATCAGGGAACGAAGAACATCTATCGTAATTGGGTCCCGCCAAATTGGCCATGCCAATATTTTATTCGTGTTTAGATCAAAGCCGGCCGTCCGCAATCCTCTTGCCGATGGATAGCACGGAAACAAGGGGAGGGCTGCAAAAGCTAAGCGATTTGCCCACCGCTCCGAACAAACTTTATCCTTGCCGGGGTCCAATCCCCGGAGAGCATGCGGACGAAAGTCACCGGAATCCCATCTTAGAGACAACCCTTCATCCTTGTAAATCCATGACCTGAACAGCGTGGCATCTAGTTCAGAATGCTCTACCTGTTCAATCAAGAGGCGGGCGAATTTCAAGAAGTGCTGTCCGTTTCCTCCGCCTAGTGCCCGGAAAGCGGTGTCTTGTACATTACCTTTTTCCCCTTCCATCTCAATTGCCAGTGCAGCCAATAGACTCTGGTCCTCCAACTGAATTCCAAGCAATCTCCGAAATTCAGCAGGGTCGAATTTGAGTTCATCGTGGCTCAGTACCGGCGGCACAGGGCGCGGCGTTCCACAAAGCCTTTTCACCAAAACCTTCACCAACTCATCCGCAGTTCCGTACTCGGACCAAATCACTGGCGACCAAGTGGATCGCTGCCTTTCCCAACTCAGCCGCACTTCACCCGGCGCTTCCTGGTCCAATTCATAGAACACCCCCAACGCTGCAAGGAATCCCAACAAATTATGACCCTCCATACCGGCCATTGGAATTGGATTCAGCTTGCTCATTGTTCCTGCTCCTCACGGCTCGCTTGCTGGTCCGCCAGACGAAGCAACGCCTCTAAGTAAGCCAACCCGTGCGCACCATACCGCCGCGTCAGTTTCCAGAAACGTTCCGCAACGCCACTGCTGATCTCATGCAAGTTGTGCCCTGCCGAACGTTTCACTTTCTGACCCTCGATCAACAGAGCTAAATCAGGCGGATTCGCATCGGCAACGTATGGCGCAAAGGGACGGCAACGTCCATGATGCGACGCGATTAAGTGCAGCAGCAATTCCCGGTCAACGCCTTCCGGCGTTACCAAATTCGCAACAATGGCCGCCGAAAGCAATTCATGCCGCGCCCCCTTTGGATATCTTGCAAGATCTCTTACGCGACACCATTTCGCCCAGTCCGCAGGCTCGCCGCCGGATTTCGCAAGCAACTCCGAACCGGCCGCCTGAATCGCGTCGCCTCGATAAAGCAGCAGTTGGAAACGCGGGTCGGCCTTCCCCCAATCGTGCCAGCGGGCGGCGGCTAGTAGTGTTTGTCTGAATGGTGCCATTTGCGGAAGTTGATCCAGGTATTTGGCCGCCAGCGAAGCTACATGCTGCTGATGGTCAAGCAGCGAAACCGTGGATGAAAAGCTGGCCGAATCGCCACTTTGCTCTGATCCTTCCAGGACTTCCGTTGTCTGGAAAAGCGCCGCGCGGGGGCCGAGGATCACGCCGACCGTGGCGTCCTCTCCTGGTAATTGTTCGGGATGAGCGATCATCGTGAAATTTTCCGTCGCGCGGTTTGGCGCGTTGCTTTCCAAATATTCGCGCACCGATTGCTGGTCCAGTTCCAATTTCGATTTTGGACGAATGGCCCAACGTCCTCGGGCTTTTTCGTAAGAGGCCTCAGCAACATCGGTGACGGCTTCCATGTAATCGGGATTCCAACCGAATTGGTCGCAGCCTCCGTATTCAGATGGGATCACCAAGGTCATGCCGGGTCGTAACTGCTTGCCGTCCGTTAGAGGTTCAGAGTCGTCGGGGCCGCGCCAACTCAGCACAGGCCGCATGGTTTTATCCTTAGGCCTTCGTTCCTTGCTTTCGATGGGGAACAATACTTCTATATCCGCATTTGGCGGCTCTTGGGTTTGGTTCTCTAACCAGGCGCGAGCGGCGAATAAGGAAATGGCCATCGTCTCCGGCGAAGTCGGCGGAAGCATCGCCACAAGTTCGGCCCAATGTTCGCGGTTATCAGGCGTCAGATCACTGCGCCAGATCAGGCTAACGTCGGGGTTGCCGCGTTTGGGTCCGTGCAGGAAAGGGGAAATGTCTATTTCCGGAATTGGCTCCGGTGAGGTTTGGCACAAATGGTCCAGGTAGGCGGGAAGCAGCATGGGCGCTTGCAATTTCGGAGCGCAGAGGTCTTCAATGGATACGCCGTTCAAAGTGGCTTCCATCGCATTCACTCCGAAATCGATTGCAGCGACGGGTTTCTTCCCCTTCGCTTTTTTCTGGCCCTCTGGTGTTGGAATTTCTTTTGCCTTGGACTGCATCCAAACCCAACAGTCGTTCGTGTATTTCCCGTAAATCGGATCCTCCTTCTGTTTTCGAAGAATGATCAACGCCGGAGCAGAGGTTGTTTCGCCATAACGGTTCAACCTACCAAAGCGCTGACGGAGAGAATCAAGCGGTGCAGCTTCCGTAATCAGCGCGTCGAAGCTTATGTCCGCTCCAGCTTCAAGGCACTGCGTCGCCACTACAATCAACGGCTTCACGTCCAGCACGTTCGCGGTCTTCAAGCGCGAAAGAATTTTATCGGTGAGTTGATCCCGATCAATGGGCCGCGCACGGCCAGTGAGAAGGACCGAGTCCGCCGATTCCTCAGTGGACAATATGCCAGCGATCAGCCGGGCGGAATTCACGCGATTAACAATGATCCCAATCTTGCGGAATCCTTCGCTCAAGAACACCTTCGCCTGTTTGGCGCAATCATCCTCGAACTCTTCGTTCTTGGATTCGGCAAGCTGTGCCGGTTTCGCTGCGTTTAAGCGAGGTCCAAGAACAGGGTGCGCCTGATCCTCTTCGCCCGCGGAAAATGCAGGTAGTGTCCCGGGCGTTGCGGTTAGCTCAACAATGGTCCAGTTCATGCGCTGCTTTCCGCGCATTTTGGACACTTGCGCCGATGTTTCAACGAAGGGCTTGCTTAAGTGCGCCTCGTCCAGCAGGAACAAGGAATCCTGCGCAACCAGTGCCGCTTGAATGGGCCAACTGTTTGGTGAGTACGACGAATAGCTGCGGAACAACATGGCCGATCCAGCTTGGTCCACAGTGGAACAGATGATGGTGGGCTGCAGTGGCGAGGAAACCCAACTGGTATCGCGCAGCATACCGCCTCGTAAAGTCACCGTGCGCACCGGCATATCGCAATCTCCGCCAAGTGCCTTCAATGCTCTGGCCACTTCACCAATTGCCGATGCCTCCGCTGCCCGTTCTTGAAGAATTCCCGCAATGCGGCGGGCACGTGCCGCAGCTTCATCCACAATCACACGCCGATCAACAATGAAGAAAATGCGGCGTGCAGCTTGCGGAGCCCCTGCGGCCAGTGCGTACAAAGCGATATCAAGCGTGGCTGTTTTGCCACCGGCGGTAGGAACGGCAATTGGACTTGGCCAACCATCTTGCAACACCTGCTTGGCCAGACGCGCCTGCCATGGGAATGGATCAAACCCATGTAATTCCCGAAAGAACTCAGCAAAAGTGAATTGCATGTTCACTCGGTTTCCCGCTGGTTCCAGGGGCGCATGAATCCGTAGCCCAAATACCTGCCTGCCCCCAGAATCACTGGGCCTCCTACTCGTTCGTCGAAGCCGATCACAGCATGAACGTGGAAATGCATTGGTCTGGCTGGATTTGTTTGATACGCCGGAAACTCGGGCGCAGACGGAACGCCGGCCAGCGGGGACATGGGCAGCACGTTCACCCAGGCCGGTTCCGGCAACCCAATGTTGGTGCACGCCTTTCTGATGGTCTGTTCAGTTTCAGCACCGAATTTATCATTCTTATGCGGAAAGCGGTCCAGCACAATGGGCGTAACCGTTGCCCAGACTCGGCTGGACCGGGACCACGATTCCGCATGTAGGGCAAATTGCGGCGCATCCATTCCCGCTGACTCAATGGTCGCAACTCCCAGTTGCCCCAGCGTCAGATGCTTCACAGAATGGGCCGCCGCCCAAATCCTATTTCGTTCCTCCAAAGAGATATTGGACGGAACCGCCAATCCAATCCCCATAACGTGGCCGTCGGCAAATGGATGGGCCACATCCGGCAGTGGCACCAAAGCCAACCGCGCTTCATGCGACGGTTTGCGGTTTTGTTCCGTGCTGTCTGCAGAGTGGCCACTGATGAACCAGGGGGCCGGTTCCGGACTGAACGACTTCATTAACGCCGACCGCATGGTCTGAGTGATTTTGAGCGTCGAGCAAAGCCCCAGCCGATATTTGGAACGCAGCCTGAGCACCGCGAAAGATTGAAATATGGAATGACGTTTTTCGGCTATCGTAGCCGCAGGGCCATACTTTTCGATCCTGCCTGCAGTGGGACGGAATGACTTTTGGCCTGTGTTTTGGAACTGCTCATGCTGCTGTTCAAGCTCCGCAAGCCGATCCGGGTAGACAACACGGATTTGCGCATTGCCGGTGGATGTTGCATCCCAGGTCGCAAGTCCACCTGGTACAGCATCGGCCAAAGAAAGAGCCACCAGGCTCATTGAGCTGCCTAAATATGGAACGCATCGGAACAGGGATTGTAGCGCTTTGGCGTGAGATGGTTCCATCGGGGCTTGCGGCCATTCAAAGAAAACTTCACATCGCTCCGGCGAAAGGCTGGGGAACTGTCGCGGCTTCAGAGGACGTGAGTCGACCGCCGTAGATTTCCATTGGCCCACTATATTCGCCTGATCGTTCACCGGCACAAACACCGTAACGTTTTTCCTCTGCGAAGCCTTCGGATCGAAATGGATGCTGGGCGGGGGCAGTTGCTCCAGCCACTCTAATACAGTTCGTTGATCTTCATCCTTATCAGTCTCTCCCCAAGCGGAAACCAAGGCTGAGAACAACCGCGCAGGATGGGGTGGCCATTCCGGTTCCTGTTTGCGATCCCCATCCTCGAAGTTGCTGGAGTATACGCGGCCCGTCAAATATTCGGCTCTGATAAGAAGCACAAGCTACTCCTCTTCCGGGGTCGTGCCCTTTGCTTGACGGCTTTTGATGATCAGGTCCTGAAGTTTTATCTTGGGCTTAAGAACGATGGGCTCCGTAGTCCACGGCAGTCCTAGTTTCACTGCAGCTTCTACCGCGGCTAAAAGCAGCTCCGTTGCCTGATTGAATGAGATCTCTTGCGGTGTGGCAACTCCTGCAGAGAGGAATTCGAACGGAACGGTTGGCCCGTCTAGCATGCAGCGCGAGCGGAGGTCATACCCATCGCGGTCCGCTGAAGTAATGGCAACCAGGGCCAGCGCTGCCAAGACGGTTTGGGCGCATGGTTACGATCTATGGTAATTTTTCCATCAACCGGAAATTGCAACCGGCGCAAGGCCGGGAGGGAAAGCACTGTTGTCTGATTTGCGTATTCAAGCGTAACGCCACCATGGCGAAACCGCTCTACCCTGGTTTTCTTGTCTTCCTCTAACAAAGTCGGAGTAACGTTGCCGTGGCCGATATTGGAAGGCTTGCCCTTTTTTCGAAAGAGTTTCGGCAAACCTTTGTCAATTGCCGCCGAATCCGCTTCAAGCGTCCAATCGCCATCCGGCAACTCATAAATTTTTGGAGAACTTTCAATGCCCAGAGGGTCGATTCTGCTGGACGGACGAACACCTGGAATCACGCCGAAGCCATTGATCTCTGAAACAACTGCACGAGCGAATTTCGCGCCGAGGGCACCGCGCGTTATTCCTGTAGAATCCCACATGCCAAAAAGCAGCGCCGTCGGACACAGCTCGAATAGCGGAGTAGCATTTTGACTGCGCGCGCTTTCAAATTTCTTACCAAGGTCCGATTTTCGAAAATCCTGTCCATCCCATTCCGAATCCCGGATGATAGCGTCAGCGATCCTATGGGGGGTCTCAAGCGCCGTCAACTCGCCAATCTCCTTCACGGCAGGGTCGGTTGCCGAACTGAAATCGACGGTGAGCAAGGGGAATTTCGCAGACCCTTCTCTATATGCCCGAAGAAGAGCAAGTTCCAATCGGTTAGCCTGCGATTGGACAGAATCCAGCAGGACAGTCTTCACAATCCGGCCATCCACCACTCGTTCCTCTTCAGCGTAGGGACCATCGGAATAAGTCGGCGGGTACACTTTATCGGAAGGGCCTCCGACGGGTTCAAGACGCCTTACTCGACGAATTGCAGCGGTATCTCCAGCGACAGCATGCCGGAGAGTTTCCAGCAGTTCGATTACCTTTGTTTCAGGGGGCATTGAGTATTACATACCACAATATCGACCTAGGCGAAGCTTAAAACAAGAAAACTAGGAATAATCCCAATAATGCAATTCTATTTCAAGACGGGGCGGTACAACTCTCAAAACGCCGCGCGCTTCTGTATCCGCCAAGCCTTTCCACGCAGATGAACGAACATCTCCAGTCACAAATCCTTATCCGCGTGCATCGGCGCGAATCAGCGGCCATAAATCAGATATTCCAGACCCTGAAAAAATCTCCCGTCACAAGGCATTCCACTAGGATTCTAAAGTACTTAACCATAGCGCCCTCCAACTCGTCTGCTATCCTGTACCCGACATGAGATTAGACGACAAACGCAAACTAACCTCGCGCCTCAACGCGCTGAAATCAACCGGCCCCAAGACCCCCGAAGGCAAGCGCCGCTCTGCCTTCAACTCCGTCACTCACGCTGCCTACGTCCAGGAATTCATTCTCCAAGGCGAAGAACTTTCCCATTTCCAACTCCTCATGGATGCACATGTGGATTCCTGGAAACCCACCAACCCAATTGAAGAAACATTCGTCTTCGAAATGGTCACCACCCTTTGGCGATTCCGCCGGCAAGCCCCAGCCGAATCCAATTTGGTGAATATCCAAATGCAGCGCATGCTCCCCGTGGTTTCTGCACAGTTCGAAGCCATAAGTCCAAGCGGACTCTATGCCCTCGCGGTGGTTGAACTCCAAGAGCATGGCGACGCTCTAAACCAAATCGCACGTCAAGGCCGCCGTTTACTGTCTCAGTATGAAAAGCTAACGCAGCAGCTTCTCACCATGCGTCAACTATTTCCACCTGTTATCCCTGAACCACCCAGTCAGCAAGATCTGGAATCGCAAAATGAACCTGTTGAAACAAAGCTACCTGAGGACAACGAACCCGCAATCCAACCCACTGAGAACGGAACTGTTAAAACCGCCGAAACCGAGCCTGTTGGAACGAAGCTAACTGGGTCGATCGCGTGGCACTTTCCACTTTCTCGCGAAACTCGCGTTCACAATCCGCATAGCATCCTATATGGTGCGCATCCTCCCATCGCACAACCAGCCAAACTTCCATCAGACACAGAGACCCATGCAGCA
>JAYUSZ010000357.1:0-21888 GCA_043755435.1 Bryobacterales bacterium | reverse complement strand
GGTGGCGGCAGGAGCGAATACACTGCAACCCTTAATTTATGGGTACTTCGTGAATCCGCGCCCATGTCATCCGGCATAATCCGGCCCCCGGAATAGTGGCGGAGGGTGTGGGCGGTGACTTTCTTTCGAAATCCAGAGCGCAACCAAACCTCTCGGCAAGCGGTATTGAGAGCCCCAGCCGTCAGGTGCTTTCCTGCGATCCAGGAGGGGAACAGGTACTGCTCGCCGACTGTTTCCCGTTCTTTGCTGGTGAGTGTTTGAATATGCGTGGTGCTCCAATAGAGCCGCAAAACGCTGAGTAGTCGCGGGGACAGTAGTGTAACGGTCTTTGCCGCCGTTTCCATTTTCCACGCGCAGGAGCATACGGGAAGCGTCGATGTCTTTTACCTTGACGGCAACGGCTTCACAAATGCGCAGGCCGGCCCCATAGCAGACCATGAATGCAGCACGATACTTGAGGCCGGGGATGGGATCGAAAAATACGGATAATTCCTCCTGGCTGACGACAACGGGGAGTTTGTGGTGTCGTCTTACGCGCGGGAATCGTCATTGCTCCAGGGCATTTCAAGCGTTGTGATATAGAGGAATTTCAGGGCTGAAACTTGTTGATTAATGCCTTCTGGCGACATCTTCTTGTCGTTAATAAGATAAAGAATGTATTGCCGGATCGCTTCGGAATCCAGCATTGAAGGCCATCTATCGAAGTAGCGTGCAAAGGCAGCAACGTGTGCGATGTAGCCTCTTTGGGTTTGCGCCGCAAGGCCACGCAGTTGCATGTCTTCGATCATGCGTTGGCGTAAAATTGTCATCAGTGACTCCTGGGTAAATTGTATTGGTCATTTGGGAAAACAACCGAATCCAGTTTCTCAGGAGTTCACGCGTTTGTAATGGCGAAGACAATTACCACGCCAGCCGTTTAGTTCATCGCAAGTTGTTACCACCGTCCCGGATCTTCGCGCCCCGATCTTCGCGCCGTCCCGGATCTTCCCTCTCCGGATCTTCCCCCGGATCTTTGCGGCTGGCTCTTTGAATGCTGCCGGCTAGTTTGTAGGTGTCGAAAGCGGGAAATGGGCACCAAGCCACTCCTTGGGTCTCTTCGGTCACTTGGACCTGTTCGGAAATTGCCTGGAAGCGGAAGATCAAGTCATGATGCAGGTGATAGGGCTCTTTCTTTTTTCCAGGAATGCCATGAACGTCGACGCCGACCAAAACGGGCGCTTGTGTATTGAGCAGCACTCCGGTTTCTTCCACTGCTTCGCGCGATGCTGTTTGTTGGGGTGAGGAATCTTCCATCTCAACATGCCCACCGGGCAGTAACCATCGGTCCAGCCGCTTGTGATGAATCAATAGTACTGACTGCCGGTCTGGATGCAGTACGCAGGCGGTTGCGGTAATGTGCCCCGGTTCAAATTGGTCTCGTGAGAAGGGGGCTGGAGTATTGCGCAGAAGCATTTGAATCAGTTCGCGACTCTTTTGCGCTTCTCCATCGGTGCCGGGTTGAAAGTTGTCGAGCAGGGCGAGAACTGCTTCAGCGGTCAAAGGTTCCTCTTTAGGTGAGAAACAATATGATAGCCATCAATGAACTTGAATGGCGTCTCTCCCATAGTATAGTGACCACAAGGCAATTCAATCACGCGATGGTCAACGCCGGTCTTGGCGATTTGGTCGATGATGGATCGGGAAAATTCCGGTAGAAACGTAGTGTCGTACTTGGTATAGATGAACAGCGCTTTTCGAGGTGAGGAAGCGTACTTATCTATATAGTTACCGGGACTGATGCATTCCCAGACCTGTCGGAGTTTTTCGACGGAGATATTACCTTCCAGCGCCTCCTTTATATGTAGCGTGGAAAGGCCGGTCCAAACCACGTCGGCAAAATAGTTAGAGCAGTGGTTGAAGACGTTCACTTTGAGGCGCGGGTCGTGTGCAGCGGCAAGGTAGGCGTAGCAGGATCCGAGGCTGGTGCCGACGATGCCGATTCGTTCATAGCCACGGGATTCCAGCCAGTCGATTGAGCAGCGGACATCGATAATGGCTTGCCGGGTGGAATCGATGGTCCTAGCGATGTTGCTGGAAACTGCGTAATCGGCGCGTTTGGTTTCGGCTGGCAGGCGGAAATCGTGATAGGGCAGGCTC
This sequence comes from Bryobacterales bacterium, assembly GCA_043755435.1. Lineage (GTDB taxonomy): Bacteria > Acidobacteriota > Terriglobia > Bryobacterales > Bryobacteraceae > JANXSF01. The sequence goes on along the minus strand of JAYUSZ010000357.1, from coordinate 19,752 downwards.
ATTCTTAAAGCGGAGAGGCCAAGATGGGCCAACCCTTTTGCCAAAGCGGAGTGCTGGGTCTTGCTGGCGTTCCAGTGGGGAAGGACGATTACCGCCCGCTTGGATTTGCCTTTTGCAGGGAAATATTGGGCGTGGACGATGTTATTGGCAGCGTAGGGGGTGTGCACGCGGGAACGAAATCGCAGAATGCCGTCGCTTAGGTGGAAGTCGGGGGTGGTATCGTAGCCAAAGAATTCGTCGCTTGATGCGATTGCGGCGCGGTTAAGTTCAATTAAATATTGAAGTTCAGAGGAGGTTTCGGATTGTTGGGTGAAGGCGACGGGCCAATTGCGGGCGAAATCGAGGCCCCAGTCAAAAGGGCGAACAACGCGGTTAGTTGCAGCGAAACAAAGACGCTGCTCCCATTTGGTCATCCAGTTTGCGTAGACAGTTTGCATACCTTAGGGGATAGGGCTTTCCATGAACGGGGTAGCTCACCTATATTCTACCTTGAGGCTAGTGAGTTTCCTAGGGTCCGGTATAGGTCATAAGTGATTGGTTTGTATGAAGTTTTTGACACCTCACCCTATTTATATATAGAAACAACCTTAAAGTGTTCTTTTTAGGAAAGAAGTGATGCAGAATGATCGTGGGATTAGATTACGTTGAACTGCCAATTCTGCCAGCATCCGATTGGGTTCGTTCGCAGCCTTCAGGACAAAGAGTTCTGTACAAGCGAACACCGAAAGCAAATGCTTGCCCGGTCCTCCAGGGCCTTGCGAGATGCCGGCTACGAATTGTATTCAATGGAAGAATGCTGGAACGAACGTTACGTCGAAAAGCTGAAGAAACGTAACGAGCAACCGGAAATCGTCAAACACTCCACCGTCCCCGGTGCGGCAGTTGCAATGGCCTGTTTGGTTGGTATTGCGATGCTTGCGGTGGTAGGCGGAGGGCATGGAGGCGGATCGTTTTCGCCAACCATGGGTCCGAAGCTGGGTGGAAACAAACCGGGATTAGTAGATAGGATGTGGAGCAGCCTCCCGGCAAGCGCGCCAAGAATCGCGATGACGGAAACTTTCAGCACAGGCTGGAAGAATTGGGAGGGTGCTTCGCGCGGTGCTTCTGGTTGGAGCTTTGATGCTGGTCTAATTCGCCCCGGCGACTTACGATTGTGGAGCCGCAGTGTTGACTTAAGCAACTATAAGTTCCAGTTTGAAGGCAAGATTGACCGGCGCGGTATGAGCTGGGCCTTCCGGGCTCCGAACCTGGATAACTATTACGCGACCAAGATTAATCTGGCAGGTAAAGGGAACAAACCGGAAATAGTACGCTACACGGTTCTGAATGGCCGATCAGGGCCAAAGCAAACCTTCCCCTTGCCGCTATCACTTAAGGCTTCGGAGTTCTTCCGGGTAGATGTGAAGGTGAAGGGCCAGCAGTTTGTGACCTCGATTGACGGACGTGTGGTGGACGTTTGGAACAACGACAAAATACGTGCCGGTGGCGTTGGGTTCTTTAACGAAAAAGGCGAACTTTCCGCTCTGCGGTGGGCCACTCTTTCAGAAGCCGATACGTTTGTAGAGAAGATGAAGAGCTTCCTCTACCTTTCCTATATCATTCCTCCGCCAATGTAAGGGCTGGAGCCTTGGAGCCCTTTTCATGACGAATTTACTAAAACAACTCCCCCGTATTCTATCTGTTGGGGCGGTAATTGCCGTCCCTGTATTTGGTCAATCCCTGATAGGACACTCCGCAGCGATGGCGGGCGGCAGTGTTGCCGGTACGATAGCTGGAAAGAAAGTAAGCGATGGAATTGACTCCATTATGGGTAGAGTTGTTACGCAGACTGGCCAAGCTGCCAAGACTGGAAAACTGGGAGGAGAGATGGCGGTGAAACCCGCTATGGTCTTGGAAAAGAATTACACAGCACCCAAGCTGCCTATGCCTTCGGACGCACAACCGGTGGGGGACAGAACCACAGAGAGGGCTGCCAAGCGAACTCGCCGACAGGCGACAACTGCGGCGCCCAATCAGGTTGCTGAAAATTTTGTTCCACAACGTAGAGAAACTGCCTATTCCTTAAGCCACTGGAAACCTGTGGGACAAGCTGCAGATCCGGTTACGGTGGAAATGCTGGCGGCTGTGAAGCCGGGAGCAAGCACCGAGGATTTATTGGCGCTGGGGGTCCCTGCTTCGCGAATCATGATGCCGGGCAATGATGGCACTTTGATGCAGCGAGTGAAGTATAAAAATGCCGGACGCGACGTTGGCATCATCTACCTTGCCGATGGCAAGGTTGTTAGTGTAGAAACTGTCGCCGTAAATAACTGATTTGTTACTTGCGGCGCTTCACCTTGGTGAAGATCAGTGAACCGGTCCCCCCAGAGCCTGCCCAGCACCTACCAAATTAAGTAAGCGTTTAGCGGAGCAAATAGACCGCGAAACTTCCTAGCCAATGGCCACCTTCGTAATGTTGGCCGGTAATTGCTTTCAGTCCATCCACAGCATGAGATCTACTTGCGGCGATGAGCCCGCTGCGCAACTTGGAAGTGCCGGGCAAGGCTGCAGCTATGCTCTTCATCATCCAAGCCCGGCTGAGGTTCAACCCGTGGAGATGAGCCAGTTTGCCATCTGTTGGGTCAGGGGAAACGGCGGGAGCAATTGAAAAATTAGCAGGGAAGAATGCTTTGGCCCAAGTGGCGAATTCTGTTGGCGCGAGAACGCGGCGCATGACGTCAGCCTCTGCCAGGCATGGCGACAGAAAATCTTCTCCCGATGGTTCGTAATTGAAAGGACAAGCACGGTCGGCAAGATAGAAATCACGGGAGCGTTTTTCAAGCAACTTACGAAACGATTCGTTCTTTGCATCGCGAGCGTAATCGAGCATCAATCCAAGAGCGAAGGCAGTGTTGGAATGCTCGCCGGATCGTACGGGATAAGGCAATTTGGCGATCCAGGTTTCAATGCGCTTCACCACAGCCGTTTCAAGTGGCGCAAGATTTGCGGCCCACTGGCGGGCTTGCGGATGATCCCAGGTGCGAAGCTCAGCGGTAAGTTGCAGCAGCCAAGCCAACCCGTAGGGCCGTTCAAACGAAGCTCGATCAGAGGCGCTGACATAGGCGGCTTCGCGCTTCAGATTTTCCTGAGTAAGACTTTTTGCTAGCGCTGCCATTGCCTGCTTGGCGAACTGTTGATCAGGAAACATGCGAGCGATACGGGCCAAAAGCCAATGTCCGTGGACCGAGGAATGCCAGTCAAAACATCCGTAGAATGCCGGGGTCAATTCCCGCGGAGGACGGGCGTCCTGATCGGAGTTCATGACATGGGAGATTTTGTTGGGATACTCGCGATGCACGCATTGCAACGCTAGCTTGGCAAACTTTTCAGCAGTTGTGGGATCCAGGCTTTGGCCTTCGAGGAGGGGCAAACTCATCAACACCAGTATGGAACGAAGACGCTTCACTATTTCCAGCCATCGAATGGTTTTACGGTTGCGCAGTTGGGTCCTCCATCTTTGGCAGTGCCTGGGACGCGGACTTGCAGCGGATTAGCGGCCATTTTCCAAGTTATGTCCCGCAGTGGAATTTTCAAACGCCGATTCCAACAAGTGTTTACTTGACCAGCGGAGGTACCGATGTTGATGTAGAGAAATCGCTCACCAACGGGACCATGCACGAGCGGACCGGTAAAATCGGGCATAGTAGTATCCTTGCTTTCTTTTAGTCCTACCGTGTATTCAAAAGCCAAATCGCCACCGGTTGAGCGTTGCTTTTGGATGGTCTCGTAAGTAGTGCCGCGACCTTTTTGAATCCCGAAATCCACACCTGCGGGTGGCTTTTGCAAAACTACCCGCAGCATCAATTCTTTCGTCATAACCGGCAGATCAGCAGTTCGCGTTCATAGATCATTTCAGGCGGCAAATGGTCGTGCAGTTCAATGAACAGTTCTTCGTGCTGAATCACTTCGGCGCGCCACGCGGCGCGGTCAAACTGCTGTAGCTCTTCAAACTGCTCGCGAGGGAAATCGAGCCCAGTCCATTGAATGTCCTCGTAGCGCGGAGTCCAGCCAATAGGTGTTTCCTGACCGGAGGTACGGCCGTGAGCACGGTCGACAATCCATTTCAACACGCGCATATTTTCGCGGAAGCCGGGCCACAGAAAATTTCCGTCAGCGCCTTTGCGGAACCAATTCACGTGGAATACGCGGGGAGTTTCGCTTAAAGAGCGCTGCATCTTCAGCCAATGCCGGAAATAATCGCCCATATGATAGCCACAGAAAGGCAGCATAGCCATGGGATCGCGCCGAACTTTGCCAATGGTTCCGGCTGCAGCGGCGGTCATTTCAGAACCGACGGTTGCACCCATGTAAACACCGGAGCTCCAATTGAATGCTTGGTAAACAAGAGGCATGGTGGCTGCACGGCGTCCACCGAAAATGATGGCGCTGAGTGGCACGCCTTCCGGCGCTTCCCAGGCTGGATCAATTGTAGGGCACTGCTTTGCAGGAGCCGTGAAGCGTGCGTTGGGGTGGGCAGCCTTGGCACCGGTTTCACGGGCGATGGCGGGGGTCCATTGCTTCCCCTGCCAATCAAGACATTCGGCTGGCGGATGTTCCGTCATGCCTTCCCACCACACGCCGCCTTCAGGAGTTAGTGCAACGTTGGTGAAAATAGTATTGGAAGCAAGCGTGGCCATGGCATTGGGATTGGTTTGAACGGAGGTGCCAGGGGCAACGCCGAAGAATCCTGCTTCCGGATTGATGGCGCGCAGACGACCGTCTTTATCGGGCTTGATCCAGGCAATGTCATCACCCACGGTCCAGACTTTCCAGCCTTCAAATCCTTCGGGGGGAACCAACATGGCGAAATTTGTTTTGCCGCAAGCGCTGGGGAAGGCGGCGGCGACGTAAGTTTTTTCGCCCTTAGGATCTTCCACGCCGAGGATCAACATGTGCTCGGCCATCCAACCTTCGTCACGGGCAATGTTCGAGGCTATTCGCAATGCGAAGCACTTCTTACCCAACAGCGCGTTGCCGCCGTAACCTGAGCCATAGGACCAGATTTCTCGAGTTTCCGGAAAATGGACAATGTACTTTTCTTTGTTGCAGGGCCACATGACGTCTTTGGTGCCAGGGGGCAACGGCATGCCAACAGAGTGCATGCAGGGAACCACGCGCTTTTCGGCCTTGTCGATCTCGGTGTAGACAGCTTTGCTGACGCGCGCCATGATGCGCATGTTCACCACGACGTAAGGAGAGTCGGTGAGTTGCACGCCAATCTGCGCCATGGGGGAATCGATGGGTCCCATGCTGTAGGGAAGCACGTACATTGTGCGGCCCTGCATGCAGCCATCGAAGAGTTCCTTCAGCTTGCGCCGCATGCTGAACGGGGCCACCCAGTTGTTGGTGGGGCCGGCGCTGTCTTTGGAAAGAGAGCAGATAAAGGTGCGGTCCTCGACACGAGCAACGTCATTGGCATCGGAACGGGAGTAGTAGCAGCCCGGCCAAAGGTCCTGGTTGAGTTTGATGAAGGTGCCATTTTCAACCAGCAGTTCGCAGAGCGAATCGTTTTCTTCTTGGGAACCATCTACCCAGTGGATTGCGGCAGGCTTTGTAAGCTTAGCCATTTTTTCCACCCAGCGGAGGAGATGATTATTTTCGCTGAGCGGTTGGTCGGATTTGTAACTTGCCATCGTGTGATCTTTGTAACTATTATTGCGCGTTCTTGGAGAGGGGTGCGTTAGGCTTGGAGGGTAAAGCAGTTGGGAAGCCAGTAAACTATGCTAGTTGAACAAGCTTCGACTTACGGATTACCCGATCCCGAGTAACCAGTGGAATCCGATGAATGACGCTGGTAGCTGCGATCATCTCATCGGCCGGATCTCCCTGAAAATCCATTTGGGTAGCTTGGCGGCAAACATCCAAATCCAGCGGCCAAATGCGAATTTGCCCCAATGCCCTGAGGAATTCCACCGATTCAATGTCGAGTTGAATTCGCTTCAACTGATTTAGCTTCGCGATCTCCCAAAGGACAATGGCCGAGATACTCCAAGAATCTTCCGCAATCAACTTTTTCTCACTTGGAGTAAGACTTCCGTTGAGCGCATGAATCAGGATATGGGTATCAAGATTCAGCATCCCACGACACCCCCGTGGAAAGAATATCCCCATTGATCTGGATCTTGCCTTTCAGACTACCAATCAGTTCCTTGCAATCTGCTCTTGCTGGAACAACCCGGGCCACGGGTTTGCCATGCTTGGTAATCACGAGCCCTTCAGAATCCAAATGATCGAGAAGGGATAGGCACTGTTCTTTGAACTTGGAAGCACTGATTTGAATGGCCATGCCATAAGTTTAGCATGTGGACATGTAATATGACTGGTCAGTATTTATGACCTTGACCACCCTGCGCTACGAAATTTCTTTCAACTTGCGCCTTAAAAAGCTACCGCCATTGAATGCAATGTCTTCCGCCGATGGGGCAAAATCGCGCCAGACGCAGGCTGCAGTGGCGATTTCCTTCACTGCTGGGCCGAAGCTCTCAATGGTCATCCACTTGTCATAGCCACTGGCAACTATGGCCTTCAGCACGCCGTCCCAATCCACGTGACCAGTTCCTGGAGTCCCGCGATCGTTCTCACAGGTGTGCACGTGTTTCAGGTGCCGGGCCACTTTGGTGAAAGCTGCAGGCAGGTTCTTTTCCTCAATGTTGGCGTGAAACGTATCGAATAACAGACCGATGCGCGGATGATTGATTTCATCGCACAACTTCACTGCATCATCGGCCGTGTTCAGAGTGAAGCATTCAAATCTGTTCAGCGGTTCAATGGCCAAATCCATCTTGTACTGGTCACACACCTCGCCCAAAGATCGCAAATTTTCCACTGCCCATTTCCATTCATCGGCAGTGCGGCGGCGGCCGGGTAAATATCCTACGGCTGAAAAGAACGGTCCGGCTAAGACGTCGGCGCCGCTTTCTGCACACACTCGAATTCCATCGGCTAGAAATTGGCGTGTTGAAGCGCGCACTGCGGCATCCTCAGAACCCATGTGCATCTGCCCGGTTAGTGCAGTGCAAAAGGTTGCGCCAATGCCTGTTGCCTCCAATTCCTTACGGACGTGGGCAGCCGGGAAGTTGGCGAAATCGAATCCGACCAACTCGATTCCATCCAGGCCCCCTTCCTTGATTTTAGGGAACAATGCGCAGTGCTCCTTTTGAAAGCCCGCGGTCCAAAGGAATGCATTAACGCCGATTTTCATTTTTTCAACCCCTTCGCATCTGGATTGCCTGGACCGAAATGCTTCAGGATCACCAGATTTTCCGTCTCACTCTTGTTCGTAATAGCAACTCCACGCTTAGCAGCAGCGGCTGAAACAAACAGTTCGTCACGAGTCATTTGGCCAAAACGGATGAGCGAAGGCGTTTCCACTTCATGCACGCCAAACTGTCCCCAGCCTGATGTCAGAATCAAACCGTAGGCTGCAGCGTCCTTGATCTTCACGGTCTGCTTGGGATAAATGGTGAGTTCCTTCGCCGTATAGTGAGGCGTTGAATACACCACCCAGTTTTCATGAAAGCGCCTATCGCCACGAGCTCGCAATGGTTCAAACAAGCGATGCTTGGCGAATTCAGGATCCACGTTGGCTTCCCAATCCAGCATGTCCAGAATGTAATCCAGATCCTGATGATGCTCCGGCGGAACGTCTTTAACCAGAAGGTCCCACGGTACAGCGCGGCCTTCCACCATGGATTGGAACATGCCGAACACATCGGAATTCACTTGCGGTTCGTAAGTCACAAGCGAACCTGGAGCATGAAGAATCCCGGCGTCGATTTGCCAGCCGGTCCCTGGCTTCAGTTTGTATGCTTTCGAGAGATACAGAATGCCGTTGTCCCCTTCATTCCAGCGCTCCAGACATTTGCGGACATCTTCGCGCGTGGTGCCAGGTTCCAGACCCATGAACGTGTATGGGAAATTGTTGCCTTTGAAATTGTATTGAGGGGGGAAGTAGTAAGCTTCCGGCTTCCCTTTTTGTCCCACGCGCTTGGCGAACTTTTCGTTCTGATGCATGTGGTGCGGAATGGGGCCGGCATTGTCGAAGAACTTGCAGAGCACGTTCCAGCCGCCTTCGCGAGCCATCACATCGGCACCAAGGAATTTGTCGCCGGCGGTTTCTACAGCCTCTTTGAGCAACGCGCGCTTGCCATTGAAATCAATGTAGCTGAGTCCTTCATCAGCGGGAGTGCCGGGTCCATTCGCCGCATTTGTTGTGGACGAAAACCAGCGCTCGTCAATTCCGCCTCGATGCGCGCCATAGGCGTAAAGGTCCCGGGTATCCAATTTCAAGCGGCCCCCAGGCATCAGGAAAGAGCGCGGCACCCAACATGGGGCAAGGCGCACAATGCCCTCGCCTGCGGCAAGAGCTTCACGGATCATGGCTGTGTTCGACATCGAATTAAAGTGTAACGCGTGAGGATGGCAGTGCGCCAGATGGAGGTGAACTAAGGGGCGTGCGACATTAAAAATGCAGGATCGCGGATAATCCGATCCCAACTCGTCGCCGTGCAATCGCGCCATAGCTGGCGAAGTTGATGAAACACCTCAAACACCTCTCCCTGGCGGTCACGGCTCGGTATCGGATCCAGGGCTACTATTTGCCGAAATAGGCTTCGTTGAGCTTGTAGGAATTCTGAAGCAGAGTATCCATTTCCTGGTGTGCCAGTTCGTTAGCAATGGCGGCTTTTGCAGATTCCAAAGGCATGGGGCGGCGATCTTCAACCAGCAGGAGATGAAATCCATATTCGGTCTGAACCACTTCGCTCAACTTGCCCACCGGCAGTGAGTAGGCAACGTCTTCAAACTTAGCGGCGGTTGTGCCACGAGCAATGAAGCCCAGGTCGCCGCCTTTTTCACGGGAACCGGGATCTTCTGACTCTGCCTTGGCAAGGGTTGCAAAGTCTGCGCCAGCGGCTAGCTTCGTCCGCCATGTATTGGCCAGGGCACGGGCTTCTTCCATTGGTCGTTCCTTCCCAGCGCGGCTGGATCGCACCATAATTTGCCGGACGTGCGGCTGGGAAAAGAACTGCTTTCGCTTTTCATAATGGCTGGTGAGCGCGGCTTGGTCTTTCAGAAAACCTTCGCGCAAATTAACTAACAGTTCATGCGCCAGCAACTGCTGCGTATAGTTCTTGATTTTCAATTGAATAGCAGGCGACTGGTCAATTTTCCGGCGGCGTGCTTCCGCTTCTGAGGCGAAGGCTTTTCCGAACTCGGTACCAAACGCCCGTTTGGTTGCAGGCTCGGTGAGTGCAAGTTTATACCGTACATCGCCCTTCAAAAGTTGTTCAAACTCAGCCTTGGTAAGTGATAATCCACCGGCTTCAATTACAGCGGTTGATTCATTCACTTCACCCTGTAGAGCAAAGGATCCTAGCAAGCAGGCAACAACGACGATTCGAAACATCATGTATCCTCCAAAAAAATAACAAAATGAATGGCCGGAAACCTTTAGGTCGCCGGCCATGCTCTACTGGATTACAACTTGCGGCCTAATTGCAGTTCGGAAACTTAAACGATGCAATTCTCGTGCGCCAATTGAAAGTTCCATTGGTCCCAATGTATTGGGTTGTGTACCAGAATGTGCAATCGTTTGCCGGGTCGATCTGCATTGTGGAATAGTCACCCCAACGTTCCAGACTTGTGGTCTGGCTACCTGTGCCATTCTGAACAACAACTTCAGTACGCAAGAGGTTCTTCGGGTCAGTGCGGCGTCGTCCAGCGATACGGATGCCGGGGTTGATGGTGGATGAAGATGCGGAATACCCAATGCCGATGTTTCCCAGTTTGTCGAAAGCGGCGGAACTCATCCAGCGCAAAGTGGTGTCAGGTGCAAACGTACTGTTCTGATAGACGACGGGCGGGTTAGCGTTGGGGCTACGAATTTCCCACCAGCGGAGCTGTGCAGTGCTACCGGCGACGTTATCCACGGCCTGCGTGAACAATAGCGCGTCGAAGGAACCAAAGTTCCGGTAAACCAGACGATACATATGCCGGTCGCCGAGGGTATCCAATGTTTGTCCGGTGCCTAATTGAGGGACACATTGAAAACTAGATGAAGCATCGTTGCAAGGGGCGAAAGTATTGGTTCCCAAGGGGAATGCGACTGTCGAAAACACTCCACCGCCGAATCCATCGTTAAAAGTGGACAGACCAGGTGTGACAAAGTTGGGTACGAACTTGGTCATGTTCATGGTATAGGGAGGGGCCGTGTTGTACCAATCCCAGGATATGTGAAAGTTCGGCGTTCCAACTGGAGGAAGCGTATCGCCATCAAGATCAGAAGGTAGAAAACTGAAAAAGTTTAGGCTATTAAAACAAACGGAGACAGGTGCGCCGGCCCCTGCAATCATTGCTGCGCGGTCATAAGCGCAGGCACGGCCACCGCTAAATCCTCCCGCTGCGGGGAACATGTTATAGGTGATGTAGTAGGCATCCGGCCAAACGCCAAGCTTGCCGTAATCAGGAAGCTCGGAGCCGAAGCCGTATTGATACAGATTGTAAGTCCCCAGCGCATTGCTGGTGGTGGAGACTGCAATACATTGAGCATTTGAAGTCCCGGCTGCGTTGAACGCGAATTGGGAAAGGATCCAGCGGTCGGCGATTCTATCGTATTGAACCAATGGATCGCCGCGGTTAAAATCCCTGCAGAGGCTTCCGACCGGTAATGCAGACCAAACTTGGTTGCCTGGGATAAAACCAGGTGCGGGCAGCAAAGCCGTACCGGTTTTGTTGTAAACCGCGAGATGCGAATTTACCCACTGTACAATTTGCGTATCGCTGACACCTAAGGTAGTATCAGGCGGTGCGCCAGAAATGACATAGCCGGGAGTTCCAACACCCAGAGCTTCAAAGTTAGCCCCGATTGGTGCTCCTAGCGGTTGATAGGTCGCCGTTTGGGTGTAGGGAGCATTTGCGGGCACACTTACGTTTGGAGCTGGAACGAAGCCACTCTGAGGAATGATAGTCTTGGTGCGCATATGGCTGTGGCGTAACCGGAATTCCTGGACTGGAAAGGCGTCGGTCTGGCCAGCAAGTGCAATCTGCTCAAGAGAGAGCGAAATTCCGGTTGCTTCTGGTGTAGTTACGATTGGACCCGAAACCTGGGCAAATGCCGCAGCCGAGCCAACTAAAATAATAGATAAAAGTCTTCTCATATTAGTCCTTGTTTGTTGTCTTAGGAATACTTATTATGATTTGCGGCGCAGGCACGCAACGGCGACTAGGCCGCTGGCGATCAGCGCGAAACTACCAGGTTCAGGCACGCCAGATGTCGTGCCGTCCAAACGGAAAGCATGCTCATTCCCAGTGCCCAACCATGTTCCGTCAAGATACAGTCCCTCGGATCCAACTGGAACGGTAGTAGTTGCCCACAACATTTCGCGCGGAGTAGTGGTGGCTAGCGGGCCGTTATGCAGGCCAAGCCAATAGTTACCAGCGGCCAATGTGAAGGAAACAGGAATATCGAAAGAGTACTCAAGGTAGCCAAAGCCTGTTGAATTTCCGGTAGCAACGGCAGGCACCACGGCAGTAACGCCGCCCTGCAAAAGGACGCCAGGGGCTGTTGCCACGTTGCTGTAGATTGCCCAGTAGACGCTGCCAGTGTAGTCAGAAGGTGATTGCTGAATACTCCAAAAACGAATGTTGGTAATGTCGGATGCCGCAGCAAGCGAAAAGTTGTCGGCTACCTGGAATTCGGTCATGTTGGTGCCCGAAACTTGATTCGGAGCGCCGTTGTTATAAACTACCGCGCCTTGTACTGCGCACGATAAAAAAAGGGTGAGAGCGGGCAGAGTTGCCTTATTGAATGCAAATGTCACTAAATCCTCCGAAAGTACTAGTTTGGGGTGGTCTACACATATGCGTGTAGATCTCCCTATTTCTTGTTTTGAACTAGTGAAGATTATTCCATACTTTGGAAGGGCTCTGCAAGTTGCTGGTTTTTTTAAGATTTGCGAGGCTATATGCGTTGGCGCTTTTTTTGAAGGAATTGGAGTATCCGTACTATCAGTAAGGCGACGAGTATTGCCGCGTAGATCAATGGGTACATAGTTGCGGCCTTGCCTTGCCACAAGTAATGTGCCACTCCGGCAATCGCCGACAGATACGCAAGCCTATGCAATTGCTGCCAGCGTTTGCCCCCCATCTTCCGCACTGCCCAGTTGGTTGACGTTAATGCTAGCGGCAGCATCAGCAGCAGCGCAGCCATGCCGGCTATGAAGAAGCGGCGGATGGTGAGATCTTCCTGAATAATGTCCCAATTCCATTGCACATCAATCTGGTAATAATGCAGACCATGGAGGGATCCGTAGAAGAAGGCGAACAGCCCCAGAGAGCGGCGGAATGCGATCAGCCCATTGAGTCCTGGAATACGGCGGAGCGGTGTGATGGCAAGGCTGGCAATCAGAAATCGAATTGTCCAATCGCCGGTGTAGCGCGCTACATACTCAATGCGATTGATGCGGATCTGGTTCCATTGCCAAGCCAGATAAACCAGCGGCAGCAAACACGCCACAAAGAAAATGTAGTAAATCCAGCGGCTCTTCAACATCGCGAAAAAGTTAATTCACTTCGCGCTTGGGCCTTTTGTATGGCTCTTTCAAATATTTCGCGGCTTCTTCCTGCGCACCTTGGGTGTTGTCCTTGGTGCGGATTCCCAGGTTGTATTCATTCACGGCACGTTCACGCTGTCCGGTGATATCGAAAATTTTTCCCAGGTTGATGTGGCCCCAAACTTCGGTCCACTTCGGTTCCAAATCACCACTCAGCGATTCCCGGAATTCATTGGCGGCGGACTGAAAATTGTTCTGCAGGAAGAACACTTCACCCACACGATAGTGCGCCAGGGAGCTATTGCGGGTTACTTCTAAAGCTTTTTGATATTCTTTCAGCGCATCGGGATATTCGCCAATTTCAGCGAACTGTTCGCCTTTGCGAATCGCCACGGCAACTCGCATCTGGTTATTGAACCGCAGCACTCTATTGGAGGGATCAATTTCCACCTTGCGAGGTCTACCGAAAGTTTCCACAACAAATTCGGAAGATGTCCCCACTACCTCTACTTTCTTCGATTCTGGATTGCCTTCTGTTTCAATCTGCAATTCCACTGGCATGCGGAACGTATCCAGATCCTGCGCCACTTTACCCATCACGCGAAAGCCTTTGGCTGTACGGTAGACGGTATATTCCATTTTGAATTCCGGCGCGCCGGTGGATTCAATCCATTCCAGAAAGAAGTAATCCAAATTCTCGCCGGAAACTTCTTCCATTACTTTCTTGAAGTCTTCCGTTGAAAGCGATTTCCAGGCAAAGCGTTCGGGAATCAACTTCATACCCTTTTTGAATTTTTCATCGCCAATGACGTAGCGAAGCATATGGAGCACTGCTCCACCTTTACCGGCCGTCGCCGCCCAATACTCAGGGGAATAATCTTCCAGACGCGCTGACTGAATCAGCGGAGGATTGTCCACTGTTAAGGCTTCAATGTAAATGTCTTTCGCCTCCGCTTCCAGGGCGGCGGGACCAGATGCCTGTTCAATAGACATCATCTCCGCATAGCGCGGAACACCATTGGCAATCCACAAGTGGTTCCGTGATACGGGAGAAGTAAGCATGCCGTACCATTGGCGAGCCACTTGGTTCACTAACAATCGTTGGTTCACTTGGCTGCCGATTGAACGCGAGGACAGAAAGATGATGTTGGGTGCAGCATAACCATTGGGTGTGCCGTCTTCAGTCTCAACGAGTGTGAGCGATTTTGAAGGAGCCAAGCCAAAAAATTCCGTCATATCATTCACTGCCTTAGCGGTTTCCTCGCCATAGGTTTTGGCTAAAGCTTTGTGCTCGCCACGGAAATACACTTCTGTGGTGACCCCGGCGGCACTTACGCGCTCCACCGAATCTTCCACCACTGCGATGCTGCCCGGGAATGAGGAGTTACTGTACTTATAGTTATAAGTTGTCTTTCCGCCGCTCTTGTCCGTGGTTGAAAAGCCGCTGGCAACCACTTTCAAGTTGGAGGGCACAGTAACGGCTAAGTTCATGGTGAACCGGTCCGCCGCATAGTCATTTACAGGAAACCAGCGCGCAGGATACATTAAATAAGAATAAGTTGGTTGAATGGCGGCGAACTTGATACCGGGGACGGAGGATTCTTCATTACCGGTCAGCTTGCCATCGTACTTCACCACAATGGTGGAGGTGCTTCCTTTTCCGAGCGGCTCAGCAAAAGTAATACGCAGGGCATTTTCGTTCTTCGATTGAGAAGCGGGAAGCTGCTTGCCAGCGGCATCGGTTACTTGGGAAACATTCAGAGCATTGGAAAGGTCCAGGGTGAGTGTGGAAATGCTGGGGTCAATAGCAGTAAACTCGATCCTGGCAGATGCGGCGATGGATTGCGTAGCCGGCATGATTTCGGCGGTGATGGTGTAATTCAAAACGTCCACGCGTTGGCGAGTAGCCTTTTCCTGCGCTAGGCCTTCTACTCCACTTGCAATTGTCAAAACGAAGGCAAAATAGCCATTCCATTTCATAAAAACCGCTCCCTAATGTGACGAGCCGCCGCTTCCAGCGGATCGCTCCCTGTTGCAAGCTTTGCGGAAACCGCGCTTAATCCTTTTATCATTTCATTCCTTGCAGTACCATCATCGAAAATCCGCAATGCTTCGTTGGCCAAATTTGATGCTGTACACTCATTTTGCATCAATTCAGGGACTAGCCGTCGGCCTGCGATCAAATTCACCATGGTTAGGTGGGGGACATCCACCAACCATCGGCCCAAGTTCCAACTTACTGGCGACACCTTATATAGGCTGACCATGGGGATTCCCAGCAACGCCGCTTCCATGGTAACTGTGCCACTTGCGGCCAGTACAATTCGGGACGCGGCCATGGCCTCCCACGTTTCGCCTTCAACTACTTGGATGGATGCGGCAGAAATCCGTTCCCGAAATCTTGCCCCCATGTGTGCCAAATCGGCCCTATTCATGAAACCAGCCGCTGTGGCCCACAATAAGTTCACACTTCTTTCTTTCGAAATCAGTGCTGAGGCTTCTACTAACACGTCCAGGTGCCTTGCAGTTTCGCCCAATCTGCTGCCGGGTAGCAAGGTGACAATAGGCTTTTGCGGATCTAAACAATGGCGAGTGCGGAACTCTGCGGGAGTGAAGCACGGCTGGATTAGGCCAGCCAAGGGGTGTCCAATATATTTAACAGGAACGCCATAGCTTTGGAAGAAGGGTTCCTCAAATGGGAAGATGCAATAGAGTTGCGCCAGGTCCCGAGCCATTTGATGCCCTCGCCATTTGCGCCATGCCCAAGCTTGGGGGGCTACCAGATAGACTACCGGGATCCCCATGCGCTTCAATTTTTTGGCGAGGCGGAGGTGGAAATCGGGACTATCTGTAAGGATCGCCAGTTTCGGCTTTTCTTCTCTGGCGACGCGGATCAGCTTGCGAAATTCGCCGTAGATGCTGGGGATGTGGCGGATCACTTCAAACAAGCCGACAACGCTGAGTGACTCTGATTCGACAATAGGCCGGACGCCTTCGGCGCGCATGCGAGGTCCGGCACAGCCGAAGAAATCGAGAGGCTGTCCGGAAAGCGCGCGCAGATGATGGATCAAGTGGGAACAGTAGAGGTCCCCGGAAGCCTCTCCGGCTGATACTAGAATCTTCAATCTACTCCGTTTCTCTGACTTGTTTCAGGCGCGCGGCCAATTCAGGGGTGAGTGAGCTTTCCACGGTGGGAGTAATCAGTCCAGCGGCTTCCATGCTCCGAACATGAACCCGATCCTTATCGCGGAACGAGGTCAGCTTCATCCTTACTAAATCCACAACTGGAATCACCATCACTTCCTTCCCGTGAATCTGCTTCCTTTCGGGCTTTATCAGCGGAGTGGCATCCGAATAGTTTGGCCGAACTTTTTCCCCACTGAAGATTAGATGGACTGCGTTCTTGGTTGAGCTTGTATCGCCATACAGCAACATATCCACCCCAGCAGCATGTCGAAAATGGAATCCGTTAGCAGCAGCAGCGGTTTTAATCCGCTCAAGATCCGCCCTGCGCACCATCAAATCCACGTCTCTGGTTAATGTGGCTTGCTCTGGATTCGCTTCTTCCACATGAATCAAAACGGCGAGCCCACCGATGAGTTCGTGGGCAATCTCTGCGTCAACCAAAACATCTGTGATCTTGTGCAGAATCCCAACCAGATCGAATAGGCGTTCTTCAAACAAAGTGTTAACGGCCTCACCGCGATTCGCTGCTTCCACCAGAAACTGTTCAAAGGTAAGCACTGGTCTCCATCACGTTACTGGACCCAGTGTATCAGGCAGGAGCAGGAACGTTATAAAGTAAAGGTGATGCCTAAACGCCTTTCAGTCCTTATGAGCTTGCTGGCGCTACATGGCTTTTCTGCATGGGGCGGAGTGCCTTGTCCATCTGGCGGTCAGGTTACCGAATTCCAACTGGATGTGGAGTCGGCAGAGGGTGGAGAAAAACTTCCCATCACCCAGGTACACAAAATCCCTAAAGGGTCGAAACTGCACTATCATCCAGGTCTGGACCAGAAGTCAAAAGGTGAAGTTGCCTTGCTAGTGGTTCCCCCCGGACAAACTGAACTAATCGTTCTTGAAGGCAAGCCCGATAATCGGCATGCCGTTTGGACCCTCCCTGTTGATGTCGAGTTGATTGGCCTGGTTTATGGGGCTCGCGGATTTGATGAGGCAAAGGTAAAATCCTTTGTCGCCCGGGAACCGGAAATGTTGGCACAACTGGCCAGCTATGCCGAAAAAACTACCTTAACAGAAAGGCTGCTGTCCGACGTACGAAATGGTCCGGGCAGTGCCGATGCCTTTGCCGCAACGCTGCAAGGGTTGGCCGGCCGGCAAGGTGGCGCGGCCTGGAATAAATCTGCCCCCCTTGATCAACAAACAACAGCTTTATTCATGACATTGAATCCTACCCTAGGTTCCTATGATCCGCTGTCCACCAACACGGATGCCAGGATACGGCAATCCACATCGCTGGCAGCTTCCATTGGGTCAATGTTTTTCGGCTCAACATTCGGCTTGGGTGCAGGTGGTGCGAATCTGGTTTTGAATCTGCGCAGCATGGCGTTCCCCGATACTGAATTCCGTTCTGCCTTTGCGCAGATGGATAAGCTGAAAGGCTACACATTGTGCGGCAAGAAAGATTTGCAGAAGCAACGCACCAAACTTGCTTATCTGTGGATGAACCGTGTTGATAACGAAAATGCCCCGACTTTGAGCATCATGCAGCCTTCGCATCATTTATTGATGAAGGAAATTGCCGTGCCGCTTGGAGGCGACCCCGCTTCTCCAAATCAAATTCGAGGCGTGCGGCAATGGTGGCTTACTTCAGCAGCAGGAGCCAAGTTTCCCGTTGCCGTTGCTTCTGGAGTTGATGGCAAGGATCTGCGTCTGAAACTGCCTCCTGGGAAGATGGCTGCTGGCAACTATCGACTTACGGGTTCGTTCGATTGGCAGACTTTGAAAATTCCCGGCGAGGTGGTGCTGCACGATCTTCCCTCGCTGAAGAATGCGCGCGTGAGCAGTTCCACCGCCGCCACACTGGTAGCCGGCAAAGGCGCAGTGCCGGTGGAAATGGAAGGCGCTGACTTCCGCTTCATCGAAAAAATCCGTTTGCGCAATAGTGTTGATCCCCTGTTACCGCCCATTGACCTGGCTTTTCAACAGAAACGCGGCAAACTGAAAGTCACGGTGGATACGCAATCGCTAGCCGCTGGCAATTATGCGTTTGACCTGATGCAACCAGGTGGAATCATGGCCATGGTTCCATTTGCGGTACTTGATCCGGGCCCGAAACCAGGTATTGGTGTCCCACGGTTTTCTGCAGCAGGTGGTGGACTTGCGCTTGAATTGCGCGAAGGCGAAATCGCCATGCAGCGGCCGTTCAGCTTAGTGCTTCCAGTGAAGGGAGCGGGGAACGACCCCAGCCTTGAAATGCGTTGCGAGCCGAGTCCAGAAAAGCTGGCTAAGCCTGGCGATACAAAAGTGCCTGGGCTGCGCTTCAGCCTTCTCTCGGCAAACGAATGGTTCGTCACTGCCGATCCAAAGCTTCTTGGGAACGCAGGTTGCCTACTACAAGCAACCGTGGTTGACGGCAATGCAGGACGTTCGACGGCGATTGACTTAGGCAGGTTAGTAAGTCTTCCAGTGGTGGACCGTTTTGAACTTACTGAGGAGAAGACCACCGATTCCTTATTCGTCGGCACTCTATGGGGCACCGAGTTGGAACGGATTGAACGCACCGGTTGGGAGCAAAATGGCGGTGTGCCTGTGTCGCAATTGCCCACACCGGATGCAACAGGCAAGCAGTCCTTGAAAGTAGCGCTGCCCTGGCCGGCACCTTCGCCTCATGCACCTCTTTATGTTTGGCTGCGGGGAGAAACCTCTCCCCGCCGCACCAATGCGCGGTTGTAACAAGCCAGCATGCGCTATCAGCAAGTTCTATTGACCGGTTCCATTTTTCTAACGGCTTTGTTGCCGGCCCTTCTGCTGGAATTGGCCATGTTTCTGGCCCATGGATCGGCTGAAGTCCGGGAACGGATCCGCCAGTTTCCAAAACGAACTATCGCCACTGGATTGTTTTGCAGCGCGCTGTTGCCTTACTTGGTTTATTCCCTATTCTCAGGCACGCTGAATTGGTTGTCGATCACCTGGTTAGTGGTCATCGCCGGCATCTTCAGCTTTTACTATGTTTGGATGCCGACCACCGGCTGGGCTGACGTCTTACTAACTCTGCTATTTGCAGCCGTACTACTTACTGACCGGTTTCCACTCATCTACATTCAAGTGGCACCTAGGTTGGCTGAGAAAATTCTGGGCGATTTGATGCTGGCCCGAGTTGTGGGCATCGCCGTGTTCTGCATCCGAGGCATGCCCGGTGTTGCTTATGGTTTCCTGCCCAGCAAGGACGATTTGCGGATTGGCATTCGCGAGTTTGTATATCTGCTGCCTGTGGCTGCGGTGCTTACTTACCTCACCGGGTTCGCGAAAGTTCGTCCAGTCGGCGCACCGGCGGAGACCGCCTTGAAAGCAATTGGCGTGGCGATTGGCATTCATATTCTGGTCTCACTGCGGGAAGAACTAATGGTACGAGGCCTGCTGCAACCAGTGTTGCAGCGCTGGTTCCACTCGCCAATTCTTGGCATGGCTGCAACTTCAGTGCTATTCGGGCTCACCCATCTGGGGTTCGCCCACAAGTTTCCAAACTGGCGTTTCGTCATTCTGGCCACTGCTGCGGGATGGTTTTACGGCCGTGCATTCGCGGCAAACCAGAGTATCCGGGCGGCCATGGTGACGCATACTCTTACGGTAGTCTTGTGGCGGGTATTTCTTGTTTGAAAGAAGGTGAACTTTGCGCTATCAGTTGAATGAAAAAATTCTGTCCATAACGAATAGTTTCAAAATCAAAGACGAAGCCGGAAATTTGGCCTATCAAGTTGTGGGAAAGTTCTTCGCTATTGGTCATAATCTGTCCTTTGAATCTGCCGATGGCACCCAGCTAGCCCAAATCAAGCAGCGAATGCTTACTATCTTTCCAAAGTACGAGCTCTACCTTGCAGACAAGCACTTCGCCACCATCACCAAGGAATTCACTTTTTTCAAAGATAAGTTCACTCTGGATGTTCCTGGGCCGAATGATTACGTGATCAAGGGTAGTTTTTTG
>JAYUSZ010000356.1:0-3250 GCA_043755435.1 Bryobacterales bacterium | reverse complement strand
CCCCGCATTCAGAAATCAGCGAACAACGTGCCGTCGGTCTGTGGCGCCTTGCAATGGGCACTGCGCCAATCACTGTCACACCAGTTACCAGTGCCGTGCTGCGGACTCGTAAGGGCGAATACTACAAGCAACTGGCACTGACCCTAAAGACCACCGAGGAAATCTCGCAGGAAGACTTAGCTGCACACTTGGTTTCCATTGGCTATGAGCGCCGCGAACCCGTGGAAATGGTCGGTGAGTTCTCCATCCGCGGTGGCATCGTCGACATATTTCCTGCCGAGGCCGACAAACCAATCCGTATGGAAATGTTCGGAGACCTCATCGAATCCATGCGTAAGTTCGATGTGGATACGCAGCGGTCTGTATTGAAAATTGCGCAAGTCACTCTGCTGCCACTAGTGGAATATCCGCGTACCGAGCATTCCGCTTCAGGTTGGGAATTCCGTCAAGCGCAGGACGAACCACGCGATTTCTGCATCTTCGATCTAGTTCAAAAACCTGTAGTTCTGATCGACGAACCAGAACAAGTGAAAGCCGCCGCAGAACGGCTCTGGATCAGGCTCGATTCCCCGCCCAAAGACGACGGTGCTGTATTTGATCCAGTTCCCTCCGAATCCATTTTTTATCGTTGGGAAGAATTCAAAAAACAAATCAACAGAAACGCTATCCTCGATTTCCGCCAATTGTCTCTCGAAGAAGGTGGCGGACATATTTCCTCGCGTCCAGCCATGGCCTTTCATGGCAACATCCCGGCAGTAATTGCCGAGACAAGGTCGCTGGTGGAAAAAGGGGAACGAGCTGTTTTCTTCGCATCCTCCACCGGCGAAGTTGAGCGGCTGGCAGACGTCTTTACTGAGTATTCCCTGCCCTTCACCGTCTGCCTCAATAGTTCTGAAGCCGCCCCCTATGCTGCCAATCGAGGTTGGAGCGGCCCCAGTTCCGGCAACGTCCTTCTATCAAAAGGCGCCATTCGTAGAGGCGTAAGCTTTCCGGAGGAAAAGCTGACGCTCTTCGGTTCCGAGGATCTGTTCGACTCCTCCGATCTGGTGGCCCATCCCGTCAATACCAAGTCCGCAGCAGCAGCTTTCGCCGCGGATCTGGCAGACCTCAAACCCGGTGATCACGTTGTACACGTCACCCACGGCGTTGGCCGCTTCATCGGATTAAAGGAACTTGGCGAAGGCGATCAAAAGGGCGATTTCATGGTTTTGGAGTATGCTGGCGACTCCAAACTCTACGTCCCCCTGACACGCCTGGACCTGGTTCAAAAGTATCGTGGTGCAGGGGACAATAAGCCGGGTTTAGACAAATTAGGTGGCGTTACCTGGACTAAGACTAAATCGCGCGTGAAAGCCAAGATGCGCGACATGGCAGATGAACTTTTGAAGCTCTACGCCCAGCGCAAGATGTCGGAAGGATTTTCCTATTCAGCCGATGGAAACTGGCAGCGTGAGTTTGAAGATGCCTTCGACTACACTCCAACCAGAGATCAACTGCAGGCTATGTCCGACATCAAACGCGACATGGAAAGTTTGCAACCCATGGATCGCCTGCTGTGCGGTGATGTTGGCTTTGGAAAAACAGAAGTGGCCATGCGTGCAGCATTCAAAGCCCTGGGTGACGGTAAGCAGGTCGCAGTGTTGGCCCCAACAACCGTACTTAGCTTCCAGCATTTCGAAACGTTCAAACGACGTTTTGCCCCCTTCCCTGCCCGAGTGGAAATGTTGAGCCGGTTCCGCTCCGCAAAAGAAATTGAACAGGTGCTGGCAGATGTTGCCGCAGGCAAAGTGGACGTCGTAATCGGAACCCATCGGTTGCTGTCAAAGGACGTGGAATTCGCTGATCTGGGACTCTTAATCGTTGATGAGGAGCAGCGCTTTGGCGTCCGGCACAAAGAGCGACTGAAGCAGCTTCGTCAAAATATCGACGTGCTGACGATGAGCGCCACGCCCATTCCCCGCACCCTTCACATGTCGCTTTTGGGATTGCGCGATATGTCTCTAATTGAGACTCCACCCAAAGATCGCTTGTCGATTCACACAGTAGTGGCTCACTTCAACATGGATCTTGTGAAGACAGCCATTGAGCAGGAACTGAGCCGCGGGGGGCAGGTCTACTTCGTCCACAATCGTGTGGAGAGTATTTATACCCGGGCCGCAGCCATTCAAGCCGCCATCCCGAATTGCCGCGTCAGTGTAGGTCATGGACAAATGGGGGAAGAGGCACTGGAAAAAGTTCTGCTTGGCTTCATGCGCCATGAGTACGACGTGTTTGTCTGCACCACTATCGTTGAAAACGGCTTGGACATTCCGTTGGCCAACACCATTATCATGGAAAACGCCGAGCGGTATGGTTTAAGCGAACTCTACCAGTTACGAGGCCGAGTGGGCCGTTCCAATCGCCGGGCGTATGCTTACCTGCTTGTGCCCGTGGATAAGGAACTGAGTGAGATTGCCAGAAAGCGCCTTGCTGCTTTGAAAGAGTTCAGCGATCTTGGTGCAGGCTTCAAAATCGCTGCTCTTGATTTGGAATTGCGTGGTGCGGGCAACCTGCTTGGCGGCGAACAGCATGGAACCATTGAAGCCGTCGGCTACGACATGTACATGAAGATGCTCGAAGAGACGGTCCGCGAATTGCGCGGTGAAGAAATTGCCCCTGAAGTTCACTCCTCTTTGAATCTTGGCCTGGACCTGCGCATTGCTTCTGAATACATTGCCGACGAAAATCAACGATTACGCGCCTACAAACGCATGGCCGATTTGAAGGATGCCGAAGCCGGAGTCAAGATGCTAGAGGAACTGGAAGATCGCTACGGCCCCGTTCCTGGAGCAGTCCGTCTGCTTGTGGATTTTTCGCAATTGAAGAGTCTTGCACAAAAGGCTGGCATCGAAGCCATTGATCGCCGGCAAGGAATGCTCAACGTGAAATTCCATCAGGAAGCCAAAATCGATCCTACGCAATTGATGGGTTTAGTGAGTGGCACCCCTGGCGCGCAATTCACTCCTGCGGGAATTCTGCGCCTGCCCTGCGAGACTGCGGTGTCACCAGAAGATCTGCTGACCTACCTGCAACAATGCGTGGCTGGCCTGGTTTCTTAAGAAAAACAATCCGGGGAAAATCCGGGAGGGTGGTAACAATGGGACAAATCCGGGGGACAAATCCGGGACGGTGGTAACGGGAAAAATCCGGGGGAAAATCCGGGGACGGTGGTAACAATTACTCCCACTTCATTCAGGACCTCAGCGCCACT
>JAYUSZ010000355.1:0-21919 GCA_043755435.1 Bryobacterales bacterium | reverse complement strand
GGAAGTCTCTTCCAGAATTCGCCAAGCAGAATATTTACGAACCATTGGGCATGAAAGAAACCATGTATCAACCTCCAACAGAGTTGCGGAACCGGATTGCTCCAACAGAGCACTACCCTGGCGATGCCGGCCCGTTGAGAGGAATCGTTCACGATGAGACAACAAAGTTCATGGGCGGAATTGCCGGTCACGCCGGACTGTTTTCAACCGCTCGTGATTTGTCCCGATTCGCACAAATGATGCTAAACGGCGGAGAGCTTGGCGGTAAAAGAATTTTGAGCCCGCTCACCATTCGCAAATTTACGGAACCAGGCACACCTGCCGACCAACCGATTCTGCGCGGCTTGGGACCCGACATCGACAGTCCCTTTTCCTCCAATCGCGGCGAATTGTTTCCCATCGGATCCTTCGGCCATACAGGGTTCACGGGCACTTCCATGTGGATGGACCCCTCCACAAAAACCTACGTGATTCTTATGTCCAACAGTGTGCACCCTTTTCGCCGTCCAGCAAATACCGCCTTGCGCGCTCGCATTGCCACCATTGTTGCTGCGAATGCTGGAGTGGATTCCCCAGGCATGATTCTCTCCGGCTATAACGAAACCATAGCAGGGGCGGGGGTTCGCAGAACTGTGGCGCGCAATGGTTCTGTTGAAACAGGACTCGACGTTGCTGTCGCCCAAGGCTTCGCAATGTTGAAGGGGAAACGCGCAGGGCTGATTACCAACCACACCGGCTTGACGAAGAATGGCGAACGGAACATTGATGTTATGTTGAAGGCTGGCGTAAAACTGGTTTCCCTGCTCGCCCCTGAACATGGACTTTTCGGGAAAGAAGATCATGAAAACATCGGCCATACCAAAGATGAAAAAACCGGCCTGAAAGTTTGGAGCTTGTATGCCGGGAAGAACCGCCGACCCTCGGCGGAAATGTTGGAGGGCCTGGACGCTTTAGTGTTCGACATTCAAGATATTGGTACGCGGTTTTACACCTACCCTGCCACCATGCTGTACGCAATGGAAGAGGCTGCTAAACGGAAAATTCCGTTTTATGTTTTGGACCGTCCTAACCCAATCGATGGCGTTCATGTGGAAGGACCAATGTTGGATGCAGGTTTGGAAAGTTTCGTCGCCGCATATTCATTGCCGCTGCGTCACGGCATGACGCTGGGAGAATTGGCCCGTATGTTCAATGCTCAATTGAAACTTGGAGCAGACCTTCACGTGGTCCAAATCAAAGGCTGGCAACGAGGTGATTGGTTTGATTCGACAGGATTGCCTTGGACAAATCCATCGCCGAACATGCGATCTTTGCAGGCAGCCTTGCTCTACCCAGGCGTGGGGATGATGGAATATTCAAAAAACTATTCTGTTGGCCGGGGCACCGATGCACCGTTTGAACAAGTGGGTGCCGATTGGATGAATGCTCGGGCTTTAGCGCAAGCCCTGAATCAGAGGAAAATTCCCGGAGTTCGGATTTACCCAACATGGCTTCAGCCAACGGATTCCTATTTCAAGGGAACAAGAATTGAGGGATTGCGATTCATGATCACTGACCGGGAGCAGTTCCGTTCTGTCAGGCTGGGGCTTGAGCTTGCAGTTGCCTATGAAAGACTGCACCCAGGCAAAATCGATTGGAAGGTGAACTTAAAGCTGATTGGGAATCAGCCAGTTATCGATGCCATTCGGAAATTGGAAGATCCTCGTTTGATTTTTGACCGGATCGACGATCAACTGAAACCGTTCTTGGGACTCCGGCAAAAATACTTGTTGTACTAAGGCTGGCGCATAATCGGACGCTTCCCGCTTCGTAATGCGATGGCAGTCGCCAGTTTCCAAAGGGACTTTATGATGTCCTTATCAGTTCGTGGAGAGGACAACTGCTGTTTGTGAGTCTTTCGAAAACGATTGGCTAATTTGAGAAGGAACCGACGCATTGGACTCCTTCCTTTTTCTCATGGTTGGCCTTCGATTGCATGAACTGAAAGTACCGGCTGTCAGCGATTATGGTCCCGTACGGAATCCAGGCGAACGCTTCGAGTTGGCTAGTTCCATTACGGTTTGAAGGGCCAATCGAAGTACTTTTTCCAGCTTAGTGAAATCAAGTTTGTCTACAGTATCGATGGGCTCGTGATAACCAGGATGCAAGCCACCAAACAACCAGACGGCTGGGATATCTACTAATAGAAACGGATAATGATCGCAGCGGAACAAAATGTTCTGCGTGGAGTCATGCTCAAACTTGCCATCAAATTGCAGACCAACTCGGCGATTCCCTTTTTCAATGGCTTTCTTCAAACCAGGACTATATATTGTTCCCACTAAATTGAGTTGATTGCGCGTGTCGGATGGGATTAACAACCGGCCCTCAGTGGATGGAGTATGGGCCTCATTGCGGGCGATCATGTCCAGGTTAATTACGGCACGCGTGGTAGCAAGCGGCCGCAGAGGATGGTCCACATAATAAAAAGAACCAAGCAGAAAATTTTCCTCGGCGCCAAAACTAATGAACAAAACAGTTCGCTTCGGACGTTGTTTCGATTCTCGAAAAAGACGCGCCAGTTCCATTACCGCTGCCGTGCCTGAGCCATTGTCATTTGCACCCGGATAGTACTTTCCCGCGCGAACAGGCAGATGGTCATGGTGGGAAGTTAGCAGGATCGTTTCCCCTCTTAACGCTTTATCGGACCCTTCTATCATTCCCACAACATTCCAAGTTGTACCTTGCCTGAAGTTGGAATGCTTCAGTTGCAACTCAACCTCATTGGGTAAAGTAAAGGACTGAGGGTGCGCAGCTTCATCCAGCTTGTCTTGAATTGTCCGCCAATTGGGCAGCAGTTTGTTGGCTCCCGCTTCATTCAAATTGATGAAAGGAATTTTCACACCATCTTCAATTTGCCGTTCCGCATTTCCCCGCGTTGGAGAAGGATTGCGCACCACGGCCGCTGTAGTCTTACCTGACCGAAAGATAACCATTGCAACAGCACCATGCGCCTGCGCATTTTTTAATTTGGAACGATAGTTGGCATAGCGGGTTAATCCGAGTCCAAGGAAAATACTCTTGGGATCAGCTTCCTGCGGCTCGCGATCGAAGAGGAAGACGATCTTACCCTTCGCGTCCACAGTTTTGTAATCGTCGTAGCCATACTCTGGTGCAGTGATGCCATAGCCGGCAAATACGGCGTTGGTTTTGATAGAAATATTCTGGTGAAACGCACCCGTGAAATGATCGGCCGCCACCAGCTTCAATTCGCCCACGGTCAAAGTGCTGGTTGAAGCATCCAAAGTATTTGCGGTTACAGTAAATTCCTGAAGATAAGAATTTCCGTTGGCAGGCTGAATACCGGCTTGTTGGAATTGTTGAACGACATAGTCAGCAGCAAGCTTTGCGCCTGGGGTAAGAGAAGCACGACCTGCAAGTTGAGGGGAGGTTAGAAATTCAAGATCGGCCTTAAGGCGGCCAATGTTCGGGTGAACATCAGCCGCAATAAGAAGTTGAAAACAGCAAATCAGAATTGCGCGATTACAAAAGTTCAGAAGCACTGAAGAAGAACCGAGTTTCATCGGCAGCCGTTTCCGGAGCGTCCGAGCCATGTGCAGCATTGCGTTCAATGCTTGTGGCATAAAGTTTGCGGACTGTGCTTTCGGCCGCATTTGCCGGATTGGTGGCACCCATAAGATCGCGCCACTTCTTAATCGCATCTTCCCGTTCCAGCACAAGTGCCACAATCGGTCCTTCAGTCATGAATGTAACAAGGCTCTTAAAGAAGGGGCGTTCCTTGTGAACGCCGTAAAATGCCTCCCCTTGTTCCTGGGTAATGCGCAACTTCTTCATGGCTACAATGCGAAAACCGTTCTGCTCAATCAGGTCAATAATCTTTCCCGAATTGCCAGCCGCCACGGCGTCCGGCTTAATCATTGCGTAGGTGCGTTCCAAACTCATAATCTACTTTTAACCTTTTCTCCAATTTCGGCCGGAGTTGCACAGACGGTGATGCCTGCGTCTTCCATGGCCTTGATTTTGTCTTCCGCTTTCCCGCTGCCACCGGAAATAATTGCTCCAGCGTGGCCCATACGACGTCCGGGAGGTGCCGTTTGCCCAGCGATGAAACCGATCACAGGCTTCTTCACATTGTGCTTAATCCATTCAGCCGCAATTTCTTCATTGTTGCCGCCGATTTCACCAATCATCACAATGGCGTGAGTATCAGGATCGTCGTTAAATAACTTGACGGCGTCAATGTGGGTGGTACCAATAATTGGATCGCCGCCAATGCCGATGCAAGTGGACTGTCCAATTCCTAACTTGGTCAACTGGCCAACTGCTTCGTATGTCAAAGTTCCAGAGCGGGACACAACACCCACAGGTCCCTTCTTGTGAATGTGGCCTGGCATAATACCAATGCGGCATTCTTCAGGAGTGATAATGCCTGGGCAGTTTGGTCCAATCAGTCGTGATTTGCGGGTCTTCAAGAACTCTTTCACTACGATCATGTCGCGGGTAGGAATGCCTTCGGTGATGCAGACGATCAGCGCAATCCCAGCGTCTGCTGCTTCCATGATGGAATCCGCAGCAAATGGAGGCGGTACAAATATCACGGTTGCATCGGCTCCAGTTTCTTTGACGGCTTGAGCAACGGTATTGAACACCGGACGATCCAAGTGCTTCTGTCCCCCCTTGCCAGGTGTCACACCACCAACCACAGTGGTTCCATAAGCAATGGACTGTTCAGCATGAAAAGTGCCCTGGCTACCCGTGAATCCTTGCACCAGCAAGCGGGTCTTCTTATTTACAAGTACACTCATTGGGCGGCCCTCACAATCTTCTCTGCTCCGTCCTTCATGCCATCACCAACTCCGAAGTTGAAACCGGATTCCAGCAGAATCTTCTTACCTTCTTCAACGTTGGTTCCTTCCATGCGGATGACGATGGGAACTTGAATGCCAAGGTCGCGTGCGGCATTCACAACACCACGAGCCAAAACATCGCAACGCAAAATGCCGCCGAAAATATTGATCAACACGGCCTTCACGGCCACGTCAGATAGCAGAATGCGGAAGGCATTCTTGATCTGCTCTTCATTGGCACCACCGCCGACGTCCAGGAAGTTCGCAGGTTCACCACCGCTGTACTTGATGATGTCCATGGTGGCCATTGCCAACCCTGCACCATTCACCATGCAAGCAATGTTGCCATCCAACTTAATGTAATTCAGACCAAACTTCGAAGCTTCCACTTCCAGCGGATCCTCTTCGTTCAAATCTCGAAGCGCTTCAAAATCCTTGTGGCGGAACAGAGCGTTGTCATCAATGGTGATCTTCGCGTCCAGCGCCATCACTCGGCCGTCTTGCAGCAAAATGAACGGATTGATTTCGGCTAGCGAAGCATCAATTTCCTCATAAGCCTTGGACAACGAGATCATCGCTTTCACGGCTGCGTTGACACTGGCCGCAGGAACACCAATTCCAAATGCCAGCTTACGTGCCTGATAGGCAGACAGGCCGATGCCAGGTTCAATGATTTCTTTCAGGATCTTTTCAGGCGTGTGGGCGGCCACTTCTTCAATATCCATGCCACCTTCGCTGGATGCCATGAAGACATTCTTGCCTTGAACGCGGTCAAGCGTGATGCCAAGATAAAGTTCTTTGGCAATCGGCAAACCTTCTTCAATCAGCAAGCGATGGACCTTGGTGCCTTGCGGACCGGTTTGGTGTGTCACCAACTGCATACCAAGAATCCGGTTGATTGCCGCAGATGCGTCTTCAAAAGTTTTTGCGACTTTGACGCCGCCACCTTTGCCGCGCCCGCCTGCATGGATCTGAGCTTTTACGACGGTTACACCGCCAAGTTCTTTAGCCGCAGACTCGGCTTCCGCTACTGAAAAGGCAACTTTGCCCTTGGGCACAGGGACCCCGTAGCTGGCCAAGATGGCCTTGGCCTGATACTCATGGATTTTCATAGGGTAAACTTCAACTATAGCATGCCACTTTTGCCCTATCTGGAACGAATAGTTCAACGTCAAAACCTAACAGCCGAAGATGCCGAACACGCCATGAAAGCAATTCTGAGTGGCGAAGCCTCCGTTGCCCTTATCGCGTCCTTTCTGGTTGCCTTGAAAATGAAAGGCGAGACGCCGGATGAAGTCTATGGCTTTGCCAAGGTGATGCGCGAAAAGGTTGTCCATGTGGAAGTGGGCTTACGCGGGGAAAGGCTGCTAGATACGTGCGGCACTGGCGGTGATGGCAGTAATACTTTCAATATTTCAACAGTAACCGCATTCGTGGTTGCTGGAGCAGGAGTGCGCGTTGCCAAGCATGGAAACCGGTCTATCAGTTCCTTGTTTGGTAGCGCGGATCTGCTTGAAGCCCTGGGGGTGAACATATCCATTGAACCAGCACAAATGGCACAATCCATCCGTGAAACTGGCATAGGGTTTCTATTCGCGCCGGTGTTGCATCCTGCAATGCGCCATGCCCAACCGGCGCGGCGTGAACTGAAACTGCGAACCGTGTTTAACCTATTGGGACCACTTGCGAACCCCGCTGGAGCAACGGCGCAGCTGATTGGTGCCCCAAGTGTGCAAGCCGCCGCGTTGATGTCTGGAGCATTGAGCCGCCTTGAATTGGAGCACGGTTTTGTGGTCCATGGAAGCGATGGGCTGGATGAAATCACTACGACGAGTTCAACTACAGTATTCGAGGTCAGACCCGGTGAAGTGAAGCAACTGGAATGGCACCCGCAGGATTTTGGGCTGACACAAGCAGATGCCGTCGCGCTGAAAGGCCGGAGCCTGGATGAAAACTGCTCCATTGCCCGTGCAATCCTGGCTGGTGAAAAAGGGCCGTGCCGCGATATTGTGCTGGCCAACGCCGCAGCAGCATTGGTTGTAGCTGATAAGGCGACCGACCTTCTTCAAGGAGTCCAGCTGGCGGCTCAGTCCATTGATTCCGGCGCTGCCGCAAAGAAATTAGAAGCACTAATCCGATTCACCCAAAGTTGTCAGTTTTCCGAGTGAGAGGATTTCGGCCATCTTACTGGACATCGCAGAGCGGGCAAAAACCTGATCGCAACCGGCATCCATGGCCTTGCGTTTCAGTTCCTCTTGAACATGGGAGTGAAAGCCGATGATCCGCATTCGATTGCCGAATTGCTCCCGTAACCATTGAATACTCTCAATGGGCTTTGTGGCAGCACAATTCAAATCGAACACGTAACAATCTGGGATTTCGACAGCTTTAACTCGGATGGATTCAGCAGTGGATAGCTGTGTCAAATCCGATCCTGCCTGCTTTGCCCCTTCTTGAATCTTCACAAGAAAGAACAGATCATCCAGCGCTGCAAATATTCGGGGCATTTTCGATCAAGTATCGCATGCTATGTTTGTTAAGAATGCCCGGTGATAATCCGTTTCTAGATCCACAGCGCTTCGAACGGCGCATAGAGCCCTGCACTATCGTCATCTTCGGAGCCAACGGTGACTTGACGAAAAGAAAGCTGGTACCGGCGCTATACCGGTTAGCTTATGAGAGGCGCTTGCCTCCTGGCTTTGCCATTGTAGGAGTTTCGCGCACCAAACTTTCCGATGATGATTTCCGCGGAAAAATGCGTGAATCCGTTCAGGAATTCTTAGAAAACAGCCCTTTCGATGAAACTCTCTGGCAAGAGTTCGCGCGCGGTCTTTTTTATGAATCCGGCGATATTGGGGCCGCTGCAAGCTTCGAGGAACTCGGTCGCAGGCTGGATGCGATCGCAGTAGAGCGCGGCACTAGCGGCAATGTTTTGTTTTATCTTTCCACACAACCAAGTCAATACGCTCCAGCTGCAGCAGGCTTAGGCAAGGCTGGACTCAGCAAGCAAGATAAGGGTTGGCGGAGGCTGATTGTCGAAAAACCTTTCGGGCATGATCAGGAAAGCGCCAAAGAATTAGAGATCGCATTGCACGAACATTTCGAGGAGCAACAGCTCTATCGCATCGATCACTACTTGGGAAAAGAAACGGTGCAGAACATTCTTGCATTCCGATTCGGCAATCCCATTTTTGAACCATTGTGGAATCGCAACTATATTAATCACGTTCAAATCACCGCTGCCGAATCAATCGGAGTGGAAGGACGTGGTGGTTACTATCAGGAAGCCGGTGCGCTTCGTGACATGATTCAAAACCATCTACTGCAAGTGATGGCCACCGTAACAATGGAACCAAGCGCGGTGTTCGAATCCAGCGCCGTGCGCGATGAACGCGCGAAGCTGTTGCGTTCGATTCGCATCTGGAAGCCGGAAGAGGTGACGGAAAATACAGTGGCTGGCCAATACGGTGAGGCTAGTATTGGCGGCAACAACGTTGTTGGATTCCGGCAGGAAAAAGATGTGAATCCAAAGGCGATGACTGATACATTTGCAGCGGCCACTTTCTTCGTTGAGAATTGGCGTTGGGCTGGTGTGCCGTTCTATATTCGAACTGGTAAGAGGATGCCGAAGCGTGTGACGGATATTGCAATTCGTTTTAACTCAGTCCCTCATTCCCTTTTCAAAACAACAACAGATGCGGGCCAAGTGGAAACCGCGCGGCCCAATCTTTTGGTCCTTCGCATTCAACCTGAAGAAGGAATTTCTCTGCGTTTTTCTTCAAAACAACCTGGTGCGGGAATGACGCTCCGGCCCGTTTCCATGGACTTCAATTATGGATCCAGCTTCGGGGTGCGCACTCCAGCCGCTTACGAAACGCTGCTGCTGGACGCCATGCTGGGCGATGCCACACTTTACACGCGTCAGGACATGGTGGAAGCTTCCTGGTCTGTCGTACAACCCATTTTGGATACCTGGGCAGCCCGCAAAGACGATCCGTTCCCAAATTATGCAGCCGGAACTTGGGGACCAAAAGCGTCGGATGACATGTTGGCAAGACGAGGACACACCTGGAGGGTGCCGTAATGCCCACAGCCGTTCAGCCTGAAAAGATTCTAAAAGAACTGGCCAATCTGTGGGTGGACCTGGGAAAAGAGGATGCTACCAAAGCAGCCAGTGGCGTGATTCGGGCATGTTCCATGACTCTGCTAATCGCCAGTGCTAATGATGAGGATGCCAATGCGGCGTCCGAGACAGCTGCCGACTTAATGCAGCAACATCCCGGACGTGCCATTTCCTTGCGATTCCAAACTGGAGGGGAAAATGTTCTGGGATCCCGGGTGTTCGCGCGATGTTGGATGCCATTTGGACAGCGTCAGCAACTTTGCTCTGAACAAATTGAAATTTCTGCCTCGCTTGATCGTATCCCCGATGTTTACTCTGCAGTGTTGGGATTGAGTGTCCCTGATCTGCCGGTGATTTTATGGATGAAGACCGATTCCCTGCTCTTCCAGCTTGAGTTTGAGCCGTTGTTGAAGATTGCCCGCACCGTGATTGTGGATACTGCACATAAAGAAGCAGCTTTGGCGATTCAACGAATTCAAGAATTGATTGCCGGAGGATGGCGCCTCAAGGATTTGAATTGGGCGCGACTAACCATTTGGCGGGAAGCACTTGCTCAAGTATTTGAGCAGGAATCCTGGGTTGCATTGATACCCAAAATTGACGAAATCACGATTGCCCACAGTGGTGCGAAAGTTACCACGGATTGCTGCTACGCAGCGGCGTGGCTAGCCGCACGGCTTACGTCAGCAAAGGTGACGTTCGTGAATGCTGCTGACACCGTAGATCAAGGCTTGCAGGGCATAACCATTTCAGCGGGAGTGCGACAAGCTTCCGTCATCGCAAGCGGACCCGATAGACTTACAGTGGAAATCGATGGAATGCATCATCAGGTACTGATGCCATCTCGCCAAGACCATACCTTGCTGCATGAGGAACTTTCCATACTCGGCAAGGATTGCAGCTTTGAGCAATCCGTGGCAGCCTCTCTTGTTTTCGCTAGATAATCAAAATGCCGGACATATTCAGACACCCAACAGCTAAAGCCGCGGCATCCGCGGCGGCAGATCGCATTACAAAAATCATCGCTGCAACTGCCCGAAAAACCAACAAAGTTAGCTTGGCGGTTTCAGGTGGTTCCACGCCGAAATTGCTTTTTCAAGAGCTTGTCAAGCGCCAAATTGACTGGGCAACCGTGCATTTGTTCTGGGTAGATGAGCGGGCAGTGCACCCTAGCGATGAGCAGAGCAACTACAGGCTGGCGAAAGAGCATTTGCTGGATTCCTTGAAATACCCTCGGCCCACCATTCACAGAATCCCTTCGGAGCTGGCACCCCAAGAAGCGGCCCAGCGCTACAAAGAAGATATTGTTTCATTCTTCAATTTGCCCCCAAACGAGTTGCCAGTTTTTGACATTGTGCAATTGGGAATGGGTGACGACGCTCATACCGCAAGCCTGTTTCCTGGAGAACCTGCAATAAAGAATCTAACCGAAATCGCCGCGGCGCTGTATGTTGAAAGCAAGAAACAATGGAGAATCACACTGCTTCCCGGACCGATTCAACGAGCGACTTTTCGCATTGCCTTGATTGCCGGGGCGGACAAGGCTTTGCCTTTGAAGGCTGCGTTTGAATGCCCTATTGACCCCATGGAGATGCCGGTACAACTCGCCCTTACAGATCGTGGCCCAACGGAATGGTATATAGACGAAGCGGCTGCTTCGCTGATGTAGCCGATCGATTTTCGGCTACAACTGACGCATCATTGCTTTAATGTGACCAACAGCGTAACCCCAGCCAGCCCGCTGATTGGGGTCGTTGGGAAATTTCGGAACATGGTCGGGGTGAAGCAAACGCGGGTAACGGGTGCCGTTCAATGCATGCAGACAGGCCATCATGTCGTTATCCCCGGCATCGATAAACGTTTCAGTATATTTTTCACGAGGAACTTTCATCACCACATTGCGGAAATGGACGTGATTGATTTGATCCCTTCGCCCGAACCATTGGATGGTTTCAATAACGTTGGCACCCATTTCACGAGTGACACCGGTATCAAGAGTAATTCCATTTGCAGGGCTCTTGACGATATCACAAACGCGCTTTAATCCATCGACAGAACTAAGAATCTGTTCAACGCCACGGTAGCGCGGCGGTGGCGGGTCGTTTGGATGAACCGCAAGACGAACACCAGCGCGCTCGGCCACTGGGACAACTGCTTTAAGAAATTTCTCATAACGCGCCCAAAGGTCGGCAGCGGAGTGAGTGCCAATGTCTGGAAGCACAGGAAGATTCCGGCTGCGGTCATAGTCATGAGCGGCAAGAACAGTGTCGCCGCGGCCAGTTAGTTCGTAGTAGCCGCCCATCGCACGAAGCGCATACCAGTTGTATTCAACAATAGGGATTCCGACTCTGCCTGCAACTCGAATGGACTCGCAAACCTTCTCAACATCCTCCGATGCGCCAGGGCGGCCCAGAATCACGTCACGGAAATCATGCAGCATGAGATTGCCGATTTTCAGACCGAAGGCATTGGCGCGCTGTTGCATTTGACGAAGTTCCGACTCCTTCCATGGAGCCGTAGCTGTGTCGCTTGGTCTTCGTTCGACGCGACCTTCTGCTGAATACGTAGGCGATCCAGGACCGCCTGTGGTAATCCATTCCACGCCAAGTTGAACCAAGAAGCGCAGAGTGTCATCTGAAAGATTCGCAGCTGGCATGGTGAGTTTCATTCCGCCGTTCAGTTCTTCAGCGCGAAGAAGAAGTGGCATGCCAAAGCTAGCGGATAGGAAAGTACGTCTTGAAAACATGGCCCGATACTAACACGCGAGCGCATCGGCGGACTACGGCAAGTCGATGGGAAAATATTCGTCCAACCGTCGAACATCCAATCTGGTTCGACCGTCAGCCGCAGTCTCGTAGATGTCTTTGAATTTCACGCCCCAAACCATTTCTTCAAAACGATAGGAATAACGGGTATAAACGGTTTGCATGAACGTTTCGTCCGTTGCGCTGATCAGCACTAAAACTTCCGGCTGGCTGGCGAAAAACTCTTCCTTTGTCTGGCCGAAAAACGGACTTTGATCATCAATCGGATGAACCACTACCCACTGAATTGGTAGAAACCCTACACGGTCGCGCTCCAGATTCAATTGGTGAAATTTACGAACCATTTGGCCGTTCTTTTCTTCCAACCGCAGTACGGTGACTCGAGCACGGACTTCCGCCAATTCATTTGTGCTGCTATTGGCCAGACGAAACATCAACGCCCGGCCATCCATGAACGGCGCAATGACGGCATTCTGGCTGAAGCGTAGACGAGCAATGGGTCTTGAAAAGCGACTGAACAACAAGCCAGTGGCAAGAGCAAATCCAAGCAGTCCCGTTAAAGCTTCGAAGGCAACCAGGATGTTTGCAGGAATCCCCTCAGGTGTCATTTTTCCGTAACCAATGGTGACCAGTGTCTGAACGCTGAAGAAGAACGATCCCATGAACCGCAATCCAAACGATCCATCTTTGATACCAGCAACAGCTCCAGGACCACAGAGCAAATACCCAAAGGCGAACATTGTATTTACGAAAAAATAGGAGAACACCACCAAGGCCAAAAACTTGTGCCACGACATGGTGAGAAGGGCATGATAAAGATTCAGGGCCTCCCACTTGGAGGTTCCGTAGCGATCCACGTTGAAGCTTCCATCCTGATTCATGGCGCGCAATTGAGACTGGTTGGTGAGGCGTCCGCCTAGACCCAGATCTTTGTTCAATTCCTCGCGATCAATAGAGGGATTACTGGTTGGGGAATTCTTGGCGTCAGGCATTTGTCTTGATTGAAACCGCTACTAGCTGCATAATATCAACATGCTTTGCTGGTTCATAGTATTTCTTCTCACTTGCTTTCCTTTGGTTTCACAAACGGTGACCGGGTCGCTTGAAGGGCACGTAAATGACGTCTCCGGTTCGGTACTCGTAGGAGCACGCCTTACTGCAACCAACCTTGAAACTGGCTTAAGAAGGGAATCGGTATCCAATGACAAGGGATACTTTCAGTTGAGCTTTCTTCCCATTGGAGCTTACCAACTAAAGGCGGAGGCTCCAGGATTTGGCGGAGTTCAAAGAAATGCCCAGGTTGATTCTAACACCACCAAGGCCTTGGACTTTGCTTTGAAACCAGCCACTGTGCAAACCGAAATTACGGTAGAAGCTGAGGCCACTCTGGTGGAAACATCGCGAGGCGAGCAGCGCGGAAGCGTTGGCGAAAAAGAAATTGAGGATCGGCCACTTTCCTCGCGGAACATGCTTGCGCTTTTGGAAATGATGCCTGGATTTCAATCGAGCGGCGGGTTCTCTGGCGTGAACAACCCAACGCTTTCCAGCGGCAGCTACGCTTCGTTCAATGGCACAGGCAGCCGTTCCGCCAGCTTCCAAGTTGATGGCGTGAACAACGATGATTCGTCGGAGGGCACAAGCCGCCAAAACGTGAACGTCAGTTCTATTAAAGAATTCGCTGTGCTCACAAATGCATTCTCGGCAGAGTTTGGGCGCGGCGGCACGGTTATTCTGGTGCAATCGAAATCAGGGACCAATCGGATCCACGGAGATCTATACGAGCTGTTTCAAAATCAGGTACTGAACAGCAATGGGTTTTTCAACAATACCGCCGGGTCAAAACCTGACGGCACACCCGTAGTCCCGCGCGCGCCCTACCGTCGCAATCAGTTTGGGGGAACCATTGGTGGCCCAATTCTAAAGAACAAGCTATTCCTGTTCCACAGTTCGGAAAAAACGTATTTGCAGCAGTACAACACTTTCACACGCTACATTTTTCTGCCCGAGGATAAGATTCAAATCGGCGATTGCCGGCTGTGCTTGAATCCCAACGAACATCCGAATCTGCAAGCCGACAAGAAAGTGCTGGATGACATCCTAGCTCGATTCCCCAAAGTTAGACCAAACAACCTTGCGTTTTGCGATCACTGCTTGACTGCGACCAAACCAGCTAGCTATCCCGACGAGGATTTCAGCGGTCGTGTTGACTACAACTTTTCCGTAAGAGATATCTTTGCTGTCCGCTACCAATACAGCCGCCAGCACAGAAGGCCAGACTCATTAATTCAAGGTGAATCCGCTTTCCAAAACAACAAGCAACAAAGCATGGGCCTGACGCACACACACATTTTTTCGCCCAGTACTTCTGGCGAATTTCGATTCGGGTTGGGTTTGCGAACAACGTTGGTGGATATTTCTGACGGCAATGGTACGCCCATCGTGCGCATCTCCAACCCATCCGCCTACACCACCACAACAATGGGTTCAGCCGGCGGATTCCCAATTAACCGCTGGCAAACCGACAAGCAGTTTAACTACAACTTGACTCATGTTCGAGGCAAACATGTTTTGAAGGTGGGCTTGGATTTCCGCCGTCAACATTTGGACGATATTGCAGACAACAACTCCCGCGGGTTTTACAACTTCACATCCAGCGGCATTCGCGGAGCGGCCAATTTCTATGAAGGCTATGAAAATTTTCTACGAGGCTACGTCGCCAGCTACCAGAAGGGCTTCGGCAATTTTTATACCCAAAATCGAAGCGGCGAATTCAATCAGTATGTGATGGACGATTGGAAGCTGACTCCAACGTTCACCCTAAATCTTGGATATCGCCACGAAGTGGTTCTGAGGCCCACTGAAGTGAACAACAAGATCAGTTACGGCTACGAGACTTTTACGAAGGGTTATGAACCTCGCTTTGGCTTCGCATGGTCGCCCAGGAAAATTAGCCCAGCACTTCGTTGGCTGATGGGCGGCCCGGATAAGATAAGCCTGCGCGGAGGCTTTGGATTATTCCACAGCCGCATTCCCCAATCCGTCTTCTCGCAAAGCGGTGCCAGCCTGCGGTCTCAACATCCATACGGAATTTTGCAATCGTTTGGACCAACGTTTGAAATTGGAGATTCCACCAACGGCTACGTTTACGATCCGAATCGCCCATTGCCTCGTATTTCACTGGCAAGAATTTCCCCTGACCTGAAGATGCCTTCCATCCAGCATTACAATTTGACGCTTGACCGCCAAATTGGCCGTGACCTTCTGCTCAGCATTGGCTACACCCGTACTCGGGGAATTGGCTTGATCCAAAACGCGAATAGCAACCGCTCGCGTTTCCCGTTCACCGATCCTATCACCGGAATTCTCTACGACCAAATTGATCCAAACCTTGGAAACACGGCTCCTGCGCGCGGTTTCATTTCCTTGGCTCAACCTCGGTATAACGAGCGACGTCCCGATCCGCGCTACGCATTGCTCACTGTATTCAGCAACGGTTCCTGGAGCTATTACAATGCACTTCGCCTCCAAGTACGCAAGCGCTACAGCAAAGGATTTCACTGGATGCTGGCCTACTCCTGGGCCAAGTCGATCGATACTGGAAGCGACTTTTCCCAAGGTGTCACCTTATCAGAACTCGATTCCGCGCGTAGTCTTCGTGGTCTAAGTGACTTCGATCAACGGCATCGGGCCAACATCAATTATGGGTACGATCTGCCGTGGTTTAAAAAAGATCGCGGATGGAGAGGTTACACCGTTGGAGGATGGTCCATCAGCGGTAACCACACCTATGCAAGCGGCAATCCGTTTACGGTGACAGCAGGCTACGACGTGAATGCGGACGGCGTTACAAACGATCGTCCTATTCTCTTGAACAAGGCACTCTATGGCCTATCGTTGGACAACGGCCGCATTAACCCGGCAACGGGCAGGCAGTTTTCTGAGGATGCTTTCCCCGTTGATGCCTTCTATCCCACAGTACGTACGCCGCAAACACAAAGGCCTTTCGACCCAGGCGGCACAGGCAAGGATTCGATTGGCCGCAACACTTTCTATGGGTCTGGAATCAAGAACTGGGACTTGGGTCTTTCGAAAGTCTTCCCTGCCCTTCGGGAGAATCATTCTCTACGATTGCGCGCAGAAATGTACAACATCACCAATTCACCGCGGTTCGCTTTTCCTTCCCGATCCGTGCAGAGCCTCACCTTCGGAAGAATAGTGAGTACGTACAATCCGCTGAACTTTGTGGGGGCATCGCGCGCTGACGATACTTCGCGCGTGGTACAAATCACATTAAGATATGTGTATTAAATTGTTTCTGCCTTTGCTTTTGATTCCTGCCTGTTTGGGACAGGGAGTCGAGTACATTAAAGAGCACTACACGAAGTTCGACTACAACATTCCCATGCGGGACGGAGTGAAGTTGTTCACTTCGGTCTATGTGCCCAAAGACGCATCAAAGCAATATCCAGTGCTCTTTACGCGCACACCCTATAGTGTGAAACCATATGGCGCGGATCAGTATCGCACTACCTTGGGTCCATCGGACTTGTTCCCCAAGGAAGGCTATATTTTCGTCTATCAGGATGTGCGCGGACGCTTCAAATCGGAAGGAGTGTTTGAACAAGTCAGGCCTCACAACCCTAAGAAACAGGGGCCAAAAGATGTAGACGAGAGTTCAGACACCTACGATTCCATTGCGTTTTTGATGGAGAATATTGAGGGCCACAACGGTCGAGTTGGAATGTATGGGATTTCTTATCCGGGGTTTTATACTTCAACCGGAATGATCGATGCGCATCCCGCACTCAAAGCAGCATCGCCGCAAGCGCCAGTTGGCGATTGGTTTGTGGGTGATGATTTTCATCATAACGGAGCACTCTATTTAGCTCATGCTTTCCGTTGGCTCTGGTACAACGCACGAGAAAATCACGCCAAAGCAGACAACAGAACATTACAGACTTTCGACTACACATCACCCGACGGCTACGACCTTTTCCTGCAAATGGGCACACTGGCAGAGATCAACGAGAAGATGAACAAGAACGCAGTTCCTTTCTGGAACGATATGGTCAAACATCCCAACTACGACTCCTTTTGGAAGGCACGTGATATTGTTCCGCACCTGAGCAACATCAAGCCAGCGGTGATGACTGTGGGTGGGTGGTTCGATGCAGAGGATCTGTTCGGAACACTGGGAACCTATCGAAAAGTGGAGAGGAGTTCGCCCGGAACTTTCAATATTCTGGTGATGGGTCCGTGGGCGCATGGCGGTTGGTCAAGCAATCCCGGACAGGCTTTGGGCAGCGTTCAATTCAACGCGAAAACTTCGGAGTACTACCAGAAGAACGTTGAACTTCCTTTTTTTGAATTTTTCCTGAAAGACAAGAAAGATCCGAAGTTGGCGGAAGCTGTCGTGTTTGAAACTGGCACCAATGTTTGGCGAAACTACCCATCGTGGCCGCCTCCTGGTGCTGAGCCGCGCAGCCTCCACCTGGGTGTCGACGGCGCATTGGGATGGACCAGAGCATCGGGCAAAGGGTTTGACGAATATCTAAGTGACCCGGCTCGACCAGTTCCCTATGTTGGTTACATCGCCAACACAATGACCAAAGAGCACATGTTGGATGACCAGCGTTTTGCCGCTACTAGGCCCGATGTGCTCGTCTATCAAACACCAGTTCTGGAACTCGATACAACTCTGGCCGGGCCACTGAAGGCAACGCTGTTTGTGTCAACCACCGGCACAGATTCCGATTTTGTTGTGAAGCTAATCGATGTATATCCAGCTGATTTTCCCGATCCTAATCCCAACCCTGCCAACATTCGGATGGGTGGATACCAGCAACTGATCCGGGGCGAACCTTTCCGCGGACGGTACCGCAAAAGCTTTGAAAATCCTGAGGCCTTCGTTCCCGGAAAAATGGAGAAAATTGAGTTTACGTTACCTGATATTTTCCATACCTTCCGGCCGGGACATAAAATCATGATTCAGATCCAAAGCTCCTGGTTCCCTTTGGTTGACCGCAATCCACAGCAATTCGTTGATATTTACAAAGCGAAGCGCTCCGATTTCGTAAAAGCTACTGAGCGGGTTTACTTCGGCCCATCGCAAGAATCACGGCTGGATGTTTTGGTCCTCCCTTCTAAGGGAAAATGAGGAATGAAGAAGAAACTGCTTTTTGGCGCTGGAGGAATCGTGGCTCTTCTGGTTGTTGCGGTAACTTTGCTTCCTTTGTTCTTCGACGC
Source organism: Bryobacterales bacterium (assembly GCA_043755435.1). Classification (GTDB taxonomy): domain Bacteria; phylum Acidobacteriota; class Terriglobia; order Bryobacterales; family Bryobacteraceae; genus JANXSF01. The sequence continues at coordinate 3,938 of JAYUSZ010000355.1, read as the reverse complement.
CAACAGCTTTCGTCCTCAAATCCAATCAGCCCTTGAAACTGGTCTGAATCGCAAGGTGGAACTTGGAACGCTTAGCCTGAAGATTTTTCCTTTGTCCGTAAGCGTGAGCAACGTGAAAGTTGCCGAAGCAAATGGATGGGACTCTGCTCCACCATTCCTGGTTGCGGATGAGGTTCTAGTAAAAGTTGACCTCCGCGCGCTGTTGAACAAGCAAGTGAAGGTTGATTCGCTAGAAATCATTCATCCAACGATTCGACTAAGCAGCAACGCAGATGGGAAATGGAGTTACCAGAGCTTGGGACAACAAAGCGAAGGCTCAGGAGAAAGCAACTTATCTATTTCTGAATTGGCGGTAAAGGATGCCACGCTAACGGTGACAAGAGCAGGCTCTGTTCCTCAATCCTTGACAGCGATGAATGTAACGTTGCATGACTTCAGGCCAGGCAAGCCAGCGAAGATTGAGGCCTCGGCGCACCTTCCAGGCGAAGGCAAACAGTTGGTCGATGTTTCAGGAATTGTTGATAAGGGATTTGACGGAAAGTTTCAGCTAACGGACGTGAGCCAAGCAGGTTTGAAAGGGATCGGCGCAACCGGTACGGTACGGGCTCCAGCCAATGGAGCCATTCAATTCTCCACAAATCTGACTGCAGTGGAGCCCGCGTTTTCTGGAACTATCGAAGGAAGCGTCACTCCTGGTGAACAGATGAAGGCTGGCATCCGAGGGAAGAACCTGCAGATGAGCCGAAAGGAATGGAAGCATCCGGTAAAAATCTCCACTCTAGACATGACGCTGGATCAGGACATAGCTTCCTTTCAGCCCTTTATTGTTGAGTCCGGCGATTTCAAAGCGAATGCAAACCTGAAAGTAACCGATGTCGCCACGGCCCCGGCGATTGTAGCTGAGATTGATTCAGCCGGAACGATTGCACAAATGTTGGCGGCGGCGTCAGCATTCGGGATGAATGTGAGTGGTATAAACGCAAACGGTAAAATTTCACTTCAGGCAACGTTGAAGGGATTGGCAGCGCAGCCTGCAGCGCTAAGCTACCGGGCGTCGGGAACACTGAACGAAGCAGAAATCGGCGTGGCTGGCCTGGCCAAGCCGGTGCAACTTCGTCATGCTTCCTTTCATGCAACGCCAAAGCTGATTCAGTTTGAGGTAGACACACCCGAATTGTCGCTCATCCCTTCTGAACAATCTCCAGCCGGAGGAAGTGGCAAGCCGGGCAGCAAGGGTTCCACTACAATTACCCAAGCATTGCAGGGCAGCGCGCGAATTGGAAAATTAATTACTAGTTCGCTTACCTTCGACCATGTGGTCACGCAATTTTCACTGAATCGTGGAATGCTTAAAATGGATCCGCTGGAAGGGTCCCTCTACGGCGGTAATATCACGGCCTCCATCGAATCGGACTTGCGTCAATCTCCCGTTGCCGTGAAGGTCTCCACCAAAGTCAATGCAATCGATGCGGTTAAATTGCTGGGTTCAACTACAGGGTTGAAACAGATCCTGTCAGGTAAACTGAGTGCCGATGGCGGCTTTCAATTTCATCTGAATCCCAACGAACCATTAGCGAAATCATTGAGTGGAAACTTAAAGTTCGAGTTGTTGGATGGGAGATTGAACGGCTTGAATCTGATGAATGAGTTCGCCCGAATCGGCAGGTTTCTGGGCTTTGCAGTGAAGGATAATACTTTCACAGATTTCCTGAAGCTTGCAGCCACCATGAAGATTGAAAACGGTCTGGCCACCAGTGACAACATTCGCCTGGAATTTGGCGGCGGCTCATTGGGTGCCGCTGGTACGCTCAATCTCCTGGACGAAAAAATGAATATGAAGTTGATGACCACACTGGATAAAGACATTAGTAAAAACGCTGGAGGTACACAAATCGGAGGTTTCCTTTCCACTGCCCTGGCGAATGAAAAAGGGGAACTGCTTTTTCCGCTGCTTGCCACTGGATTACTTTCCAAACCACACCTGGCGCCAGATGCCGAGCGAATCGCAAAAATGAAACTGCAGTCGGCCACTGGAGTTATGAAGTCAGTGAAAGATATTCAGAATGCTGCAGAAAGCGTTCGAGGGATTTTCGATCAGTTCCGGAAGAAAAAAGAACAGTGAACGCTAATCGCTGTCCAAAATGTCCAGGATCCCTTCAACTGTCCCAGGCGCATTGCCTTCCAACCGATTGTTGACGAACAAATACGCCGGTTGCTTCTGACGAATCGCCCGCTTAGCAATTTCGGCCAGGGCCTTCCGCGCACCTGGGTTCGGTTCCTGCAGCTGCGTATATGGTGCAAATTTCGCCACCGCTTCCTCGTAGGGACGTTCCCGTTTTAACAGAGCCCTGGCAACCATAAATTCGGCAGTCATGCTTCCTGCTAACTGAATTTGCGTATCGAGTTCCGGCATGCGTGTCCAGGCATTGAAGACGTGAGCAACACCATGTTTCCGTAGACACTCGAAATATTCAACTCCCAGAAATTCGGCATTCCTGATCTCAACTCCATAACGGAACATCCGCGGCAGTTTATTTAGGAATTCGTCCAACAGTGCAACAAACATCCCTACACCCTGCATCGCGGCTTTGGGAAAGGTTCCAAACTCAAGAATGATAACTGCCGTTCGGTTTTGATAGGGCAGTAAAAGTTCCAGAAACATTCGTTCAAAAACATCGGCATTCAGAAAGCTCTCATTCAACATTCCGGCGCGTGGGCCATAGCGGGCATGAATTGGAAACTGCTTGACCGTAATCTCTTCCGGCGCTTTAAAAGCGAATTGCAAGGAACTTGGGGCTGAGACAAATAGCTTGCGCCAGAAAGCTTCGCTGGGAAATTGATAGAACGAAAAATCTCCACACACGATGGGAAAGGTTTCGGCATATTCCACCAGACAGGTTTCCTCAAACTTCTTTTGCGAGAATTTGCCACGAGTGCGGTAGTTTTCCTCATGATAGATTTTCCCCATCCATCCGGGATACTTCCAGGAACTCATTCCAATGAAAACATTTTGGCTCGCCAACACCTGAAGAGAGGTGGCCAGACGCGATGGAGGTTCGGCAAATAGAGAGGGCGTTGACATGGAGCCTCAAAACGTGTAAATGTTTATACTATCATGCTTACGGAACGGCAACAGTCTATCTATGACTTTATCGTGGATTTCCGCCGCGAATACGGTTGCTCACCATCCATCCCCGAGCTTCAAAAACAGTTCGGCATCGCCAGTCCTAATGGAATTGCCGGACACTTGTTGGCACTGGAAACGAAGGGGATGATCAAGCGGGCGCGACGAGGGTCCCGGCAAATTGATTTAGTTTCGCAAATGGATCAACCGCCGCCACCAGTGCCTATCCCTTTGTTCGGCCAAATTCCAGCAGGAGCGCCTCAGCAATTCAGTGCTACGCGTCCGGAAAGTTGGTTGAATTTAGATGAGCCAACCCTCGGCTTCAAACCCAAAGACGGAAGCTATGCACTGGTAGTTCGTGGCGATTCCATGAAAGATGCCGGAATTCTTAGCGGCGATACGGTTGTGATTGAACCAACGCCAACACCCAATGCTGGACAAATTGTGGTGGCACTGATAGACGGAGAAAGCACTTTGAAACGCCTGGTGCGGGTGAAAGGCAAATGGTTCTTGAAAGCGGAGAACCCTGCTTATCCAGAGTTGATTCCCCGGTCGGAATTAGTGATTCAAGGAGTGGTTCGCACGGTGATCCGGCGATTGAGTTGATTCAATACTGAACACTAATCAAGAACAGCCCTTGTGACAGAACCGTGGGTCCGCCTTTCTTGCCACATGGATTTTCCACCAGTTCGCGCAGTTGATCTGGGGAAATATTTTCCTTCCCAACCTCGATCAAAGAGCCAACCAGATTGCGCACCATATGTTTTAGAAACCCAGTGCCTGATACTTGGTAAATCAGGCAATCGCCTTGACG
>JAYUSZ010000354.1:0-21992 GCA_043755435.1 Bryobacterales bacterium | reverse complement strand
TTTCTTGCCATTGCATTAGTATACGGGCGGTGCGATTAGCAAGTTTACGTTGTATTGTCTAAATAGTGCGTTGAATCAATTCTTCGAGACAAAATCGTGAATGCAGCCAGAGCCTAAAGGACAAGCAGACTGGAACCTTCGCGGTCGCCGGCCTTTTGATCGAACAATGTCAATAGTGGCTCTAACATGTTCCAGACTTGAAATAGCGTTTCAGAGTCGGAGGTTGATCTTCCCCCTGTGTTCGCCCCAACATAGCCCACCATCGGAAAAAAGCACGCTACATCTGGTTCCTTGACTCCTCCTACCACTCCGTTACAATCGTGATTGCCCACAACCTTCAAAAACGGAATCGTGTAACAATGTTCAAAACAAAAAAGAGCAAAATTGAGGTGAGCGTCACTGAGCGCATCTTCTCGTCGGCCGAGATCGCTGAAATCGCCGGTGTAAGCCTCCGGCAGTTGCAATGGTGGGATGAACAGAAGGTGGTCTCCCCTCGCCATGAAGGGCACAAACGTGTCTATCTGGCCGAAGAAGCGGTGGAAATAGCCGTAATCGCCGAACTACGCCGGAAGGGGTTTTCGCTTCAAAAAATCCGCCGGGTGCTTCGTTTCCTGGAAAAAGAGATGGGCCGCCGCGTCAGTGAGATTTTCGCGGCCTCCAGCGATATGCACTTAGTTACCGATGGAAAAGCAATTTACCTGGAAGCGGATCAAGGCCGCATCATCGACATTTTGAAAAACGCTGATCAACCAATGTTTCTGGTTTGTGTGACCGATCAGGTGAAACGGTTGAGCCTTCCAGAGCTTGATGCGCCGGTTCGCAAGCCTGCTAGAACCGATTCTGGTGCTCTGGTGCGAAAAACTCGGGCTATTTGAAGTTCGACTTCAGAAATCAGTCTAAACCGAATGCCCCTCTGGGGCGTCTAACCGATAGAGCGTCGCTCTTTAATACGTTAAACTGGACGCTGTTATAATAATGTTGAGTCCCGGGAGGGCTCCCCACCGATGGCAAGCCGGCGGTCCTATTTTGTCTACCCCGCAGTTGTTGCGGTCTGTTCTGTTTTAGGAGGCCTGTATGGCCCCGGTGTAACCGGCGTGGCTGCTGCTTCGGAAGACGAAGTCTCCCAGACACTGAAAACCTTCACCAAGGTTTACTCGGTGGTGGAAGGCAACTTTGCGGACAAGGTTACCTCCGATAAAGGCGTCTACAAGGGTGCCATTGTTGGCATGTTGCGTACACTCGATCCGCACTCCAGTTTCTTCGATCCCAAAGACTACAACAATTTAAGAGATGACCAGAAGGGTCACTACTACGGCGTTGGGATGCAAGTGGCTGAGCGCAATCACACAGTGGTTGTGATCGCACCGTTTCTTGGTTCTCCAGCTTATAAAGCCGGGCTTCGTCCTGGCGATACGATTTTGGAAGTCAACGACAAGCGCACTCTTAACATGTCGGTTTCAGAAGTTGCCGAATTGCTGAAAGGCCTAAAAGGGACCAAAGTGCAAGTGGTTGTCGGACGCGAAGGTGCCGACAAGCCGCAAATCTTCAACATTATTCGCGACGAAATTCCGCGCAAGAGCGTAGAAGATGCTTTCTTCGTAAAGCCCGGCATTCTTCATCTGGACATTCAATCGTTCAACGAAAACACTTCCAAGGAAGTGGAAGAAAATCTGAAGCGTGTCGGCGAACAAAACGTCAAAGGCTTGATTTTGGATCTGCGTGAGAATCCCGGCGGATTGCTGAACGAAGGCGTGGCGGTATCTGGACGTTTCCTGCAGAATGGCCAAGTTGTGGTTTCGCACCGCGGCCGTGCCTCGGCGGAGAAGCCCTACCTTACTCGTAACGGTTCAGTGAAACGTGATTATCCGATTGTAGTTTTGGTAAACCGCTACAGTGCTTCGGCTGCTGAAATTGTAGCTGGAGCTTTGCAGGATCATGATCGTGCTCTTATCCTTGGCGAAAACACATTCGGCAAAGGCTTAGTGCAGACTGTGTTTCCGCTTGCAGAAGGTACAGGCCTGGCGCTAACTACGGCTAAATATTATACGCCGAGCAACCGTTTGATCCAACGCGATTATTCGTCATCGTCGTTCCTTGATTATTACTATAAGAAGGATGTGGCCACGCAAAATCAGGCAGACGTTGCCATGACCGATAGCGGCCGCAAAGTGTATGGCGGTGGCGGTATTGCACCCGATGAAAAATTTGCCCCGGCTAAGCTGAACAAGTTCCAGATTGAGATGCTGCGCAAATATACCTTCTTCAGTTTCACGTCGAAATTCTTCGCCAACAAAGAAACCAAGTTGCCACAGGGTTGGGAACTTTCCGATCAGGTGTTCAATGATTTCCATGCCTTCCTCCTGAAAGAGAAAATAGATTTCACGGAAGCTGATTTCGCTGAAAACAAGGATTGGGTTCGCCAATCATTGAAGCGAGAAATCTACCTGACAGCGTTTGGCACGGAAGAATCGCGAAAACTTGGTGTGGAAAATGATCCAATGGTTATTAAAGCAACCGAGATCATGCCCAAGGCCAAACAGCTTTTGGAATCGGCTAAAAAACTGATTGTGCAGCGGACCGGAGGCGCCCGCGATTAGCCGGGACTAAGCCCTTTTGACCGATTACGCACCGAACCCTCAAATCACGGTACTTGATACCGGCGGACAGTATACACATCTGATTGCGCGCAAAGTTCGCGAGCTCGGCGTTTATGCCGAAGTGCGAACCAGCGAAACTCCGGCCTCGCAGTTGCCGGGCCGCAAAGGAATCATCATTTCAGGCGGACCGGCCAGTGTTTACGAACCGGGCAGCCCCACCATTGATCCGGCCATTCTCCACAACGGTACTCCAATACTGGGCATTTGCTATGGCCAGCAATTGATGGCGCATCTGTTGGATGGGAAAGTGGACAAGGGCAGCAAAGGCGAATATGGCTCGGCGATTCTGAGTATTGGCAAGACTCCTGGGGCTTTGCTTGCAGGATTCGCGGCAACTGAACCAGTTTGGATGAGCCATCGCGACACGGTTTTCCGCGCGCCTTCGAACTTCGCAGTATTGGCGTCCACGCCAACCTGTTCCATCGCCGCTATTGGCAATGATTTGACCAAGCAGTACGGCGTTCAATTCCATCCGGAAGTGGTGCATACCCGGCAAGGGAAGCAACTGCTGGAAAATTTCGTTTTCAACATTTGCGGCTGCCGTCAGGATTGGGAGCCGCGCCACCGCATTCCAGTGGTGGAACAGAAGATCCGCGAAGCCGCGGGCGAAAGCAAGATATTCTTCTTCGTTAGCGGCGGTGTGGATTCCACGGTTGCTTACACGCTTTGTCTGCAGGCTTTGGGTGGAGATCGAGTTCACGGCGCTTATGTCGATACCGGTTTGATGCGCGAGGGTGAAACCGAGTTCGTCAAAAGCGTTTTTGCATCGCTGGGTGCCACCGCTTTTCGCGTTGAAGACGCCCGCGAATTCTTCCTTCGAAAGCTTGATGGTATTGTTGAGCCAGAACAGAAACGGAAAATCATTGGCGAAGCGTTTGTGGAAATTCAGGACAAGATACTGAACTCCGGCCACTACTTGGATCAACAATGGATTCTTGGTCAGGGGACAATTTACCCCGATACCATTGAGTCCGGCGGCACAGCAAAAGCGGACTTAATCAAGACGCATCACAATCGCGTGGCAGGCATTCAAAAGTTGATGGATGCAGGGAGAGTGGTTGAGCCACTCAGCTCGTTTTATAAGGACGAAGTCCGTGAGATTGGCCGTGAGCTTGGTTTGCCTGCAGAATTCCTGGAACGGCATCCATTCCCCGGACCCGGATTAGCCATTCGCTGCTTATGTTCTGAAACAGCGGAACCTGTGGTGCGCGTGCCTGAAGGTTGGGTGATTCCCGTTCATTCGGTAGGTGTGCAGGGCGACATGCGCAGCTATCGTCCAGTGCTTGCTGTTGAAACACTGGCTCAGGAAAGTGCCACGGAATTAATCAACCAACTAACAACCGTGAACCGCGTGATTGGGTTGATTGGCTCCATTGTTCCAATCGGCGAACTTTCCGTCCGCCGCAGCGGCTTGAGCGCGCTACGCCTGGATCGTTTGCGCAAAGCCGATGCCATTGTCCGACGCCTTTCGTTAGCGTGCGGGTTTGAAAGCCAAGTGTGGCAATTTCCGATTGTGTTGATTCCATTAGGAACTACTGAAAAGCCAGATGCGGTAGTGCTTCGCCCAATTCATTCGGTGGATGGCATGACGGCATCTTCGGTACCTTTGCCACCCGCGCTTCAGGAACAACTTAGAATTGAGTTACTGGCAGTGGATGGAATTAGTGCCGTGTTCCACGATCTGACACATAAACCACCAGCCACTATCGAGTGGGAGTAAATCGTCACTTACTCATAGCGCAACGCCAAAATCGGATCAATGCGGCTGGCTCTGCGCGCGGGAATCAAGCCAGCTAACGCCGAGACCAATGCCAGCACAACCACGGTCGCAACTGCGATCCAAGGGTCGTTCGGCTTCACTCCATATAACTGCGCGGACACATAACGGCCCAGCCCAATCGCTGTAGGAATCCCAACGGCTAAGCCGATTCCCAGCAACATTAGCACTTCCTTCATCACCAGCCAGATGACCGCACTCCGTTCCGCACCAAGCGCCATACGCACGCCCATCTCCTTGGTGCGCCGTGCCACTGCGAAAGCCATCACGCCATACAATCCAATGGATGCCAGCAGTGTTGCCAACAACCCAAACCCTGCTGACAGCAATGCGATCAAGCGCTCCGTAAGCAACGTTTGATCCAATTGTGTGGCCAGCGTTCTCATCGCATATACTGGCATTGCCGGATCCAGCTTCTTCACCTGATCACGCATCAAGGCTATTGCCGAAGCAGCCGGCATGGGGGTTCGGACATAGAAGGACACACTATTATTACCCCAGCTGGGAACAAACGCCTGCCGCCGCACACCCTCGCGCGGCCCTTCGTAGAGCGTATCCGCAACAACACCGATGATCTCCGTATCCAGCTTGGTGTCCGGTCCGCCGCCTCTACCCAGATGACGACCGACGGCACTTTGGTTCCCGAAGTAATGGCGGGCAAATTTTTGATTCACAATCACAACCTTGGAGTCTTTTTTAGCGTCGCGACGGTCGAAGTCACGCCCGTCCAGTATTGGAATTCCCATGGTTGCGAAATAGTCTGCGGAAAGGGAATTCATGAATGCCTGCATGTCTTCGCCATCCTTGGCTTGATGCCCTTCAACGGAAACAGAACTATCCCATTCATCGCCACTGAGCAGGGACACACCGGCCGTTGCCGCCGACTGAATTCCCGGAACAGCACGGATATTTTCCAGCAGTGATTGATAAAACTGCGAGGCCTTCGGATCGTCATACCCATTCAGCGCAGGGGAAATCCGGAACGTCATCATAGTGTCCATATCCTTGAACCCGGTTTCCGCAGCTTTGAGATTTTGAAGACTTCTTACAAACAATCCAGCGCCAAAAAGCAGCAGGAAACTGAGCGCCACCTGCGCAGTAACCAACCCCTTGCGCAATAATAGTGATCCGCCAGTGCCTGCAATGGAGCCCATGGCATCTTTCAAGGTTGACCACAAATCCGGCCGGCTAGCGCGTAGTGCCGGAACTAACCCAAAGAGAATACTCGTCAGAAATGTAAGTGCCAAAGAAAAACCAAGAATCCGTAAATCTGGTTCAGCACTAAGTAATAGCGTGTTGTTATTCGATTCGGGAATCATCTTCAGCAAACCCTGGGTCATCACAAAAGCCAATGCAATTCCGGCTACGCCTCCGGCAAGGGATAGCAACAAACTTTCCACCATTAACTGACGCACTAACTGCGCGCGCGACGCACCCAAAGACAGGCGCACGGCAATTTCCTTTTGACGGGCGAAAGCTCTGGCGATCATCAGGTTTGCAACATTGGCACAGGCAATCAGCAGCACCAGCCCCACCATGCACATGAGTACAATCAGAGCTGTAGAAAAGCTGTTGCGAAGCTGCGAATAGCCAGTGGCAGCACGTTCCACATTAATGCCGCCCTTCAAGAAATTCGCGCGTGAAAAGGGGGTCCATTTGTTCGCCGCCGGAAGTGTTGCCTCATACTGACGGATTTGCGTATACATCCCTCTTAACGGCACTTGTGCCGATTCAGCGGTGTAACCCGGCTTCAAGCGCGCGAACACTTGCACCCAGCGAGTTCGGCGATCATCCATGTAGACCCAGGGCCATTCCGGCACAACTACGGGCTTCATCAAAATGGGAACTCGGATCTGTGGCGAGACAGCAGGGTCCAGCCCGTTGAACCCGGGGGCGGAGACACCAACAATGGTCATGGGATAGTTATTCACCAGGATCTTCTTGCCCACTACTTTAGGATCTCCGGCGAATCGAGTAGCCCAGTAATCGTGACTCAGCACCGCAACCGGATGCCCCTGATAAACGCGGTCGTCCTCTTGGGAATTGAACACCCGCCCAGCAGCAGCCTTCACGCCCAGCATGGAAAAGTAATTGCCGGAAACCATTTCCGCATCCACCCGCTCGGTTTGCCCCTCAATGCTGACTGAGGTGGCAACCAGCCGCCGGCAAAGCACTTCTGAAAAGGGTTCGGCTTTTTGCTGAAAGTCCTGATATAGGGGGTAGGAATGCATCCGTGAACCCATGTTGCTGCCATTGTGCGGCCCATTTTGGAACAGCATTACCAATTGGTCAGGGTCCTTGATAGGCAACATGCGCAGCATCAACTGGTCCATCAAAGTGAAGATTGCAGTATTGGCGCCAATGCCCAGGGTGAGCGAAAGAATGGCGATGATGGCGAACAAGGGGCCGCGGCGAATGGCGCGCACAGCAAACCGCAGGTCGGACAGAAATCCTTGCATAGATAAAAGGTACTACGAACGAGTTGCGAATTGGTTCCGCAGAAAACGACTGTGGCCGCGCGATCAGCTACTATTCCTGATTTTTTTCTTTAAAAGAAAAAATGCCAATCAGCATCAAAAGCAACCATGTTGAACACTTGGCACAATTCACTGTTGAGACGATCCCCGAAGCAATTGGGACTGCATGTAGAGCGGCCTACCGGAAACTCAATTAGATTGCGCCGCGTGCTATTGTTGCCGGCATTCCGGCGCGGTCCGCAAGGCGTCCCCGCGAAGATCTCGGATTTCGGGTGGGCCAACCCGGAAGCAGGAATATTCAGTTGTCAGAGATCGAGTGGCCGGAATTCCTTCGAAGGTGCGGCCTAAACTAAACGCAAAAAAACATCGTATCAGAATATTCCGCCACCGCAGTAGCCGCAGGCGGGAATGGGATTTTCGAGGCAAAGATCTTGCGATTAGGGTTGGACAGCTTCTTATCGCGCCCGGCTGCGCTCCCGATTTTCCTGCCGGTGTTTCTATTACGTGAAGGGCTTGCTAGCTGTTGTGTATTGGGCGGGTATTGGAATACTGCGCAACTGCACATTGTCAATGTGCCATGGCTCGATTGGAGCTTCGATTTGTTTCAGCGCTCCTACCAACTGATTGAGTAACGCTCCCAGCAGCTGGTCTAGCGGTGCGTCGTGACACTGATTTATTTCGATGTTGATTTGATTCTTTTCTATTTCCACGGGTGCGTCGGCGGCGATTAGGATTGGCCGTTGCGTGGTTTCGTATATTGGCGACTGCCGCCGGCTGACTTCTCGGATACGCACGGGGACTCCGCGGCGAACGCGGCGGAGAGCGGATTTGCGTCCTTCGGTAATGTATGGGCCCGCGTCGAAGGCGAGCACGTTATTCCACTGGGCGAGTTGGCCGAGTTGGCCTTCGGTTACTGGGAGTGGGAAAAGCGGATGGACGACGGGGTCGATGATATTTCGTAGAAGACGGGCGGCTTCGATGCGGGCTTCACCGGTGATTACCAATATGGGTGCCGCGACATTGGGGAGCAGCGCCATTGTTAACCAGTTGGTCAACGGGTTGGCAGCGACTTCAGTGAGGCCCATTGATTTGGCTAGAAGTTGGGTGGTGGTGGCTTTGGAAAAAGTTGGGACGGGCAGGGGCAAGTTCAATTCATGGCGGCGGAAGGTGGCGGGGTGGTAGAGGGTGCGGGTCCAAGTGTGCCCGGTGATTTCGATGGCTTCGTTTTCGATTTGAAGATCAAGGTGGATTGTGCCGTCGGGCTGAACGGCTATGCGGCTATGGACAGCGGTGCTGGGCACGCCCGAGGTTTGGAGAATATTGTCGTGATGGCGGAGGACGTGGGCGAGTCTGTATGGCGACGGAATTGGAAGGGCTTGGTCTGCGGCCTGCTTGAGGACCCAGCCACGGAAATGTTCGGAGTAGATAGGAGTGGCGGATCCGTCGGGGAGACTGGCGTAGGACTGGCGGCTTGGGGTTAAGAAGAACATGGCCTTGGTGCAGGCGGCTAAGAGTTGTTCGAATGCTGTGGGTTCTGCCTGGTTTTGGCGTGCTTGCTTCATTTAGGTTCTTCTGAAATAAGCGTACCTTGGGGGTCCTAGGAACGAGGGATGCGAAAATCAGCGATGGCGCGGAATTGGTTGATATGTTGGGAGTTGTTGGTGAAAGATTTATTTCAATTGAGCGTGACCTAAGATTCGGCTTTATGGGTTTTGACTGCTGGCCCAAGCATCACTGACCTGCCACGTATATGGCGAAAGGTAGAACTCTGGTTGTCGAAGATGAGTCCATTCCAATAGCGACCGGGTACCCCGACACGACGGCCTTGAAGTTGATTTGACTGATCCCGCCCACCATGAATGGAGCGGGCCCCGCGTACGTTACCTCTAACGGGACGATTCGAGGAGGGTTACGCCCTTGCCCGATTGACAAATAGACTGAAACCGGAAAGACGTTGCTTGGCAGAGGAAATCCTATCAGCGACCCATCGGCTTGGGCCGGCGAAATTGGACCTAACCCTGTCGCGAATATCGACAGGATAGAACCTGGTGCCGCTGGATTATCAGCAGAGTTGACGGTTCCCTCCTGATTAAAAGCAGCGTGGACGCCGTCTACCGTGAGCACCGCCGGTGACGTTTGGAGGACCGGCCAAGTTAGGCAATTCGTTTTCACTCCGTTGTAAGTGACACAGACACGTGTCGTTTCTCCCGGCGTAAGCGACCACGGCGCGACGAGATTGACCTGAGAGTCCTGCACCCACAGAAGCGGAGCTGGTGTGCCGTCGAAAGTCACTTCCACGCCGGCGGCCCGCGTCGGGAACGGAGTCTGTAATGTTGCCTGCGTCTGCACTCCCTGTTGAGGCCCGAGTCCGTTGCCAAACAATGTGACCAGCCCGCCAGGCGCTATTGCGTCCGTCACATAGGTCGCCGCACTGCCCAAACAGGCCAGCGGGAAAACCTGCGCATCGGCATTAGGGGAAAGCCGCCAAAGGAAGTGCGGGAATGAATTCCCGGCTGTCCTCCCCACTGGGAACGGACCGGCTTGCAAGGGCACGAAACTCGCCCCAGCTAAACTGGCGACAAAGACAGTCGAGTTCGGACCAGTGGCAACGAATGGGGCTTGAACAATGGATTCAAATCCACTTGTGGGAAGATAAGTGGCTTGCAGAAGTGTACCATCTGGCGCAAACACACTCAGCCATTCCGAACTGCACGTACTGAGACTATTCCTGGCGGGTGACAAATAGAATCCGGTGTTGTAAATGTACGAGGATCCTGTGACGTATGCATTGCCGCTCGCATCTAGTGCAAGATTCCGGCTGGTCCCCTGAGCCCCTGACGTTGTGTTTCCTACTATTGACGAGACGATGGCCGCACCGGTGGAATCGAAACGTTGCAGCACGAGGGAACCGCCACCCGCTCCGCGGCCCAGGATCACCGCGTTTCCCTTTGGATCGACAGCAACGGCCGCCGCGTAGATTACTATCGCCAAGGGTGTGTAGAAACTAGCGGAGCCGTCCGGCGCGAGGCGTGACAAGAAAGGAACGGTCGCGTTTCCGGTAAGCAACAATCCGCCTGCTCTATCGACGGCAATGGACGTTACGTTCCCCGTCACCTGGGCCGTGTATTCTACCGCGCTTCCGGCGGAATTCAGTCGCATCACATTCGATGTCCGGTAGTTCGGACCGACGGGACCGGCCACATAAGCGCGCCCCTGCGAGTCCACGGCAAGGGAAGGCTCGACTATCAAGACGCCAGGCGCGCTGACTTGCGTCTTCCACGCGAGGCCTGTCCCGCTGGCGCTCAACTTGGCTACAAAGGTGGACAAGTCGGGTGCTGTCAGGCCTGGTATCACGTAGACACCGCCGTTTGGATCAACAGCAAATGCGGTGCCAGCGAATCCCACGCGGAATCCAAGATTGTTCTGCCAAAGGATTGTCCTGCCGTCCGCAGATAGCTTGGTCACACAGGCAGAAGGCGAATCGCCGCTCGCCGGGGCAGTGCGACAAAATATAGAGCGCCCCAGAGCCATCCGTCGCTATGGCGGAGGGTGAGTTGGGACCCCATTCGCTATAGTCGGTACCCAACAGAAAACCAGGGCTAGCCGCTAGCGGTCAGTAGCCCAAACAGAAAAATGTCCGAATAGGCATGATATTTGTTAGAGCACTTTGAAGGCCGCTTCGCGAACTGGAGATGAGGTCCCAGTTACGGCTTGCAACTGGCGTTTCCCGTTTGAAGGAACCGGATGAGGGTGGGGCGTGCGATGAGATCTACTATTCATGATATTATTCATTAAAGGTAGAAATGCCAATCAGCATAAAAAACGACCAAGTTGAACACTTGGCACGACAGCTAGCTGAATTCACTGGTGAGACCATCACCGAAGCCATTGGGATTGCTGTAGAGCAGCGCTACGACCGGTTACGGCGGGATAGGTCGGGACAATCCTTGACAGCGGAACTCAATGAGATCGCGTTGCGGTGCGCGAAACGACCCTTAGTATCGACACTCAGCGCCAGTGAGATTCTTGGTTATGATGAATGGGGAGCACCGACTCGGTGACCATTGACACGTCTGCTATTCTTGCTATTCTTCAGGATGAACCCGAGAGAGAAGAGTTCGTTTCTTTAATTGAGCAAGCATCTCGTCGTTTGATATCGATGGTATCTGTTCTGGAAGCTACCATGGTTTTGGAAGGGCGAAGAGGAGAGGATGCGGGTTTCGATCTTGACCTGCTTCTGAACATGGCCTCCATTGAGGCTGTGGCTTTTGAGAAGGAACAGCTAAACGTGGCGCGGACGGCCTTCCGGCGATTTGGGAAGGGCCGTCACCCTGCGGGCCTCAATTTTGGAGATTGTGCTTCTTACGCTTTGGCAAAATGGTCTGGTGAGCCTCTTCTATTTAAGGGGATGGATTTCGAGGCTACTGACGTGTTGCGGGTCAGGAAGCAGCTAAGTTAGTTGGCGCACGTACCAAAATAGAAAAGGGCACCCCGAGAGGTGCCCTTTTGGTTCGTTACGATTGGTCGGCTAGAAATACAGCTTCAGTGCCACCTGCATAGAACGCGGTGAGTTCAACAGATCACCAGCTCCAGTCAACTGTCCAAACTGATTGCTCTGGAGTTGAAGACTGCCGGAAAATATGAAATGCAGAATTTACGGCGGACCTAAGGTACCGCAAACTACGCGTCAAACACTGCTAATGATAAGAAAACAATTCAGTTTTTCCTGTTTCCGAAAACCGGGTGCTTAATCTACTGTTTTTCGTATATTTTCCCTGTAACTTGTTGAATGTAAATAGTTTGTCCAAAATGGCCTATCGCGCTTGGAAGCTTCCCAAACAGCCGATACAATTTAAGTATTCTCGTTTTGGCCTGCGGTCTACAACCGCCTGTTATTTCGTCCATCCCTAGTTCGGAGAGTCTATGCAGACACACAATAGTTTTTCAAAGTTTTCCCTATTCGCCCTGATGTTGCTGGGAACCCTAGCCACTATTCAGCCAGTTGGAGCGCAACAAACCTCTGGTACATTGCTTGGATCCATTTCTGATTCAACCGGAGCCTCCATGGCAGGTGTCGCAATTCGTGTGACCAATCTTGCCACCAACATTCAACGTGACGTTCAAACAGACGCCGCCGGTAACTATAGAATCCCTTCCCTTCCGGCCGGAAATTACCGGTTGCGCGTTTCCAAGGAAGGATTCCAGTTGCAGCAAATTGAGAGCTTAGCCCTGCAAGTGGAACAAGCAGCCCGATACGACTTTGCTTTGAAAATCGGCAACATCACTGAAACAGTTGATGTGGTGGCCTCGTCCACACTGCTGCAAACCGAAAATGCCAGCGTCGGCACTGTGATTGATGCCAGCAAGATAGTTGACCTGCCACTGAATGGCCGCAACTTCATCCAACTGGCCCAATTAGTTCCAGGCGTTCAGGCCGGAACACCCGGCTCCATCACCGTTCGCCGTGGACGCGGATCGGTTGGTCAAACTGATTCAGCCTATGGTTCCACCGCTGCCTCCGCCAACGGTTCCCGAGATACAGCCAATCGCTTCTACTTAGATGGGATTGAAATGATGGACTATGACGCCATGACTTACGCCTTCTCACCATCTGTCGATTCCCTGGCTGAATTCAAAGTACAGACCAGCACTTACTCTGGTGAGTTTGGCGGCGCACCCGGCGGCCAGATCAATATGATCACCAAAGGCGGCTCCAACAAGCTGCATGGAACTTTGTGGGAGTTTAACCGCAACGATCAGTTGACCCAAAGCTACGACGCCATTGCAGGGAAAAGCGTCACATCTCCGCGATTGAATCGCAATCAGTTTGGCGCGAATATCAGTGGTCCGGTGCTATTACCGAAGATCTACGACGGCAAGAATAAGACGTTCTTCTTCTTCAATTGGGAATCTGGCTACGCAGCCCAAGGTTCCAATCCCCAGTTCCTGATCGTACCCACCGAAGCCCAACGTAACGGCGATTTCCGCGGCTTGAGAGATTCAAGGGGCAATCCCCTCACCTTAAAGGATCCCCTTGGCGTGGGCATTGTGGGCAATGTGATTCCGAAGAATCTGCTTAGCCCACAAACACAAGCGTTCTTGAACTTTGAACCGCTGCCCAACACCAGCAATGGCGTATTCAACTACGTCACCAAGGCCGCCAGCGCTGTTTCCCGGCAGAAGAACTTTACCACCCGCATCGATCATAATCTTTCAAACAAGGATTCCATTTCCGGCCGCTACGTCTATAACGACACTTACGAAGCCGGCACACCCATTTGGGGTAATGACGAGCGGAATAACTTAGGACAAACGCAGGGTGTTGCGCTTTCCTGGACCAGAACAATCAGCCCTCGCATCGTGAATGAAATGCGTGGTGGCTGGCATCGCTTTAAAGAAGCTGAAGTCTTTGGCACAACCAACAACCCTGCCTTCGACGTCGTCGGCAAAATGGGGCTACCTTTGGTTTCCCGTTTGCCTGAAGAATACGGGCCTCCCAGCATCAGCGTCAGCGGCCCTGACGGCAATTACAATATGTACAACCTCCAAAGGCAAATTGGCCCACGGGTCAGGTCCAATTCCATCGCACCGTTCACTGATACTCTTTCCTGGCAAAAAGGCGCGCACTTTTTGAAGATTGGTGGAGAACTGGATCGTCGTGGTGTGACTTTCGGCCAAGCTCGCGCACCTCGCGGTTCATTCAACTTTGATGGCACTTACACCGGTTCCGCCGCCGCCGACTTTATTCTGGGTTACATTCGTAACGATAGTATCAATCCAACGCGCACTAACACCGATCTCTACAATTATTGGACCGGCGTGTTTGTGAATGATGACTGGAAAGTTACTTCGCGCTTGAATGTTACTTTAGGATTGCGCTATGACTACTTCCAGCGCTACAAGCAAAAGGACGATCGATTCGTCAACGTGCAGCAAAACGGCTTTGTAATTGCCAACACGGTTACTACCAAGACATCGCCTTTCGGCCGCCAATTGATGGCTCCTGATGCCAACAACTATGGGCCGCGCATTGGTTTTGCTTGGCGTCCTTCCATGATTCCTGGTGAAACGGTCATCCGTGGCGGCTACGGCGTATACTTCACGCCTCAAATCTCCAACGCCATCTTCGCCATGGCCGAAGGTGCCCAGGCAACTGCTGGTGCCACCATCATTGGCAACATTGTCGGTGCGCCTAACGTTTTCTTCAGCAACCCTTTCCCTGCCGCAACAACAGCGGCCGGCTTGCCATTTGCGGTTAGCAACGATCAAAACATGCGTGATAGCTACATTCAACAATGGAACTTCAATATCCAGCGCAAGCTACCAGGTGCAGTGGTTGTGGACGCAGGCTATGTGGGATCGAAGGGTACTCGCCTGATTGTCACTTTCGGCGATTTGAACCGCCCTCTGGCTATCGTTGATCCCCGGACCCCAGGTCTGGCATCGCTTAATGCGCGTCGTCCAAATCAGGATTTTCCTCGCGCTGTAACTGGCGACAAATCCATCGGTAACTCTATCTACCATTCGCTGCAGGTAAAGGCTGAACGAAGATTCGCACTTGGGCTAACCTTCCTCACGGCCTACACTTACTCAAAGGCTATTTCTGGTCCTTCCGATATTGGTGGACAAGTAGGTGGAGGTGGCTTTATCGGCTCCCCTCAAGACTACAACTACTTGCAAGGGGAACGATCCGTTTCCGGGTTCGATCTGCGGCATCGGTTTGTGAATACAGTTCTTTACGACATTCCGTTTGCTCGCCGCATGCATGGTGCAGCAAAGCTGGTTCTTGATGGCTGGCAGGCTTCCACTATCATGACCTTCCAAGGTGGCTTCCCCGCTCCAATCGGGTTTGGCGTTGACACCACTGGTACAGGCATCGGTTCAAGGCCTGATCTGGTTGCTGGACAAAACGGCAATCTTCCTGGTTCAGAACGTACCTGGAAGCGTTGGTTCAATACTGCAGCTTTTGCCCAAACACCCTTTGGACGATTCGGCACAGCTCCGCGAACGAATGCGATTCGTCTCCCTGGCATCACCAATGTTGATTTCTCCTTGCACAAGTCAGTTAAGTTTAAGGAGACACGTGCTTTTGAAGTGCGCGCGGAGATCTTCAACTTGTTTAAGAACTTCAACCCGGATCCAGGAACTGTTGATCTTAACATCCGTTCGGCAACATTCGGAATGGTTGGCGGCGGAGTGCAAGGCATTACCGTTCGTGTCATTCAATTGGGTGCCAAGTTTAACTTCTAATTACTCTTCGTCGTAAGCGTTGTTATTCAATTCGATAGCCTCCTTCGGGAGGCTATCTTTTTTTGAAAAATACTTTTTCACATTGTCAGCCAGTCTACAATGTCTAAGTGGCCCAACTCTTTGCTGGAACCTCAGGCTTTGCCTACCCTACCTGGAAACCAGATTTTTATCCTGAAAAACTGGCGCAAAAAAAGTTTCTAAACTACTACGCAACCAAGCTGAATGCTGTCGAGATCAACTACACCTTCCGCCGCCTCCCTTCCGCCTCTACCCTGGAAGGTTGGATTGCTGAAACGCCTCCAGGGTTCATCTTTGTCACCAAAGCCCACCAACGCATAACCCACTTCGACCGGCTCGAGGTTACCGAATTTTCACAAGTGTTCTTCAAGGCTATCGACATTCTCCGCATCCAAAAACGCCTTGGCCCGGTTCTATTTCAACTGCCGCCCAACCTTGCCATTGATCTGCCCCGCCTCGAATCCTTCCTTGTCTCCATTCCAGAAGACATTTCCTGTGCCTTTGAATTTCGTAATAAGTCCTGGCTGGCAGACACTGTGTTTGAGCTGCTGGAAAAGCATCGGGTTGCCCTATGCCTTGCTGAGTCAGAAAAGCTAGTAGTTCCCCAACGGGTAACTGCTGATTTTGTCTATTTTAGACTTCGAAAGGAAGAATACTCAGAGCCCGAGCTTGCCGAAATCGCCGAAAAAGTAAAAGCGCTATTGGCTGATGGTAAGCATGTTTACGTTTTCTTCAAGCATGAAGAATCCTCCGCCGGTGCCCGCTATGCCCAGCAACTACTCACCTCTTGCCGAAGCTAGTAAGAGCACATGAATCGCGGTTTCCCACGGCAAGCTCTTAAGGGTTCTTGGAACTTCATTCAGGTATTTACAGCCGATATTCTACCGCCCCGCTACGTACTATCCAGGGCGGAAATCAGACTTCCCTGCTCATAACAAAACAGCGGGTGGCCATACTTGGCTTAATTGGCGGGACTACTTAAACGAGTTCGCCCCAAAATTGTTCGAGCCGCCAGTAGTTTGCCTAGTACTAAAACGTCCACCGTAATATTGCGGTTTTCTTTGCTTGCTGTATATTTAAGATAAATATAAATTTTATGCGAAGAAAATACGCGCTTATATCCCTTTTTTTAGCTCCCATCTGCGCGTTCGCAATAGAATGGAAGCCTATTAGCCAGGAAGAACTGGCACTTAAAGCACCCAAGCTAGACAAAAACGCCGACGCGATCTTCTGGGACGTTCGAGTCTATGACAATCTCAGAGGCGATTCCATCGAACACCATGTGGACAATTATGTTCGCATCAAAATTTTTACCGACCGCGGGGTGAAGTCGCAATCTACTGTCGACATCCCCTATTCGTCGTCGCTCAAAACTACCATCACTGATTTGCGCGGTCGCACGATTAAAGCTGACGGCTCAATTGCCGACGTGAAGAGCGACGCTATTTTCGATAAAACCGACGTAAAAATCGGAAGAAAGCTCTCCCTGAAAACCAAGTCCTTCACTTTGCCAGCAGTGGAACCTGGCGTGATCGTTGAATACCAGTGGAGGGAAGTGTACAGCGAGGTCTATTTCAAGTGGGTTGAACTCAAAATGTATCGCGATATTCCTATCTGGCAGGTTACCTATCTTGTGCGCCCTCTGGTGAGTGAACGCTTTCCATTTCGCATGCACTCGTATACTTTCAACTGCAAACCATCTCCATGGGAACTCGTGAAAATACCGGAGCCATTTTCCAAAATCAGCCTCAGTAATGTACCCGCCTGGCCGGATGAGCCGGACTCTCCCCCCGACCATGAAATCCGCCCATGGGTTTTGGTTTATTACACCGATCAGGAACAAAGCAATGCAGCTAAGTTTTGGAGCAAGGCTTCAAAGGACATGACCGAGTCATTCAAGAAGGAAGTCAAAGTTACTGGGGATATCAAGAAAGCCGTGGCAGAATTGGTGCAAGGCGTGAAGTCGGAGGAAGAACAGTTGGTGAAAATCGCTGATTATTGCCGCACAAAAATTCGCAACGTTTACTATGACGTTAACGGAATGACTGCTGAAGAACGATCGAAGTATAAACCAAAGGAATTTGCCAATACAGGCGACACGTTCAAGAACAAGCTTGGTCGGCCTGCGGACATCAACAAGTTATTTGTAGCCATGGCAGAAGCAGCAGGTTTTGAGGCCTATGGTGTGCGCGCCACCAGCGCCGACATGGCATATTTCCGCAATGACTTGATGGACACATATCTCTTGCAGAACACCTTAGCCGCTGCAAAGGCAAATGGGAAATGGAAATTCTTCGATGTTACAAATCCTTACATCCCCTCTGGCATGGTGGATTGGGATGAGCAAGGAATGGCCGCTGTTATTCTTCAAGGCAAGGAACTTGCGTTGGTGCAGATCCCTCCATCTACTCCCGAACAAACACAACTTCGCCGTAATGCCAAACTCACCCTTTCTGATGATGGGACGCTGGAAGGCTCCGTCAATATCGAATTATCCGGGCATCGCGCCGTTTCCACCAAGCGTGCACTGGAAAGGCAATCTGATTCCAAACGCGAAGAGGATATGAAGAAGCGCATTCAATCCGAACATGGCGAAGTGGAAGTGACGAACATTAAGATTGAAAACGTCACTGACCCTTTGAAACCCTTCCGTTACAGCTACGACGTTAAGGTTCCCAACTATGCGCAACGTACTGGCAAGCGGCTGTTTTTCCAACCCAGCTTTTTCGAACATGGGCATAGATCTCGTTTTGAAAACACGGAGAGAAAGACGCCGATCGTCTTCTCATACGCGTTCTCAGAAAAAGACGAAGTGCGCATTGAAATCCCTAATGATTTTGCCTTTGAAGGCGCACAAGCTCCAGGTAACCTCGATCTTGCTGGAGTCGGTGAGCACAATGTTGTTATTGCAATTGAGCAAAAGAAAACTGTAGTAACGAAACGGGACCTTATCTGGGGAAAAGATGGCAAGATACTCTTCGGCCAGGACGCTTATGTTTCCATGAAAGCAATTTGGGATGAGATACACAAGCGCGACGAACATGTCCTCACATTGAGGGAAAAATGAGAATGCGCCTGGCCCTCGCGTTGTGTTCCACTCTTTCCTGCGTCGCAGTGGAAGCCCCCGGTTGGCTCAAGGAATTGGGGCAGTCCTCGCTGCCCGCCTACGCTGCAAAAGTATCTGCAGTAGTACTGGTGAATGAAGAATCCACCACGGTAGAGGCTTCCGGTCGAAGACTTCGAACCACCCGATACGCCGTCAAGATACTGAACAAAGAAGGTGCGCGTCACGCATCACAGGGCGACATTTACTATACCGATACAGGCAAGGTCCGCGATATTAAGGGTTGGCTCATCATGCCTTCAGGCAAGGTGAAAGAATATGGCAAAGCTGAGATTCTGGAAACAGGCGCAGGCAGCGGGCTTTATGAACAAGCCAAGCTTCGCCTGATTGATGCCGCAAGGGATTCTGATCCTGGTGCCGTCTTCGGCTTTGAATCCACCATTGAAGAAAAATCCGTTTTCAACCAGTACATATTCGATTTTCAGAACGACCTCCCTTCGTTGCGTTCCTCCATGGTTCTTAACCTTCCGCCCGATTGGAAGGCAGAGGGAAAAGTGTTCCGTGGTTTGGAAGCGCAATCGATCACGCCAGAAGTGAATGGAGCTTCCTATCGCTGGCAGTTGGTGAATCTTCCACCCTTCGAACTGGAACCCGGAGCACCTCGCCGCTCAACACAGAATTCCCGGCTTGTAGTTACTGCCTATCCACCTGGCGGTGCCGGCGCAACTCGTTTTGAAACTTGGCGCGATGTGTCTGCATGGGGCAGCAAGGTCAGTGACCCTTCCACCACAATAACTCCAGCGTTGCAGGCCGAAGCTGAAAAGTTGACTTCCGGTGCTGCTACCCAGTGGGACAAGCTAAAGGCACTTTCCGAACATGCCCAGCGCATTCGCTATGAATCCATTCAGTTGAATTTGTCGCGTGGCGGTGGGTATACCCCTCGCCCTGCCGCAACTATCATGGCCAAAGGTTATGGCGATTGCAAAGACAAAGCCAATTACTTACGGACGCTGCTAAAAGCGATTGGCGTTGAATCATATCCTGTGATGATCTACTCCGGCGATCCTCGCCGCGCACGCAAAGAATGGCCGTCACCAATGCAATTTAATCATGCTGTTTTAGCCATGCGTGTTGCTGAAGATACTAAGACCCCAGCAGCTTTCAATTTTCCCGGCATCGGCAGGCTGTTACTCTTCGATCCCACCGATGAATCCGTACCTTTTGGTTTTGTCCCAGACCATGAACAGGATAGCTTCGCATTACTGGCTGCTGGCGACAAAGGGGATTTATTCAAAACCCCAACGACTTCCCCGGCAGTGAATCACCTGGAGCGGAAATCGCAATTGAAGGTAAGTGAGGAAGGCAATCTAACGGCCTCCATCATTCAAATTGCTACAGGCCAGGAAGCTTTTGATTCACACTCATTACTGAAACATTTGTCGCTGCCTGAGTACGTAAAAATGGTGGAACGCCGCTATTCGCGTGCTGCGGCCGGGGCCAAGCTTTCCAAAGTGGAACCCAAAGACGAGATGGCTGCAAACCGATTTCAGCTTTCGGTTGACTTCACCGCCACCGGCTACGCAAAGAACATGGCAGGCCGCTTGCTTATGGTTAGACCCATCGTCATGAACTATCTCGGCCTGCCAAATGTCGCCGATGCCAAACGGACACAGCCCCTAATCATCAGTCCAGCATCGTTTCAGGAGAGTATTGAATTGGAACTTCCAAGAGGATTCGCCATTGATGAAATGCCTGAATCTGGAGCTATCGAAACAGAATTTGGACGCTATAAAGTGTCGTACCGCAACGAAGGTAATAAAGTGTTTGTCGATCGCGAACTAGAACTGCAAGCAGCATGGATCCCCGTTGAAGGCTTTAAGGCTGCCCGTGAGTTTTTTAGCAAGATCGGCGGAACAGAGCTATCTCCCATTGTATTGGTACGTAAGTAACCTGCTCATCGCAGCGAGTGGATTCTTGCTCGTAATACGTGGAACATTTTTACCCTTAATTGTATCGAACTCCTGTTAGCAGATAAAGTAGATCATGCACCAGCAGACCTTTGAGCTAATGGTGGAGCGTGCCCTGAAAAAGCTCCCCAGCAATTTCCGTAAACGGTTGCAGAATGTTGCGGTGGTCGTTGAAATGGAATCACCCGATCCTGATCTGCTGGGACTCTATGAAGGTAGACCACTCACCGAACGGACTTCGCAGGATTCGTTTGGCATGCCAGACCGAATTACAATTTTCCAGCGCCCTCATGAACAAATGACGCGCAACCCAAGGCAATTGCAAAAGCTCGTAGATGAGACGGTATGGCACGAGGTTGCCCATTATTTTGGGCTCAACGAACGGGAAGTACTGACGGCGGAACGGCGGCGAGTTCGGTTAGCAAGCGGATACGGGAAAGGGAGAAGCTAATGCCTCTCCACTCTATACGTAAAAGCTCACGCTTTTTTCTCACCCTTATTCATGCCATCTTTAATCAATCCAGCCAATAGAATATTCACCAGCGAACCGCCACCCTCTGAACTTCCACCGCCGGCCATAATCTGCGGAACCAACGCCGTCTTTGCCTCGGCCAATGCCCGGCCCACTTCAATAACTGCATAGTTACTCTGGCCAACAGCCTCGGTCTTTAGCTTAATCACCGACGCTTCCGCCGTTCCCACTGCTGTGGTCCGTTCCGCAGTCGCGTTGCCCACAACTGTCAGAACCTCGGCATCAGCCTTGGCGTTGATCGTCTTCGATTCCGCTTCGCCCGCAGCCTTTTTCACAACAGCCTTCGCATTGAACTCAGCAATTTCCACTGACCGTTCCGCCGCCACCACGCCAGCCTGAGTATCGGCTTGTGCAGTGGCTTGCTCTAGACTCTTGCGAGTCTCCTGTGCCGTACGCTGCGTCTCAAAAGTAGTCTTTTCCTGTTCGGCGATCTTGCGATCGGTAAGGGTCTTCATCAACGCTTCGGGTGGCGTAATATCGCCGATCAACGTATCAACAGCAACCACGTTGTATTCCGTTAGGGCTGCGGAAATCCGATTCTTCGCGTCCTCCTGCCTTTCCTTGCGGCCTCTCAGAAAGTCAATTACATCTGATCCCTGCGCTGCGTTGCGGAAGTAGTTGCCAATAGTCGGCTCTAATACCTGAGTTACTAAGTTAGCCACGCTTCCGAAACGGGCAATTACTTTCGGTGCGTCGTTCCGTGGGATGTGGATAATTTGACTAACATCCAGGTTGAAAGTAAAGCCGTCGGAGGATCGAACGGTAATCGTGGAAAGGTTCTTATCCAGGTTGTGCGCTTCACTTTTCCCAGTGGCCCAGTTCAACACGACGTTCGCCGTCGGCACGCATTCCACTTTGTGCGTGTAGGGGTTAATTGGATACTTGCCCGGATCCAGCGGATCCACCCAAACACCTTTTTGTCCTTTGCCAACTAAGTTGCCGTGCTTGAACGTATCGCCAGTTGTGTCTACGCCTGGTTGACCTACATAAGCAATTACTACCCCCGCACTGGCAATCGGTACTGAAGTCATCTCGAGAGATTCAACAGTGGCTAACCGTGGATTGATGAAGTAGCGGCCAGCCAGAATCACCTGTTCCTGAAGGCCCTTGAAACCACCGGCGTCAATGAAAGATTGTCCGTCCTGGAACATGTTATGCCCTGGGACCTCCTTACCGGCAATATCACCAGTGGGCAGCGAGCGGCCTTCTTTTGTAGTGACAATTCCCACCATGTTGTCTTCAATTTCAGT
>JAYUSZ010000353.1:0-8182 GCA_043755435.1 Bryobacterales bacterium | reverse complement strand
ATACAATGGACCGGACCTATATTGACCGGGGGTTGGCGAACCATTTGCGAATGATCCCAGAGTTTCCAATTGTTGATCCGCGGCTTCTTCAGGAACTTGTGAAGACGGCAAGGCTGAGAATTTTTTCAAAGGACGAGGCCATTATCAAGGAAGGTGCGGAGGCCGACAGCCTGTTCCTGATTCGGGATGGATACGTGCGCGTGGTAAAAACTATGGCGGGCGGTGAACAACGTACCATCGCGTATTTGAATGACGGGGCGTATTTTGGGGAATCAGCCCTTACGCAAAACAAGCGGCGCGATGCCACTGTCCTGGCGATGGGCAAAGTAGAAGTGATTCAGTTGATGAAGGATGACTTCTTAAAACTGATGAATGGCGACGAAAAATCTGTGGATAAGTTTCGCGCCAGGGAAAAGCAACGGCAGGAGGAAGAAACTGCGGAACAAGCAAGCACTCCATTAGGGTTTGTCGGCCAAGTTGTGGAGCGCGGAGTGGTGAAAGCAACTTCGGCGTTGGTGATCCATCTGGACTCCTGCACACGCTGCGGGAATTGCGTGAAAGCATGTGCTGAGTTGCACGATGGTATTTCTCGCTTGACGAGGCACGGAATGTTATTTGAAGCACCAGCAGCACAGCCGTCATCTGCTTTGGAAAGATTGCTGGTGGCCACATCCTGCATGCATTGCCTGGATCCGGAATGTATGATTGGCTGCCCGACTGGCGCAATTACACGAGACGTCAACGGTGAAGTGGTAATTCTGGATTCTTGCATCGGGTGCGGAAACTGTGCCCGGAGGTGCCCGTATGGAAATATTTCGATGGCAGATGTGGGGTTTCAACAGGAGTTGGAAAAACAGCGCACTGGCGCTCCAATCATTGGTGGCTACTTGAAACTATGGCGAACACCGGAAAGTGAACCGGTGATGATTCACGAAATTGAACAAACCAACGAGAAAGCTGTGGTGAAGCGGATTGCGGTGAAATGCGACCTTTGTCAGGAATACAACTACAATCACGGGTGTGTTTACAATTGCCCGTATGACGCGATTGAACGGATGGATGCGGATGGGTTCCTTGATCAAAATCGAGGTGAGGATTGAGCAGTCTAACTTCAAAAAGAGCCTCAGCTAGATTCATTGAGCGATGTTGGCAGGCCTTTGCGGTGCTGGCAATTGCTGGTCTGTCACTTTGGTACATTGCAGTGCATCGGAATCCGGCAGCGGACCGGTATCATTTTTTTATGATTGCCATTGGATGGATCGGAACAGGTCTCTCCATGCTGGCTGCCGCATTTACAATCCGCAAGAGGATGGCCTACCAGGGGATAGGGAAATTATCAGTTTGGTTGGATGCGCACATTTATCTGGGATTGGTTGCCGCTTTTGCAATTCTCTTTCACGCTGGCTTTCGCATGGGCGGCTTGCTGACGTCTGCATTGCTGTCGTTTTTCGCCATCGCAATTGTGAGCGGATTATTGGGATGGTGGATTTCCCGGAAAGTGCCTCCATTGCTGACCGCTATTGAAGAGAAGCCGGCCATTCTGGAGGATCTGATTGCAATGCGCGCCGATTGCCTGAGAGGTATGTTGGAACTAGCTGCCGAGGGTTCGGAAGAATTCCGGTCGCTGGTGGCGAAGCGTTTGTTGAAAGATTGCGCATCGTGGCGGAGAATATTGCGGTTTTACCGTAATCGTTCTACCCTGCTCCAGGAACTCCCGAAATTCCGGGCTGAGTATGAAACAGCGTTGCAGCGCTTACCGCCTGTGGAGCAGCCGGAGTTTCTGCGGGCCATTGAGTACGGTCTACAAGTAAATAAGATGAATGCAGAATTGTTCCTGCAAAGGCTTCTGCGGGGTTGGCTTACACTGCATGTAGTGAGTACGACGCTGATGTTCGGACTCGCCGCCATCCATATTTTCTCGGTATTGTATTACTGAAGCTTTTGAACCAAAAAGGCCACGTTCATGCTAGAACTTATTTTTCTTGAAGGTTCTCAAAAACGAAGAAACATCAGGCTAACTTTTCAAAAGGCTTGGTTTGGGCGGGAGCCCACGTGCGATTTCGTCATCGATGAAAAGGGTGTCAGCAGAAACCATTTCGTTATCCAAAAGCGTGGCGAAAACTATATTCTAACTGACAATCAGTCCACCAACGGCACCTTTGTGGATGGGCTGCGGATTGTGGAAGTGGTTCTGCGACCTGGGCAGCAGATCATTGCTGGGGCGAACCTGATTCAAGTACGGGAATTAGTTGAGGAGCGCGCCGAATTTCGTTTTATTGCCGAATGGAAAGCAACCACCGGCGTTGCCCAGATCCTGGAGAAATCGAAGATCCTTTTGGGCCGGAAGAACACTTGCGATATTCAGTTGGATGAACCGGCAATTTCCCGTGTGCATGCGGAGATGGAACGCGATGCGAGCGGCATTTGGATTAGCGATAAGTCAGGTGGAGGGGGCGTCTATGTTAATGCCCGGAGAGTGGTGCGGCAGCAACTCAGGCATGGCGATACCATCACCATTGGCTCTTTTGAGATCAAAATTGGCCTCTCCGAGGAAATGTGCGCACTGGAGATCCAGCCGTATCGCAGGGATTCGCAAATGCTCGGGGCAAGTATTCCGGCAAACTACCGTAAAGTGGTTGGCGACCCTCGGCCGTCCGTTACTCCGTCGATTACGGAGATAAAACCTTCCGCAGGCATTGCAGCAAGGCCGGTTTGGGTACAGGATACGGCACCAATTTGGGTCCCAACTTCCGACATTCTTCCGAACCGGTTCCGCTCGCGGATGGTTGTGGCTTCCTTACTTGCCACCATGGCCTGTGCCGCTTGCCCTTTGGTTTCCAAACAATTTGCAGTCTACTCGCCAGGACCAACTTCCAGCTTTCATACGATTGCCAACGCAAAGTTTGAGAAGCGTTTGGAACAAAATGATATCGGTTCCGAGTGTTCTGCCTGCCACACAGGATTTGCAAGGGTGGATGCCGCAAGCTGCCAGCTTTGTCATTCGGAGTCGAAACCTACAAAAGCGCATGAGGAGAAACAGGTGGCCTGCGCGGGCTGCCATTCTGAGCACAATGGACTGCAATTTGACATCGCCCGGAATGTGGGAGCCGGATGCCAGGCTGCCGGATGCCATGTTCAAGTCCATCAGAAACAGATGTTGCTGATTGCCAACCTAAAGCCACCAGAGGGACCAACCAAAGTTCCTACATCAGTGGCGTTTGAAGTTACATTCAAGAAGTCTGGAGATCCACTTCACGTTCAACACGCCGACCTCAAAGAGGATTGCGACGCCTGTCACGTTCCGGGGAACCCAAAGATCAAAGTACCGCGCGAAACAATGCGGATGAAGTGTTTGGCATGTCACACCTTTGGGCAGGAGGCAACTTTACGTGAGCGCTGTTATAGCTGCCATTTCGAGCATCCCGGGAAGGGATCAAAAAAGGCATTGGCCACTATACGATTCCCGGATTCTGCGGCAACTGACTGGGCCGGTTCCAACCCGAGAAATCTTAGCGGTGTCTTTTTGTTCCTGGCAATGCTTACTTCGGTCCCCATCCTTTATATGGCTGTGATGGGGGTGGGCCTCCATCGAGACCAGCGTTTGGCTGCAATCAACATTGCAGCAAGTTTGCCTGTTCAATCCTCTTCCCAATCCAGTAGCCTTCCTGCGATCTTGGAGGTGCCGCAAGTGGCGGTACAGGCTGACGCAAAACCTACTGTCAATCCTGCACCAGGAGGAATTCAGAGGCCGCAGATCGATCTTGATCTTTGCGTCGGCTGCGGTGCTTGTGTGCAGGTCTGCCCATTCAGCGTCCTTGAGGTTGTCAATGAAAAGGCGATTGCTGCTCGTTTGGAAGATTGCACAGGGTATGCGGCCTGCGCTGCCGAATGTCCCACCAATGCAATTCAATTGGTGGCGGGCGGGGCAATGCAAACCACGGAATTGCCGTTTTATAGCAGTGGCCTGGAAACAAATGTTCCCGGCCTGTTTTTGGCTGGGGAGGTTACCGGCAAGGCGCTGATCAAAGTTGCAATCAATCAGGGGAAGCAAGTGGTGGAATCGATCCTGAAGAATCGTCCACGGCCTGGGGAGCATTTTGACATTATCGTTGTTGGAGCGGGGCCGGCGGGAACCAGTGCGGCACTATCGGCGATGAAGGAAAATCTTAAAGTATTGGTTCTAGAACAAGGAACTACAGCCAATACAATTCGCCACTATCCCCGTCAAAAATTCGTGATGGCAGAGCCAGTGATGATGCCGCTTCACGGGCCGCTGTGGATGGAAGACTCGTCTAAAGAAGGCTTGTTGGAACGCTGGCAAAAAATCATATCTGCGACAGGACTGGCGATTCAAGAAATGGAGAAAGTATTGAGCATTGCTCAAGGGCCAGAGCATTTCGTTGTGAAATCGACGAACGGGGAGTATCGTGGAGCCCGTGTTGTGATCGCTATTGGCCGGCGTGGAAGTCCGCGAAAGTTGGGAGTACCTGGTGAAGATTCGGCCAAAGTTGTCTACAACTTGTTAGACGCTGGCGCATATGTGAACAAAGCGATCTGCGTGGTGGGAGGAGGAGACGCTGGCATAGAAACGGCTAATGGTCTGGCAAGGAAAGACCTGGGAAACAGGGTTTGGCTGGTTCATCGGGGCGAGGACTTCAGCAAAGCGAAACCACGGAATGAGAAGAAAATCAAAAAATCGATTGAAGCCGGAAGAGTGAAAGTATTCTTCAATGCTGCTGTTCTGGAAATCCGCTATGGCTCTATTTCAATTAGGCACACTGCGGGCATGACAGAGATTGACAATGATTTTGTATTTGTACAGGTAGGAGGAGAAAATCCCAAGAAATTCTTGAGTGAATGCGGAATCGAGTTTTCTCAGCGCCCGCTGTGATGAGCTTGCGATGGGGGGCGCTATTTCTTTAGCGAACGGGAATAAGCAATTACATCGTCAACTCCGGAGGCTGACAATCCTTTGACAGGCTTCATTTTGCCTACTCCTGCAACGATCATTTTCTTCCACTCCGCGTCCGGCTTGGCAAGAACGGTGGCATCGCGCAGATCTTTCATCTTGAGTTTTAGTTTTTTCTCCAAGGCCGCGTTAGGGG
The DNA here is from genome assembly GCA_043755435.1 of Bryobacterales bacterium. Lineage (GTDB taxonomy): Bacteria > Acidobacteriota > Terriglobia > Bryobacterales > Bryobacteraceae > JANXSF01. Next base: position 3,077 of record JAYUSZ010000353.1, on the reverse strand, counting down.
CTCCGTTCGCCGAATGGCAAGACTCACACTCTTCGTCGTAAACAGCCTTGCCTTTAGCAAGGTCAGCGGCGGGCGCAATAGACATAGTCAGAAGCAGACCGGAAATCAAAGTAACAATTCTCATGTAAGCAATCATACTATAGTTGGTGTTTATTACTTCTTTTCAGGTTGAGGCGGTTTTCCAAATCCATAGACAACCCTAATGTCGTAGGTGTGCGGTTCTTTGTCCGGTTCATTCACAGAGAACCGGAACCCACCATCCACTTGTTCTACAGCGATGGGCGTGTTTGCATCCTTCTCAACTTTCTTTTGGCCGAATAGGTTGCGCGAGCCGCCCTTCCTGTCCAAATCCTCATAAGTTAGTTGCGCGACTCCTTCCGTCCTTGGTACCGGAGAAGTAAATGTGCTGGACAATACCTCAACTTTGCTGGCAAGTTTTTTGTCATTGTGCGCCTGCGTCTTCGTAAATAGGGAGTTGTGTTTGAAATAGAATTCGATCCTACCGATTATTTTGATTCGAAGCAGGAGAACACCGCGAACTAATTTGCGATCATAATTCGTGGCTCTAAGTAATGGTTCACGTGTATAGCCAGCGGGCGTTGGGATTTCAAGTTCATCATCCGGTACCACCAGATCAATCAATTCAGGACTTGCTCCGGCCAACTTCAGCTCTTCAACAAATTCCATTGATTTCGGCGTATCCTTGATCCCTCTGAGTTGGACCTCCTGCAGGATAATGTGCGCCGGAAGGCGGAATTTCTTATTGTTGAGAAGAGAAAGAAGTTGATCCTTGCTCAATGGTCCAAAATACCGGTTGCGGCAATCGGCGCAAGCCTGCATGATTTGCAGGATTAGTTTGGATGTCTCCACAGGAGACCGACGGCCCTTTGTTGCAGCGGCCAAAACTTCCCCTAGGGTTTTTTCATTCAACTCAAACCCCAACCCATTTAGCTTTACTGCCTCAATGGTTTGTTCAACAGCTTTAGCCAGACCGGGTACGGAAATATACTTCACAATTTCTTCAACAGAAACGGGCGGCTCAGTAGCTTGGCCCCTAAGCAGCAGATGAAAAAACAAGGTACCAAGGATTTTTTTCATTTCTTCCCCGATCCAGAGCGTCTATCCAACTCCCGTTGAAGATCTTCCAGCTTGCGCTTTTCGGCTAGCTCTTCCGCAGTCGGCTTGCGATCATTAGAGATTGGCGGGGGGAGACCAGGAGTGGTAGTAACTGGCCGTGCCGGTTCTTTTGCCGCCGGTTCTCTGACAATGGGTTGCACCGTTGCAGTAGGAAGAATCAGGTCGAAGTAAATGGCGGATGAGAAATTGCTGCCTAGTGGATGGAACTCGGCCAACAAGGCTGTTTGTTGATTGTGAATCACAAAGAGCTTCTCTCGTGAAACCACAGGTAACTTGCCCGTGCCTGGATACGCAGCGCCTTCGTACATGACTCCTTGAATTCCAGCAAAGGCCTCGTAGTCAACTGAACTTGCATCGAGCCTTGTGACCAGGCTGGAAAAATTAGGCTTTCTCAACCAATTTGCGATACTCACTTTTCCATCAGCCAAAATCAGTTCAACTGTGAACCCAGCCTGAACAACCGGGGAGTTATAGGAAATGGAATAGGTTCCGGGGTTCAGTACGATTGCCAAATTCCCCTTGGCATCGACTTGCTCCTTTTTCTCTCCGATTTGGATCGTACTATTGGGTGTGGCATGCCGGATCACAAGCTGGGTTGGCAGACGCACCCATTTGAAGTCGACGCCTTGACTTGCCTCGCCCGACTTCAAAGTGATGGAAAGATCAATTGGTAGATAACCAACGCGAGTTGCCATGAGTTTGTAGGTACCTGGTATTAGCCCTGGGGATTCCAATACCGCCGTGACTTCTGCCCCAAGAGAATCCTCAACACGGATTGTGTCCCCTGGATTAGTGATCTTAACTTGCACAGGCTGAATAGTTTGAACTTGATTGGTTTCTCCCTTTTTATAAAACACTACGAGCAGAAGCGGAAGTAAAGTGAAAAGGGCAGCCCCAACACCGATTGCAAGGAATTTCGGATTCTTCGGAGTAGCGTGCCGCGAGTCCATGGCTGGTGTTGGCGCTAATTCTAACGGGGAATGTGAATCACCTTGCACTTCTGGACTAGATGCAACGTTTTCCTCTGCAGGGTATTCAATTGGAGGAGTGATTTCCTGTTGCTGTTCCTGGTATCGCTGTTCGATAGAGTGCAGAGGGGCAGTGAATTCCGGGTCGTTATCGTATTTGCTATAAATGCGGGTTCGCTCAAGAATCGTTTTCATTTGACGCGGATCAGTTTGTTTCTGCGACTCTCGTTCTAATTGCTTTAAGCCTTCAAGATCCCGCCCACGAAGGACGTTTCTTTCATCGGTGGAAAGATTCTGAGCCAGAACACTGCGTAGCTGAAGCAGCCGGCTTTCCCGCGGATAAATAGCCAATCCCTTGTCCAATTCGGCGATAGCCTCATTGATTTGATTCGCACCCTGGAATTCTCTGGTCTTCGACAAGAAATGGACAACGTCCTCGCTTTGCCGCTTATCCTGAATTAAGGTTCTCAAGCTTTTAGCCAAAGGGTTTCCTGGTTCAAGATCTACTGCTTCCTTCAAATAAGGTTCAGCATCTTTCCAGTTTGAATCCAGAAGAGTGCGCGCTTGCTTCAATAAGAGTTCCAGCAAACCATTACGAATCGCCGAACTGTGCGGATCAATCTTAAAGGCATCGCGAAGCAAGGCGAGTGCGTTCTCGGTCTCTCCAGAAGCATCTAACGCATTCCCTTGAATCAGCTTCCGCTCAGCTTCCTTTTGCCGTTCCAGAAACTGCTTCGATGACTTTTCCAAAGCCAATAATTCTTCATCGCCAGGATACTCAAGCAGTGCTTCCGCAATGAGACTCAAACCCTTGTCATGATTTTGAACGCCAAGCGCTTGGTCTATTTGTGCCACCCATCCCGCTTTTGCGGCAGATCTATTTTGTTCTTCTCTCCGGCGACGAAGGCGCTCTATCTCCACATCCAACGCGGGGTACCCGGGATGGATTTCCCGCAGAATTTCCCATTGAGC
>JAYUSZ010000352.1:0-3285 GCA_043755435.1 Bryobacterales bacterium | reverse complement strand
CCCTCTGCCACTCAGCCCATCTTAGTGATCACCGGCAACGCCCGCATCGAAGCCGCCCGCTTACTCCGAAACATAATCGACCCCGTAATCCACCCGCTTCTCCCCATGCCCACCACCGAAAATCAACTCGGCCAAATGGCGCAATGGAATAGCGTGCTGGCATTCGATTCCAGCCCCTTCATTTCCGAAAAGCGCAAGGCTGCCCTTACTCGTATCCGTCGCGGAGTCCCCGTGCGCGTTCGCGAAATCAATAAGAACCGCACGCTGTACGAAACCATCCACCGCCCAATCCTAATCGCCGCCGACGCCCCCATTGAAATCGAACCCAATCAACTCAACATCGAAATCAACCAGTGTCACCAAGCCCCGCTCAATGAACTTCTAACAGCACTTCTAAATCACGTCGTCGAAGTATTGCGTTACCTGGAAGCTCCCAAGCAAACCTGGAAATCAGAATCCTTAGCAGTCCCAATTATCGAAGCACCAACCGCACAACCAGACAAACCCTTTACCTAACAAATCACACCGGCGAAAAGCGTGAGCGCTCACCGGGCGCGATAAGAAGCAGTCCAATCCTTCTCGTAAGATCTTTGAAAATAGAATATTCTGGACACCGCGAAAAAACGGGGACTGGCTTGTCTGGCCCAAGCAACACACATTTACGGTTTACGCCGAAAACCCTAAGCGAGCGGCCAGCCCGGCCTGTCCCCATTTTTTCCATTTTCAAATCCTCAGTCCGTAATCTCCTCAAATCCTCAGCCCCGAACCTAAAGCATCCCCCATCTTCAGGCGATACTTAAAGAAGAGTGATGGATCCTCGTGTATCTGTAGTTATCCTCGCGGCCGGCCTTGGCACGCGCATGAAATCGAAAACGGCAAAAGTGTTGCACCGTGCCGGCGGTCTAACATTAGTCGAACACGTAGTTCGCACCGGCCAAGCCGTTGCTAACTCTTCTGACATTGTGGTGGTCACCGGCCACCAATCCGAAAAAGTGCAGCAGACTCTTTCCGCCTGCGGCATAAGGTTCGCCTTGCAGACGGAACAGAAAGGTACCGGTCACGCCGTGCGCTGCGCTGAAGCGGAACTGCCTAAGCAAGGTTATCTGCTGGTGCTCTATGGCGACGCCCCGCTGATTTCCGTCGGCACCGTCCGCAAGTTAATCGCCGCACAAACTTCTAGCGAAGCCGCTGCAACCGTTCTAACCGCCCGCGTTCCCGACCCCACTGGTTACGGCCGTATCGTGCGCGATAGCAGCGGCAATGTAGTTGCCATCATCGAACAAAAGGCCGCCACACCTGAGCAACTGAAAATCGATGAAATCAATTCCGGCATCTACTGCTTCCGTGCTGATCTGCTATGGAACCACATCGCCGCCATTTCCACCAACAATCCCGCTGGCGAATATTACCTGACAGACATTGTCGCCATCCTTCGCGAAAAGGGTTTTGTTGTAAAGCCGCTGGAACTGCCCATTGCCGACGAACTCCTCGGCATCAACACTCGCGTCGAACTAGCCGAAGTAGATCGAATCTTCCGTGCTAACAAAGTGAACCAACTGATGTTGGATGGCGTCACCATCGAGCGGCCTGATACGGTCACCATAGACGCTGATGTAATTATTGGCCGCGACACAATTGTGGAATCGCACGTCCGCCTGTTGGGAAAAACTGAAATCGGCGAGGATTGCCACATCGGCGCGGGAAGCATTCTGAATAACGCGAATCTCGGCGTGGGCCTGAAGGTTGAACCATACAGCCTAATCGCTGATAGCCGCGTTGGATCGGGTACGCATGTTGGCCCTTTTGCCCGGCTGCGAATGAATAATGTGGTTGCCGAAAATGTCCACATTGGGAATTTTGTGGAACTAAAGAATACGCAAATGGGGCTGGGTGCCAAAGCCAATCATCTTGCCTATTTGGGTGATGCCACCATTGGCGCGAAAGTGAATGTGGGTGCCGGTGCCATCACTTGCAATTACGATGGAGTGAACAAACATCGCACTATTGTTGGAGACGGCGCGTTTGTCGGTAGCAACTCAACCATGGGGGCCCCCATCGAAATCGGTGCTGGAAGTTACGTTGCTGCAGGGTCCGTGGTAACGGACCAAGTCCCCGCCGATTCCCTTGCAATTGGACGCGGACGCCAAAGCAACAAAGAAGGCTGGGCTAAAGTACGGCGTGAAACTTTGAAGAAAAAGTAGCGCCGCTACAACACCACAATTGGATGATACAGATTTGGTAGCTTCGCTTCGCCAATAGCGATCAGCGTTCCATCAGCCCCAACAGCTTTCACAAACTTAGAACCTTGCGGGACGTTGAATGGCGAAGTATGAAAATCTCTACCGTGACGAATCTGCTGAGCCACCGAATCGTCAACCCGTTCGCTGGGATAGTCGGGCAATAGATCAGCATTCGGAATCAGAGCTTCCGACAATCGGTCATCTTCGCTCAATTTCGCGAGCTGTTCCAACGTTCGTGCTTGCGAAATCTCAAAGCTGCCAGATCGGGTTCGCCTCAATGTTCCAATGTGGGCACCGCAACCTAAAGCAACACCCAAATCGTGAGCAATACTTCTGATATACGTTCCTCCAGAACATTCCACCAGAATTTCCAAACGGTTTTCGACTAACGACACAAGTTCCAAACGGGCAATCGTTACTGAAACGGCCTTCAATTCCACCGGCTCATTGCGGCGCGCCAGCTTATAGGCAGGAACGCCGTTGATCTTTTTCGCCGATACTTGAGGCGGCATCTGGTCAATCGTTCCGCGAAATTTGTTGAGAGCTTCTTCAACCTGTTCCGCTGTGAAATTGGTTGCCTGAAATGGTCCAGTCGGTTCCCCTTCCGCATCGTAGGAATCAGTGGCCTGCCCAAGGATCACTGTTGCCAGATAGACTTTTTCCACTCGCACGAAAAACTGGCTCAATCGAGTTGCCTGGTTCAAAACTAACGGGAGCACTCCGGTGGCCAGCGGATCGAGCGTCCCCAAATGCCCAACGCGTTTGGTTCCCGCCAGCCGCCTCATTTTTCCAACTACATCGTGCGATGTCCACCCCTGTGGTTTATCGACTACGATTACCCCGTCCATGTTATTCACCATTTTCCACGCCGCACTTCAGCAGCTTGTTCGAATCCGTAAGCGATTTCCAGCAGCCGCCGTTCCCCCTGATGTCTGCCTACAATCTGCAATCCGATTGGTAAGCCGCTTTCCGAGAAGCCGGCCGGTACGGAAATTGCCGGATGCCCGGTTGCTGAAATGTAATAGCAAGACTTCATCCAGTCAAT
>JAYUSZ010000351.1:0-8239 GCA_043755435.1 Bryobacterales bacterium | reverse complement strand
CGCGCACACAGCCATTCGGCGTACTCAATGCCATCGCGAAGAGTGAAGGCCAGTTCCTGAGCAGCGGTGGATCCCGCTTCCCGAATGTGATAGCCGCTTATGGAAACCGGATTGAACTGGGGGACATGGCGCACGCTGAACTCCATTGCATCCACGGCGAATCGCATGGAAGGCCGCGGCGGATAGATGAATTCCTTTTGTGCCGTGTACTCTTTTAGAATGTCGTTTTGCAGCGTGCCTGTCAGCGTTTCCCAGCGGACACCCTGCCGTTCGGCGGCGACCAAATACATGGCGAATAGTACAGGCGCTGGAGAGTTAATGGTCATCGACACGCTGACGCAATCCAGCGGAATGCCGGCAAATAGCTCATCCATATCTTCGACGGAACTGATGGCAACGCCGCACTTACCAACTTCGCCAAGGCTAGTGGGATCATCCGCGTCCACACCCATCAGCGTTGGCAGGTCGAAGGCAACGCTGAGTCCGGTTTGACCTTGCTCCAGCAGATAGCGGTAGCGCTCATTGGTTTCAGCCGCCGTGGCGAAACCCGCGAACTGGCGCATGGTCCACAATCGGCCCTTGTACATTGTCTCGTGAATGCCACGAGTGTATGGGAATTGTCCTGGGAGTTCAGGGGGCATGTGAGGATTATTGTAACGCGTAAGGAGATTCTATCTCTCGGAAGTCGGCTCTTGCACACTGGAGGGGACATTAAGGTTTAATTGAGCATCCATCTCCGCCATGGCTTTTTCCTCCGAGGATCAACACCAATTCGGGGACTCGCTCAAAATGATTGCGGTTATTCGACACCAGCGGAATAGAATGCCGAATTGCGCATGCTGCGATCCAAAGATCGTTATCTTCAATTCGATTCCTTAAGAGTTTAACTTTGATGCGTGCATAGACCTTACACCTTCGGAATAGTGGTTATATGGCATAACTTTTGGTTTAGTCATTTTTGACTGGCTTCCAAATTCTTGCTCGGCGTTGCGCTTCAGAAAGTTGCGTTTGTGAGAGTGATGCGGTTATTTTGTCCCTAATATTGACGTATTTACCGCGATTTCCTTCATCAGCGGTTGCTGTGGCAAGGTTGATCCACATGTGAGCTGCCACCAAATCCTTGGGGACGCCAATTCCATCAGTGAAGAATATGCTGAGAATCCATTGTGCACCAGGATTGTTTTGATCGGCTGATTTTTTAATCCATTTGTAAGCTTCAACATAGTCTTGAATTACGCCATCGCCCGTGGCATAGGACAACCCGAGAAATTCCTGCGCTTGTGGTATGCCAGCCTCCGCCGCCTTGTGGGACCAACCAATCGCCTCCTTAATGTCTTTTCCAACTCCATTTCCGTGAGAGTACATCATGGCGAGATTAAATTGAGCTCTTGCGAAGCCTTGCAATGCGGCTTTCCTGTACAATTCAAAAGCAATTGAATAATCCTTTGGCATTCCACCAGTTCCACTCTCATACCTTAAAGCCAAGTGGTACTGCGCAAGGGGTTCTCCGAGTTCAGAGGCCTTCACGAACCAACCAGTTGCCTTCTGTTCATCTTGTTTGATATCCCCTCCGTATTCATAGAGCATTCCTATGCGTAGTTGGGCTCCCGAATGGCCCTGTTCGCCTGCCATAGCGTACCAAAGCAATGAGGATTCAAAACTCTGAGAAACACCAACGCCCGAATAGTACAGACTTCCCATAATAAACTGTGCTTCAGCGTGCCCCTGCTTCGCCGCCAACAAGTACCATTTTGCTGCTTGAACTGGTTGAACGGTGACGCCTTTACCAAGTTGATAAATCGAACCAAGTTTGAACTGTGCTTTCACATTTCCTTGGGCTGCGGACCTTGCGAACAAACGCCTTGCGTCAACATAGTCTTTGTTAGCACCTGTTTGGTCGCCCACAATTTCCTTCGCTAGACCTGCCAGCCAATGGTCGCTGCCTTTGAGAAGGAAACTATCATCATCCGCAACTGTGGATACCCTCGTTGCCTTGGGTGCTTCTTGGCAATCCGCTGGAATTCCAGCAATGAGTAGAACCAAGATGGGTGCTATCTTCATTACTCGATTGTCTATTCCATTTTTAGGTAGGCTCAATGAGCAAAACCCCTTAGTTTTTCGTCAGACCTTGACTAGCCACAATCAACTTTCAAAAAGTGCCTGGAACTTCTAGGCCATAGCCGTCTGAACAATGAGGTGGTAAATGTGAACCCATGAACAAACAAAGTGAACAATATCTTCAGCCGCTACCTGCGAATAAGCCGGGATTTTCGGAAGCGCATTTCCATTTCCTTACGTTTGCAGAGGCTTACACTGACGCCGCAAACACGCTTGTAGCCAGCGCGAAAGGTAAGCAAGGAGGCTTCTGGGCGATGCCCATTGTGATGCTTTATCGTCACGCAATCGAGTTATCCATGAAGTCAATTTTGATAACATTTTCTGATGATATGAAAATCCAACCCGAAGATGTTTGCGGCTGCGGTCACAATTTGAAACGCCAATTGGATTCTCTCAGGAGAGCCGCGAAATTGGTAGATCTTGACCTAGGGGACAGAATCGAGACTTTCATCAAGTCCAGCAGTTATGACCTCAATGCAATCAAATCAAGGTACCCCTTGAACCGTGAGGGCACGCTTGATCTACTCGAATATTCTGACTCCTTTGATTTAGATGCGTTCGAATCGAACTCCAATGAGATCCTCGATGATTTGTCTGGAATTTTCCAAAGACTCATGGAGAAAAAGGTTTCAGATATTCAACAAGAGGTTCTACTCTAACGGTTATACTCATGTACCGCCTCAGTTCAAAAATGAGAAAGTTCGGGCCGAAGAAGTAAATGGAGCGAGACGAATGACAAAGCATCGGCGGCATTATAGTGCTGAAGACAAGGTGAAGCTGACCCGGCTGCACTTAATTCCAAAACAAGAGGCATCAAATTTGTTTCCGTACGCGCGGCGGCTAGCAATAAAAGCTGCGGCACACCAATTTCTAGAATCGTGATATTATTATACCTAGGTATACATTCATGCCTCTTAGCATCAAACACCCCGAAGCCGATCACTTGGCGCGCGAATTGGCAGAAGTAACCGGAGAATCCATCACCGAAGCTGTACTCGAATCCCTTCGTGAGCGACTGGAACGAAAACGTGCGCTATTGAAAGGTCCGAGCCTGCTTGAGGAAATTGTCGCAATCCAAAACCGTCTGGCAAGACTCCCAATTTTGGACCCAAGATCTGCTGAAGAGATCATAGGATACGACGATAACGGGCTGCCTTCCTGATGGTGATTGACCCCTCTGCAATAGCGGCCATTCTGTTCCGGGAAGTCGACTGGGAAACAATGGCGAACGCTATCGAACGAGATCCCATTCGGTTGATCGCCATGCCTTCCGCTCTTGAGCTGCACATGATTGTGGAAGGACGGTTGGGCGATGAAGGCGTGCGCGAGCTGGAATTGTTTCTGCTGAAAGCGGGAGTCCAGAAAGTTGTAATGGACGAAAAGCAATTGGAATGGGCGCGCCGGGCTTTTCACAAATTCGGCAAAGGGCGTCACCCCGCAGGGTTGAATTTCGGCGATTGCTTTTCTTATGCTCTGGCCAAGGCTACCGGGGAAAAGCTTCTCTTCAAAGGGGCTGATTTCCTCAGAACGGATTTAGATTTCTAAGCCCCTCAAAGTCGACTGCCTTCCTAATCCTTTCTCAGCGAAACAAGAACGGCCAATAAGGCACTACATGGTATCCATACTTAAACACCAGGAATGCCACCATTGCTCCAGCCATAGCCAGAATTGCGGCAACCACCACCAGGATCGCCATCCATGGGAACCGGTTATGTTCGCGCTGATGTTCCAGTAAATAGGCGGCAAAAACGCCCACAAAGTACAGGACCACCATCGGCATTGCGAACAACATCATATTGAACGCATCCGGAGTTGGTGTAATCAGCGCGGCCAACAAGGTGATGCCCAGAATTGCGTAACGGGAATGTTCCAGCAGGAATTTCGCTGACACAATTCGCAGCATGCTGAGGAAGAAGATCACTACCGGCATTTCGAAAACCAGACTGACGCCCAGGATCACGTTAAAGAACAAATCGGAATAACTGACAATGGAAATCTGCGGTTTTATGTTGATTTCTTTCCCAACGCCCAGCAGGAATTCCAAGCCAAATCGGAATGCAACGAAATAAGCAAACAGCCCGCCTAGAATAAACAATCCGGCGGAGGTGAGCACGAAGGGAGCCGCCAGCTTCTTTTCATTCTTGTATAAGCCCGGCGCAATAAAAGCCCACACTTGATATAGGATCCAGGGTGAGGCCACGAATAAAGAAACCAGCAAAGGAATCTTCATCCAGACCACGGAGAACGTGTCCATCGGGTCCAGTTGAACTAGATCCGGGGCATAACCTAAACGCAGCAGTGCTGTCTTAGCCGGCCCGGAAACAATTACCCACAAGGCCTCTTTGAACGCGAAGCAGCCAAGAAAGGAGATGACAAGTCCCCACAACATTCGAATCAACCGGAAGCGAAGTTCCTCCAAATGCTCCAAAAATGACATGCGAAGCATACCCTCGTCATCATCGGCCTCCTTGCTTTCATCCTTAAACGGCGGAGGCGGAGGAGAGCCAGCCTGCACTGGAGGCAGAGTGGTTGCGACTTCTGACGAAACCTCAGGGCCATGGTATGAGTGCTCCGCGTACGGATCATCATAGTTGTGGTACGGATCATCAACATGCTGTTGTTGATGGTCCGAATGCACCACTTCAGACGGCGGAGTTACGGGCGAGTCCTCACCCAGAGGGCCATGCCCCTTGGTTTCATCAGTTGCCATTAGTCGATACCAAAGCTAGGAGGCAGACTCAGGAATGCTGTGCATGTCCATTCGTCTGCGCCACTGTTTCAGCCGCAGGAACCGGAGTCACCGGGGCATGGTCGGTACCTTCCACAGCGGGAGGTTCGGCCAACGCCAAAGTGTGTTCTGAAGCTTCAATAGCGGATGTTTCGGCGCCCTGAGTTGCGGATGCGCTTAGTGTGGATGTGCTGGATTGGGTGGAATCGTACGGTTCTCCACTGTAATAGCTGGAATCGTAATAACTGGAATCATCGTGATAAGAATGATCCACTACTTGGTTGTGCAGGTCTGTTGAGGCCTGACGCAGGGATTCTGTTTCCCGCTCCAGGGAGTTCATTTCGCGATCAAATGTGGTTTTCAATTCCGCCGACGCGCGGCGAAACTCACCCATCGCCTTCGCCACGGTGCGTCCCAGTTCCGGCAGCTTTTTAGGGCCGAAAATAAGAAGAGCCATGATGAAGATAACGATCATTTCCTGTGTGCCCAGTGAGCCCATGGAATGATTGGTCCTCCCTAAAGGTATTCCTTCAGTATCAGCATAACATGCGATTGGCCGTGAAGGAGGCAAGCGATCGCTCAAAGAAGGTATCATTATTTGGAAATCAGAACTTCATGAACAAATCAATCGATATTGGAATTGTAGGAATTGGACGCATGGGGTGGGTTCACGCCCGTCACCTTTTAGAACTGGAGCGCGAAACTGGCCTATGCCGCCTTGCTGCTGTGGTGGATTTGGATGTGCCCAAAACACAAAGGTTCGCTGCCGAAATGAACTACACCGGCAAACTGTTCCCTTCGCCGGAAGAGTATTTGGCCTGGGGTGGTACAAAAGCGACAATGATTGTCACGCCCACGGAAAAGCACCGGCAACACGCCTCAACGCTAGTGAAAGCAGGACACCGGGTGATTCTAGAAAAACCTCTGACGGGATCCCTTGAAGGCGACACCGCTTTTTGCGCTGAACTGGATCGCGACTACCCAAACTCAGTAATGCTTGCGTTTCAAAGGCGCTTTGACGGCGCTTTGGCCTACGGCCGCGAATTGATGCAATCTGGTGTAATTGGCAAGGTTTTCAAGGTTTACTCGGCTCTTGAGGATTCCGGTCCGCCACCTGATGGCTATCAAAGCGGCGGAATTTTACCTGACATGTCTGTCCACAATGTGGATGAAATCATGTGGCTTTTGGGAGGCATGCCGGATCGTGCTTTGGCAATTGGAACTCGGCTCTACAATCACAAAGTTGCCAAGTGCGAGGAAGATTTTGACGACACCATGCTGTATATGTGGTTCGGCGAAGATGTGCTGGGGCAGGTTCAAGTCACTCGAAATCACGTTTCAGGATATCGCGTAGAGACCATTATTTTTGGCGAGAAAGGCCAGATCCAAATCGGGCACTTCAATCAAGATCCTAGCGAGACGGTGGTGGAAGCTTTTGGCCCTCGTGGTGCTGTTGAGCCACTGTCCCGCAAGACGTTTCCCGGCGGCAAGGCGCGCGCTGGGGCTCCGGAATTTGAGGATCGCTTTGGTCCAGCATATAAAGCCGAGGCCGCAGCATTCCTTGAATGCTGCCGCAGCGGCACTGCGTTTCCTACGAATCACAACGACGGTCTGCGCGCCCAGGAAGTGATCGCCGCTGGCATGCGTGGTCTGTTCACCAGAGCAAATGCTGTGGCGATAAAGCCTATCGCTTAACGTGAATTGGGCCGAAGGTTGGAAGCGCCAAACCTGACTCGTCCATCAAATTACAAATTGGATCCAAGCCCTGCCCGTACCAGACATACACTTGGTCCGGGACGGGTTTTTGATGGTTCAAATTCAGGACCACAGTGTTTGAAGCAGAATCGATCCATGCTCGATAAATTAGCTGCAGCGGCTTCTTGTTTTCGTCAACCAATGAGAATCCCAAGGTGCGGCCGCCAGGGCTCAAAAGTTTGCCGCTGAGCCCTTGGAATTCGATTCGGATCTGATGCGCGTGGTCCCATTTCACTTTAACAATGCGAGGCTTTGCCCCGTCCAAAACCAACTTGGCAAAACGCAATCCGAGACGCTGTAAGCTGGGACGATTGGCGTGGATCCAATCATCCAGTTCCAAATCAATCGTAGAGACCATTCCGGAATTTGGGATCAACAATTCAGACAATCGCTGCGCTTCCTGCACTTGATTCCAACCTTCATAAGCCGGTTCCATTTCTGAAGTGTAGCGTCCGATTTGCGCATAGTAAAACGGTAGTTCAGGTTGATCAAAGTCATCCCGCACCTGAGCCACAAACTTCTGAAACTTGCCTGCATAAAGGGACGAGAGTTCCGGCTTGGCATCGGCCTCACCCTGATACCATAACAAGCCAGCAGCCTTGCCACCGGCATCCCGAAACCGCGCAAGCATGTTTCCATAAAGCGATTTGCGGCCTTCCGATTTCAACGCGGGGTCCCACTGCGCAATGGAAGTTCCGCCCTTAGCACAGGGCACCAAGCCAATGGGAACCCCAGTGCGCTTCACCATTTCCTTGGCAAACGGCAAGCCAAGCCCAGTGCCTCGCAACACATCGTTCAAGCCCTTAGTTAATTCGTGTAGCGGTTCCTTCGCTTCCTCCCACTTCCCTGCCGGAGTGAATGCCTTCACTTTAGAATGCGGCGGTTCAGGACCTTCCATGCGGGCTCGTCCCACCATGTTAGATTGGCCGGAAAGGATGTAGATGTCACCCACATAGACGTCTTCGATTTTTTCCACATGGCGGCCAAATCGGATCTCAACGGAGTACGGTCCACCGGTCTTAAGCGTGGGACCAGTAGAGGTCCAGGAGCCAGCCTTAACCTTCGCCAATGGGGCGAAACGGCCATTGCCTATGCGTGCTTCGAGCTGGCCTTCGGCTGATGCTGTGCCAGTCATGTTCACCAGCGCCGTGCCATCTTTCGAGCGTTGAAACATCTGGTGCGGAGTAAGTCCCGAAGTAATGGTGAAGCTGTCCGCAGCCTGCAGGCAACTGCAGCAAAAGAGGAACAGAATGTAGGATAGTTTCATATTGGTCAAGGGGAAAGCACTCCCTTATGGTCGCACCTCTGTAACGATTTATGGCATTAGATTGTGGTATTTGTAAATGCGGTTGTAACGTTGGGTATTTGTAAGTACGGTTGCAACGTTGCGGTATTCGTAAATACAGTTGTAGATACGGTTACAGAGCCGTGACCGTAAGACATCTGAGATGTCCTGTCAAGCCTCTAGACCATCTAGTGTTTTAAAATCTCCACAGGTTTCAACTTGATTTTCACAACCTTCCTTTTCTTCGATACCTCTTCAACCGAAGCTCCTCCACCACGCTTATTCCGTGCCAGCAAGTACCGGGCTTCATCATATGGCTCGCTATTTTTCCAGCAGCGGAACAATATCCGCAA
>JAYUSZ010000350.1:0-53061 GCA_043755435.1 Bryobacterales bacterium | reverse complement strand
TTGCCCTTCTCGCGAATCTCGCTCATCGGCGTGCGTCCGAACTCGCCGCTCCAAACAACTAGTGTCCGGTCCAGCAATCCGCGCTGTTTCAAATCTTTTATCAATGCTCCAGTTGCCTGATCAATCTCACGGCACACATCGTCCAAAGGTTTCGTGATGTCGTCGTGATGATCCCAGTCCGCGTGATACAACTGCACAAAGCGAGTGCCGCGCTCCACCAATCGTCGAGCCAATAAACAGTTGTTGGCGTAAGCAGATTTAGCCTCGCCGGGCTTTGCGCCATACATCTCCAGGGTCTCTTTCGATTCCTTACCAAAGTCGATCAACTCCGGCCCCGAGGTCTGCATCTTGAACGCCATTTCATACTGCAAAATACGAGCTTCAATTTCTGGATCGCCGCTGTGTTTCAGTTGCAGCGCATTCAGGTCTTTCAGTGCATCAATGGTTTGCCGCTGCTCTTCTGCGTTAACTCCTGCGGGGCTGGAAAGATTCAGAATCGGATCGCCAGTGGAACGAAATGGCACGCCTTGATAGGCCGATGGGATAAATCCGCTGGACCATAGTTGAGCACCGCTACGAGGTCCTCTGGGTCCAGATTGCAACACCACAAACCCTGGCAAATCCTTCGCGGAACTGCCTATACCGTACGTTACCCAGGAACCAATGGACGGCCGACCAGGTCTGGTTGACCCCGTGTTCATGAAAAGCTTCGCCGGTCCGTGATTGAAATTATCGGTCGACACCCCGTGCAGCATTACAATGTCATCCGCAACTTTGCCGATATTCGGCACCAGTTCGGAGAAGTACATTCCAGCACCACCTTGCTGGGAAAACTTGCGCCGCGTGCCCAACATTTTTGGTGGACCTTTAAAGGAAGTATCCATGAACGCAAATCGCTTGCCCTTCAATAGCGACTCCGGCGCAGGTTTATCGTCGTACTTCATCAATTCCGGCTTGTAGTCAAACATCTCCAGTTGGCTCGGCCCGCCGCACATGAATAGGTAGATAACATGGTCCACTCTCGCAGGATGATGCATGCCCGCAAAGACTCGATCGCCTAGAAGTGAAGCCAACGCTACTTTACCTACACCAACACCGCAATCGCGGAAAAAATGCCGCCGTGTTTGAGTTCTTAAAGCTAAACTGTCTATGTTCATGGCCGTGTTAGAAACTCATCCAAATTCAAAAGAACTCGCGCTACAGCTTGCCAAGGGTCGCGCCCGGAATCTTTCTGCGCCTTGATGAATCGCATCATCCTCTCTGACTCATCGCTCCGTGGATCTCGATTTAGTGCCAGTTGATAGGTCGTGCGAAGCCGCGCTCCATCATCACCAGCCGATTCCTTGTCCAAACGCTTGCTGAAAGCCACAGCCCATTCCACCGCCCCGCTATCGTTTAACTGCGAAAGCGCCTGCAGTGGAGTATTAGAACGAGGCCGCCGAGTGCAAGTCACCGAAGCGTCTGGTGCGTCAAAAAGGACCAGGCTGGGATGTGGAGCTGAACGCTGGAAAAACGTATACATGCCACGGCGGAAACGATCGTCGCCAGTAGAGGTCTTCCACTCTCTGCGCACCTGAGTAACTTGATAAACGCCGGCTGGCTGCGGTGGATAAACACTAGGGCCGCCAACTTTCGGTGCCAACAAACCGCTTGCAACAAGCGATGCATCCCGTATAATTTCGGCATCAAGCCGGATTCGATTCTGGCGTGCGAGCAGCCGATTTTCAGGATCCACTTTCGCCGCATCAGGGCGATGGACTGAATCCTGCCGGTACACAGCCGAGGTGACAATAATGCGGTGAAGAGCTTTCTGGCTCCATCCATTTTCCATGAAATCAACTGCCAGCCAATCCAGCAATTCTGGATGGGTAGGCTTATCGCCTTGGGTTCCAAAATCGTTTTCCGTATCCACCAAACCCTTGCCAAAATACTTTTGCCAATAGCGGTTCACGGTAACCCTGGCAGTCAACGGATTCTTTTTGTCCACCAACCATTTGGCAAGATCAAGTCTATTCGCCCTTCCCGAAGTAGGCTCCAACGGATTCAGAACACCTAACACACCAGGTAAAACCGGGGCACCCTTGCGAAGGAAATCCCCGCCCAAATGGATGTAGGCAGGCCGCGGTTCTGACAGTTCCTTCATCACCATAGTTGTTTGAATTTTCGGATCACGGACGCGAATCATTCGAATGGTATCCAAACGCTCCTGAATACCAGGGTCTTTCGGATCCGTCGCTTGTTTGCGGTAGGCGGCAAGTTCATCCTGCAAGACTTTCAATTGGGCGTTGTAAGCTGCCTTTCGGATCAGTTCCTCAGGCGTAGCTAATTCAAGAAAGGGTTGGTTGAAATTCTTACGATCTTCTTCCTTATCAACTTCAGCAACGTTGTTGAAAAACGCATACATCTGGTAGAATTCACGCTGGCTGATTGGATCGAACTTATGATCGTGGCAGCGGGCACAACCCAAAGTGAGCCCTAAATAAGCCGCCCCTGTTGTTGCCACACGATCTACAACAGCCTCAACCCGGTACTGTTCAAAATCAATGCCACCTTCAAAATTGCTGGGTGTGTTGCGGTGCAATCCAGTTGCAATCAATTGCTCCTTTGTTGGATTAGGCAACAAATCTCCGGCCACTTGTTCAATGGTGAACTGGTCGAAGGGCATATCCTTGTTCATCGCCGAAATCACCCAATCGCGGTATTGCCAAATGTCACGCGGAGCGTCAATCGTGTATCCGTCGGAATCCGCGTATCGCGCTATGTCCAGCCAATGCCGGCCCCAACGTTCGCCATAGTGCTTCGACGCCAAAAGCCGATCTACAACTCTTTCGTAGGCACCTGCTTTGCCATCATTCAGATAGTCTGCAAGCTCAGAAGGCGTCGGCGGAAGACCGATCAAATCCAGGCTCACGCGGCGCAGCAGAGTAGCTCGATCTGCTTCTGGCGATGGCTTCAACTTCGCCGCTTCCATACGGGCCAAAACAAATCGGTCCAATGGTGTCTTTACCCAATCCGCCTGCTTTACTTCCGGAAGCATGCCCTTTTTGGGAAGCTGATAGGCCCAATGATCTGCACCGGGACGCTTGGACTTTACCATTCGCTCGGGCATCGGTAATCCGTCACCAACCCATTTTTCAATAGAGGCGATCTGTTCCGGGGTAAGCTTTTTGCCGGGAGGCATTTTGAGTTCGCCAGATTGCTTTACCGCTTCCGTAATAACCTTCGAATCTGCGCCGCGATTCCCTCCACGCAAAAGCATTTCGCGTGATTGAAAAGAGAGCCCACTCGCAGGATTCTTGTCAGAATGGCAGGCTAAACAATTGGCTTTTAAAATAGGAAGGACGGTTGACTCGAAGTGCTCCACCTGCTGCCCAAAGGCGACATTGGAAAAAACGAAAACTGCTGAAGCAATACGGTATTTCATGGGGCATCTACATCATATCCCAATGGAGTGGGGACCATTGTGGGGATGAGTACGACAACAAACAGGCACTTGATTCCGAATCACCTCAAGCGCTGCTTCGGCTTTCTCCAGAAAATTGCCCGAGCTATGAATCAAGAAACGATTCGAGTGAGACTCCCAAACCTGTTTCAATTTTTCGTTGATCTCATGTGCTTGATGAGGGGATTCATGTCGTATCGTGTTGTTTGTATAAACGGATGGTGGCGGAGTTTCAATATGAACCACTGCGGAGTAACGAGCCAGTTCCTGCCGCATCGTGGTTTCGACACCGCGGAAAAATGCCTGCCTCGACGAAGGCCAATAGGCCAAGCCGTCCACTGTTCCGCGATCACAAAGGAGCACCGCGGGTCTATCAGCAACAGCCAACAGTTCCATCTCCCGTTGTATACGAAAAATGGCCATCTGGGCAGCGCGATGTCCTGCAACGGTATCAAGCCTCGGGAATCCGCCGGAGAATACAATGCTCGCGGCTTCAGGAAGAAAGATAACATGCTTGCAGAAATACTTTCGCGCTAGTTCTAGAATGGCCGTCTTTCCCCCGCCGGGGCCCCCCGTCAATACCACCAGCTTTGAGGCATGCGCTGTCCTCGAGCATAAGCACTGATGGGAGCCCACCGGAAGAGAACTCAATGTCATTGTGCAGCAACGTGTTCAAGCGCTGGGATTTCTATACGGCTCTCAACAGCCCTTACGCCTGGAATTTCAGTCACTGCTTGAATGATTGCCTCGGCTTCACCAGCTGGTGCGAATCCGCCAAGAATGATGTTTCCCGAAAGGGACATCACTCGGATCATTCTAGGGAAACTGGCGATGCGCCCTAGTTTCGAGTGGATTCGTGCTTCCAACTTCGCATCGGAAACAGGCTTTTCAGGTTCTACGTGATGCCGTAAATCAGCGAACAACCCCTCAGCACGATGTTCCAAATCTCGGACAGTCCTTTCAATTTCTGAGCCGCTATCCCGAGCCAGCTTCGCTGCTTGGTCAAGACATTGTGCGCGTCGAGCCTTTCCTCGAACAGGATCGAAGAAGAACATTAACCCGGCACCCGCACCAGCCGCCG
Organism: Bryobacterales bacterium; assembly: GCA_043755435.1. GTDB lineage: Bacteria > Acidobacteriota > Terriglobia > Bryobacterales > Bryobacteraceae > JANXSF01. Next base: position 48,538 of record JAYUSZ010000350.1, on the reverse strand, counting down.
CAACAATACCCGCAGCCTTCATCAAATTGGGAACGATTTCTGGATTTCCAACGATCTTGGTGTTCATATCCTTACCTCTGCTATTTATAGTGCACGTTAATATCCAAAAACGCGCCTATCGTGGGATCATGAAAATCGAAGTGGCTCAAGCCTCCAAATTATTCGTTCGACTGAGCCGCCATTTCCGATCGCGCCGAATGCAGCATTTTTCCAAACTTTGCAAGGCGCATTCGGGCCTTCGCGTTCTGGATGTAGGCGGAAACCCTGCTATTTGGCTACTGTTGCCAGAGCTTGACCGGCCGCATGTCATTTACCTCAATATGCCGCGCGCCGCAGAGCCTGGGGACGATCGCCGCAACCTGGTTTTCGCCAATGGTACGCGACTTCCCTTCCCTGATCAATCGTTCGATCTGGTTTTTTCAAATTCCGTAATTGAGCACGTGGGAGGGTTTCATGCCCAACAACAGCTTGCTGCTGAAATTGCGCGTGTTGGCCGAAATTATTGGGTGCAAACCCCCAATCGCTATTTCCCGGTGGAGCAGCACCTGATGACGCCATTCGTTCATTGGCTGCCAAAATCAATTCAGAGTTGGCTGGTTCGGAATGCGACCGTTTGGGCATTCGTTACTAATGCGGAGCCGCAGGAACGTCAATTCTATCTGGAACATTTCTTACGGGATGTCCGGCTGCTGGATTGCGCGTCCATGAAAGAGCTGTTTCCAGGGGCCACCATCCATCGCGAGCGTTTTCTCGGTTGGACGAAATCTCTAATTGCAGCGAAATTGGGGCCGTCTAAATCACTTTGATCGTGATGTTCCGAAACATCACTAAGCTGTAACGATCGTGCAATTGCAATCCAATCGGTCCCTTTAATGGTCGTTTGGGATCGCCAGCAAATTCTGCAGCGAGTTTGCCATTGAGCCTTGTACGGATCATTTGCCTGCGCGATTGAATTTCCAGTATATTCCAAGCTTCCCTTTTGTGAAGTTCTTTGGGAGCAGCAACGAAAGTGTAAATGCTACCCGAAGGAAACGGCTGCGCTCCGTCATCGATAATCTGAATTTCGTAGCCGATGTGAGCCGGTGTGATTTGCGGGGAAACACCGAAGGATTTATCGCCCCGCGAGGAATCACGAATGGAAACCCCACTATTGCCACCTTCGGGAATCCAGTATTCCAACTGCAAATCGAATTCCTCAAACTCAGCTTCCGTGTATAACCAAGCTTGCTGGGTTAACCATCCCCGATACTGTTTCTCGCTAATCGGCCATTCTCCGAAAGGCTTCCTATTTGGCCGCGGCGACTTACCGATTAGAATCTCGTCGACCACAGACCATTGCACTTCACCGTGCTTTTGCCAACCATCTAAGTTCCTGCCGTTGAACAAAGGTTTCGATTGTTGTGCATGCAATTGGCCAGTTGCCGCTGCTAAGCCAAAGAGAAGTTTCCTGCGATCCATGCAGGTATTGTATCTTGAGGACATGCGATTTCTTGCTTTTCTTCTATTTGGCTTGCTAGTGACGGCAGCCGAGCCAAAACGTCCACGCATCACCGGAGCCGCGCATGTAGCCATTTTCGTTGCCGATGTGGACAAGGCTCGCGCTTTCTACAAAGACTTTCTCGGCTATGGAGAACCGTTCGACTTAAAGACACCCAGTGGGGAGCTTTCGCTGACGTTCATCAAAATCAACGAACGGCAATACCTGGAGATCTTCCCGGAAAAGGAAAAGGATTCTGATCGCTTGAACCATGTTTCCGTGGAAACCGATGACATTGAAGGCATGCGAAATTACCTGGCAGCGAAGGGTGTAAAAGTCCCTGAAAAATTAGCCAATAACCGAATCGGCAATCGCAGCTTCAATGTGAAAGACCCTGACGGACACACTTTGGAATTTGTGCAGTACTTACCCGGGGGCGCCTCGATTCGTGAAAAAGGTAAGTTCATGGGCCCGCAGCGCATCTCCACGCGAATGGCTCATTTCGGCATTCTTGTAGGCAATCTGGAGGCTTCGCAAAAGTTCTATCGAGACGTTTTGGGATTTGAGGAGTTCTGGCGCGGCAGCCGCGATGGCAAGGTTTTGAACTGGGTGAACATGAAGGTGCCGGATGGTGACGACTACATAGAATTAATGTTGCACGATGGATTGCCGGAACCCACCAAACGCGGCACGGCTCATCATATCTGCCTGTTCGTTCCGGACATTGAAAAAGCGAAAGCAGCACTGGAAGCACGGCCGGCCAGCAAAAACTATACCAAGCCGCTGGAGATTCGGACCGGTGTGAATCGTAAGCGGCAAATGAATCTCTACGATCCTGATGGAACTCGCGTAGAGCTAATGGAACCCCATACCATTGATGGCAAGCCCACGCCTCCATCGAATGCTCCGCCACCGGAAGCAAAGAAGTAACGGCCGGCCAAGCCTGCGTTGGTGTATACTTCGTGGAGCATGAACACCAAGAAGCTTTTCATCGCGAGTTGTGTCGCACTCATAACCACTTCGATGGTCTTTTCCATTCGAGGAGACATCCTCGACTCTTTAGGGGCCGACTTCCACTTAACGAAAGAGCAAATAGGCTTCATCCTTAGCCCTGCTTTTTGGGGCTTCACGCTGTCCATCATTATTGGTGGCTCGCTAGTGGATCTATTCGGAATGCGAAGATTGCTGCTGGTATCAGCCGGCTGCTACATTGCGGCAGTTCTGGCAATCATCTTTGCCCCACGTCCTACCGGCCCAATCGGATTTACAGACACCCCATACATAATTCTCTATGGATCCATGCTAACTCTGGGCCTTGCACAGGGACTAGTCGAAGGCGTAATCAATCCGTTATGCGCAACCATGTTTCCCGATGACAAGACGCATCGTATGAACCTGCTGCACGCATGGTGGCCTGGAGGTTTGATCATCGGCGGACTTGCTTCTTATGCGCTTACGAAGGTGATGGGCTTGGACGTCGCTGGAGTTGCTGCATCAACCATGACCGTTGGTTGGCAGATCAAGCTTGGGCTGATTATGGTTCCAGCAGCGATTTTCGCCGCCATGATATGGAATGAGAAGTTTCCTCAAACAGAACGCGTCGCCGCGGGTGTATCGAATGCCGACATGATGGGGGATTTGATGAAACCCTTATTTATTCTTCTTTGGATTTGCATGTGGATGACTGCCTCAGCGGAACTTGGCCCCGATCAATGGGTAGGTTCTGTGATGACCAAGCTGGCCAACATGCAAGGTATTCTGATTCTGGTTTATACCGCCGGTTTGATGTTTGTCCTACGCTTTTTCTTTGGTGGAGTGGCGCATAAGTTCTCGCCGATTGTGATTTTGATCGCATCTTCGATTTTGACCGCATGCGGACTTTACTGGCTTAGCACTGTAACCACGCCTACTGAAGCTTTCCTTGCTGCCACGGTGTTTGGTGTGGGGAAAACATACTTCTGGCCTTTGATGCTGGGTGTGACTTCGGAACGGTTCCCCAAAGGCGGCCCACTTGCACTAGCTGTTATGGGCGGAACTGGAAACCTTGCTGTGGCCTTTATATTGCCAGTGATGGGTGGCTGGTACGAACGCGAAGGCGCGGCTGCGGCGTTCCGCTACGTTGCGATTTTACCGGTGGTTCTGACGGCTATCTTCGGCGCATTGTACATGTACTTCAAGTCGCAGGGCGGCTACTCAGCGGTGAAGATTGACGCTCATTCAGTCAAGGCTCGGGCTTAAGTCTACTTCGCAGCTGGTTGCATCAGTCGTAGACCTATCGTCAATTGGTTTGACCGGAACGATTCAGGATAAATGAAGAACTCCCCGAATCCGTAGTAGCGGAGTTCGGCGAAAACTTCGCAAGTCTTACGCATTGGAACCGTGATTCGCCCCTGCGGTTGGTAATAACTAGTGGGGCGGCTCCCACTGGTTTTGAGGAACGTCCCACCAGCAGAGATGCGCAAGCGAGCATGAACATTGGCGTCAACCAATACTGTTGCCGCATGAGAATCGTCGCGATAGAGGGACCGCAAATTTCCAAAATTTACCGGGTTTCGAAACAGAATATCCGTCACCAAAGATCCACGGCTGTATTCGGCCAACACAAGCCAACGCGTCGAAGGCGTCCACTGTAATGATGCGCCGCCAGCGATGTTCGAGTATGCATAGTTGCCGGCCCAGGAAGGGTTGCTGCCATTTACGCGAAGGAAGTGCCAGGCTGCAATCCAATGGGAATTTAGTTGGTACCGAGCCCGTAGTCGCGTGGAATCGAAATCTGTGATCGTAGTTCGGAACCAGGCGCGATCACCGCTAGCTACTTCAAAATCAGCGTTCACAGTAAGATTCTTTACAGGGCGAAGAACTGCTCCTCCAAGAAACGAATGGCGACGGAGACGAGCGTTTTCCGGGCCGGTCCCCTGATTCAGTTGGCTGGGCGGAATGGAAGATTCACCCCATATATATTTATGCCCAGCGCGCAAGCTGAACCACTTCGCAACATCAAAGAAGGCTTCCAAACGCTGTTCGTCATAGCGCCAAGTGACGGGATAAGCCATTTGGTTGTTCAGCCTGTCGGTGCTAATTGACTCAATAATTCTTAGGCGGCTGAAGGGCCGTAGTTCCGCAGCGACATTCGCGGTAGTGCGTGGCTGCACTGATTCATTTTGCACAATGGATTGAATTCCACTGGAAAAGCGCAGTTGATCCAACAACAGGAACAAGCCTTTGGCGTTTTCTGAAAAATTAGCCTTCGTACTCGGCCTGGTGTAAAAAAACTGTCCTGAGAGATCCAGCCAGTTTGTGGGAGAAGCCGTGGCATGGATTCCAGTTGTGCTGTTGCGGCCTTGAATACCGTAAGAACCCAAACCGTTTGCGACGAACAAAGTCTGCCCAAGAAACGTGCCTTGCCGATTGCCAGTGTTGCGCGAATCGATGGTCAACGTTTGGTCATCATGAAATTTCGCCTCGGCGTGCTCCACAGTCAAGTGGTAGTGTTCCATGGTCCACCGCAGGCCGGCGCGAGCAGTAGTGTAGGCGTAATCAACATGGGATGCAGCAGCGTAGCTATTGGTATCAAATACCATTGGACTGATGGCGTTTCCGCGCGCACCTTGGCGCCCCACGCCGAAAAATGGTGAGAGCTTTTTGCCTGGAAGCAAGTCCAGATCAGCGTCAAAGAAGCGTTGTTTCTGATCAAAGCTGCGCTGGTTGAACGTTCCCAATGGATTGGCGAACGAAGGCATCGCATTGAAATAGGCTGTATTGCGATAGATGACGGATAGTCGATAGACTCCGTGCTTTTCGGCCAACATGCGGATTGAATTGTATGGGTCACCACCCCAATTGCTGAGCCGCACGAAAAACGAGTCATAGAACTTACCGCCTGGAAAATTGAGTTCACTTGCCAAAAGCCGGGGACCTTCGCCTAAATTCACGATGGAACGATAAGCAGGTAAGCTTCCGGATAGATTGGGAATGAATCGGTAGCCCAATTCAACACTGCCTGTTGGCAATGCAGAGCTAGCCGAAGTTTCATTCGTCGCACTATCAGGCTTGGGTGACTCCGCAGGCTGTGCCACCGCAATTACTCCAATCACCGATAGTAAGATTAGCGTTCTCATTTTAGGAGAGTCTTACTAACGTGAGACCCATGAATTTTGGTGTGACACGTGGTGCAGTTGCGGTAAAAGGGATCGCGAATGTCATGAAAAGCTGGAGGCAGTCCCCCCTGCACTTGGCGCGTTGCGGCATTGATAGGAAGGTTGGAGTGACACTCCAAACACTGTGTGGCAACGTCTTGCCGCACTAGCATGCGAGGGTTCACAGAACCGTGCGGCTCATGGCATGAGTTGCATGCTTCAAATCGCACCGGGGCATGTTCAAATCGAAATGGTCCACGCTTATCCGTGTGGCACTTCAAGCAGCCAGGTTCGTTCGATCCATGACGCTGTGCGGTTGCCAGGGCACGTCCATTGAACGATCCATGGGGATTGTGGCAATCGACGCAGTTGAGTTGTCCCTGCGTCAGCTTATGAGAAAAAGGCCGCGCGAATTGGGCCCGTGCTTCAGCGTGACAACCGAAGCATTGCTGATTCCTGCTGGTTGCAGTCTGCGGTGCTGGAGGCGTATGCACGCTATGGCAACTCACACAAGCCACCTGCCCACGGCCGTGGCCTGATCGCACTTGGCCTACTTGTGATGGATGATTTTTGTGACAACCCATGCACGTTGCCTCGCCTGTTTTGGGTGCAACTTTCTTGGGGTTCGAGATCTCAGCAGCGTCGCCGGTTTCGGCGTGCTTGGCTGAACTACCGTGACAGGAATCGCATCCCTTTTTTGCACCAGCGTGCCTGTTGCGTGAGAATGCAGCGACTATATCCTCATGGCACGGGGCGCAGGATTCCCACTTAGGGTCTGTGGCAGCCTGCGTCCCCTGAGCCATCAGGAAGGCCGCAATCGTGAGGAGCAGTTTCACTTAGCATGTACCTTGCTCACGGAAAAGTCTCCGTTGGTTCCATGGCATACCGCACAGCTCTCACCGAGGGCTGAAGTATTCAAGAGGTAGTGCGAAGCGGCCGCCTTAGAAACGTGGCAACCGGAGCAAACTGCGGAGGCTGGCCCAGCGTCAGGGATCCATCCGCGGGGGTCGGTAACATTGAGATTCGTTTCGGCCATGGGTAGGTTTTCAGAGCCATTTACGTGGCACACTGAGCAGTTGTTCAACTCGTTGGGAAAGCCCACGGAATTGAAGTTTACTAAACCTCCAAACCCTGCATAAGATAAGTCGCGAATCTGCCTGTTGCCAGCGTGGATACGGTGGACCATTGTGCCGAAATTAACGCTTTCCGCCGGCAATTGAGCCGCAGTGCGTCTACCGGCATCTGTGTTCGTAGGGTTGTGACAGATAACGCAACCTTGGACTTCATTTCGAGACGTCCCATGGAGCGATAGTTGCAGATGGCACGCATTGCATTTCGCGGTTTCAACAACTTTGCGGCGAGGAACAACAGGCGAATTGTCGATTGAAAATGTGCGAACTGCATTAAGCCCGGCATCGCGTGCATCTACTGTAGTGTTATCCAGCTTTGCCACCTTGATAGTTCGATAGCCCGTCATCAGCAACGTAAAGGATCCCTTTGCTGTGGCAGGAATGGCTGAGTTGAATGTATACACCGCTCGCCCATCAATTCCCATCACCGCAGCGCGGACGGATTCGCTTACATAGCTGTTGTAGTCTTTAGTGTTACCACCAAGAATAAGACTGAGCGAGGTCATATCGGAAGGTTTGATCGGGTTGCCTTTGTCATCTTTAACAGCGAAAGTGACGAATGGCTTCATACCGGCAACTGCGTCCTTGACGTCAATAATTTCGAAATTGGTTCCTGGCAATTGTGTCGACTGCTCAGGAATTGTGTGTGAGCCCTTTACGGAAAGATCAAATTCTTTGCCATCCGGAATATGGCATCGTCCGCATTGACCATCAGCAACAGCTAAATGCGTTTTCCCGGAAGTGAAATCAACATTGTCATGGCACGAACCACAAGCAGCCTTATTGGGGGCGTATAGGTTCATGGCATTAGTGCCAGCATTCACTCCTGTCTGAACATGGCAAATTGTGCAATTGCGAGTGCCGGCGGGAAAGCCCACTTTGGAATAATCAGCAACCGTACTGTTGAAGCCGATAATCTGGTACTTACCACCCGCTTTGACACTGGGAAGCTCCTTGCCCTCATGAATCTTGTGTGTCATTACATTCATGTCGACTGTGTTGCCGGTGTCAGGATCGGTCGTCTGAGGCGTGTGGCACAGTACGCACATTTCTAATCCGCGTCGCGATCCGCCATGAGCATTGATTTCTCCATGACAGTTATTGCAGGATGCCGATTTGATCACATCACGCACGACTGTAACCTTGCCGCCGGCGGGAAGAAAATCAAAGGTAGCGCTGGCAAAATTGGTTCCCAAATCGAACTCAGTAAGGTTGCGTGAAGAGTACACACCAATCGTGTGAGTTGAACCAGCTTCAAAACCTGTTGGGGCTTTGGTCCTAAATGTGTAAACATATTCGCCATCCGCTGATTTGGTAAAGACACCCCCAGCGTCGGCAGCAGCTTGAATTGCCGATGCCTTAGTAATATTGCTTACCTGGGTTCGCGTGGTGTAAGAGACATATTGTGTTTGTCCTTTTGGAATATAGGCAGCTACGAAACTGAGAGCCACAACACCAGGAGTGACAATGCCTTCACGGTCAAGCGGCACGCCTTTCGGATCGGCAATGCGGACGGTTGCCTTAATTGTCCCGTCGGCCGCAACAGAAGCTGCGGTGATTTTCAAATCGAGACCAGGCCGCACGAAATTCAAAGTACGTTCGTCGGCAAAAAAAGCTTTCTCGTGGCGAGAGAATTCATGTTTCCGATTTGCGGCAAATGCGCCGCCGAAAATAGCCGCCATCGCTACTAGGAAAATACCAAGTCGGGTGCGGAGCGTGTGTTTATTCATGATGTCACTGTCCTGTGCCTAGGTCTTCCAAAATTTTTGGTGCTGCTTCATCCACTGCAAGAACCTGATGGCAACTGCTGCAATCCTGTGCAATCTGCTTGCCATTCGATGAGGTCAAGTCTGACCCATGACATCGGAAACAACCTGGCGAATCGGTGTGTCCAATGTGGTTGGGATACGTTCCCCAAGTGATTTTCATTTGGGGATAAACGTTGCGCGAATAGATTGCCGCTACTGTTTTTGCTGTAAGATCTAAAGCGGCGCCCTGCTGATTATAGTGGCTTTGCAAAACAGCAGAAATCTCACTTTCAGGCTGTTTATACTGTTTTCCTAAAAGATCTACTGCAACTTTTTTGATGCCTGGAAGCGTCGTGGAAATGCCACCTTCCACCATTGCTTTGTCAACCGCTGCGGCTGGCAATTCAAATTGATGACTAGGCCGGTTGTGACAATCGAGGCAAGACATATCGCGCTGCTTCAAGCCTGCAATTGCGGCTTGATTTTTTCCTGGGGCAAAATACTCATCGGTGACCCCAGCTTTGGTGGATGAGACCCAAGCGAACGAAGAACGATCCGCAGCAGCCGCAGCATAGCTGATTTTCACCCCTACCCCAAGATGGGCACCGTGAATCCCCTTTCCTGACTTTGCACCGCCGATTTTCATTACCAAGGCAGTCTTGGTCGGCTGTCCTTCATCTGAGAATTTCGATTTAATTTTCAACTTACCTGGGGATTCCGCAATTTCCGAATGACAAGAGCCACAAGTATCTTTAGCAGCATGCATGCGGTCGATAGGAGGAGCAATGGGGCGCTGATAGTGGCCGGTCATGATAAGCAGCAACTGCCGCGTACCATTCAGCTTCGCTTCCACAAAATTCGCCGCTCCGGGCCCAACGTGGCAGGCAACACACTCCACTTTGGAATGGGAAGCAGTTGCTTTATAGGCATTAAATTCCGGGCTCATCACACTGTGGCATGCGGTGCCGCAGAAGGAATTTCCTTCCATATAATGAACTGCTTTGTAGCTGAAAGTTGCGCCAAGAATTACATTTAAAACGGTGGCAGTGCCAACAAAGATGAGAAGCTTCTTAGCCGCTTCGCTTTTCCAGGAGAAGTCAGAAGGCCCCTCTGTGGACTTAGATCGCTGCCGACGATCCATGGCAACACCAGCAGGAATCAGCGCAAGGCCGAGAAAAAACATTGCCGGCAGAAAAACATATTGGATTATGTCTGTGTAGCCAGCGGTGGATCCAAGACCCAGCATCCAGAACCAAAAAACGGTGGCGCTGGTGACCAGGAATATTCCAGCCCGGCTGAGCCAATTATCAGAAAAAAGGAGGATGGGAATAATTCTTGATGCCCACCCTCTATGCTCTGACCCATTTGCCTTATCTGGCATAGGATGCTCACTCACAACTTAATTCTTCAAAGTCCTGACGAATTCGACTACGGACTTCACGTCCCCGGCGGCAAGGCTCTTGATGCCCTTCATTTTGCCCATTCCTTCGGTGATGTCTTTACTGATCGCTGCGTCGTTCTTGGCTTGCACTTCGCTTGATCCAAGGGCGCGCATTTCTACCTTCATCATTTTGGCGATGGCAGGGTTCCCTTTGCCTTCAGCACCATGACAAGACTTGCAGGCCTTGTCATAAGCTGCCTTCCCGGCGGCAACATCCGCTCTCAAAGATATAGGCGCCACCAACAAAGCAACGGCAACCCCCGCGATTAAAATTCTACTGGCCATGGATGGCCTCCCTTGTCCGAAGTGAAGATGTCTCAAATGAAATTGAATCGAAATTGGTTTACCACAGCATTTAATGCAACTCCAAGACCAAACAGTAAGCCATTGATTTCTTTAGCGAAGTACATCAAAACGTAGAGGGTCGCTGGGGCAAATGACGCAACGGTTGGGGGAACGTTATAGAATAAGACCCATGCGAATTGTTGTACTTGCTATTTGTCTAGCCACATTGCTTCCAGCCGCCTCACCAGTGATTGTTGTGAAGGACCCGGCAAAGACTGGTCTTGACACTGAACGTCTATCGAAGATTCCACTGCGGCTAAAGACCTTCGTCGATAAAGGCACGGCCGCTGGTTTTGTCACTCTTGTGGCTCGGCACGGTCAGGTTGCTTCGATTGATGCGGTGGGTTATACAGACATGGAAACCAAGCAGCCCATGCGGACCGATGCCATCTTTCAGTTGCATTCCATGACCAAGCCAATCGTCTGCATGGCGATCATGATGTTGGCGGAGGAAGGGCTGCTGGCAATTTCCGATCCTGTGGAAAAGCATTTGCCGGAGTTTCGCGGACAACTTGTCGGGGTGACGAACGCAGACAAAAGCATCAGTTTGGTGAAGCCAATGCGGCCAGTGCAGATACGGGACTTGATGACGCACACATCAGGCATGATGCTAAATCCGCCGCCGGGGATCGGAGAATTGCATGGAGCACTTCACAAAAGCCTGGCCGACGTTGTGCTGGTGGCTTCACAGCAACCCTTGCAATCGCAGCCAGGAACCAGATGGTCTTACAGCAACATGGGCGTTGCCGCGCTGGGTCGCATCATTGAAGTGCTTTCAGGAATGCCTTTCGAAAAGTACCTGGATGCGAAGATTTTCAAACCGCTAGGGATGAACGACACGTTCATTTATCCGCCCAAGGAAAAGTTCAACCGCATGCCCACTGCTTACATTTTGAAAGATGGTAAGACAATCAAATACACATCAGATCCACTTGGTGAGGGCGCTATGAAGTTTCGCGAGAATGCAAAGTATCCGCTACCGGAAGGTGGACTGTATTCAACCGTCAGCGATCTTTTTCCGTTGTATCAGTTGATGCTCAATGGCGGCGAATACCAAAAAGTGCGACTGCTATCGAAAGCGTCTGTGGAATTGATTTCCACCAACCATACTGGAGATCTGCGGACCAATGGCCCAGGCTACGGATGGGGCTTAGGAGTTTCGGTTGTGAAGGATGCCGCAGGAGAATCACAGCTGATGGCCATTGGTACCTACGGCCATGGGGGACGCTATGGCACGTATTATTTCATCGACCCGAAGCGCGATATGATCGGTATCTTCATGATTCACCGCGAAGGCGGCAGCGATGAAAAGAATTCTTTCGTGGAAATGGCAATTGCGGCGGCTGTCGATTAATTGGAGCTTCCCCTTTCAACAAACTGCAACGATCCTGATCTTCCGTCCACAAGACAGAACTGCCCGTTATTCTTGTCAGCCATGCCTGCCGCAAGCTGAAAGATGAATTCAGCTGCTTGCTCAACAGGAATATCGCGGCCTTGCGTGAAGAGGTCCTGAAACCATGGCATCCATTTTTGCGTATCCGGCGATTCTAGCGTCTGCTCAGCAAGTGCTGTCCGCACCGTACCCGGTTCAATGGCAAACACCTTGATTCCACGGCCAGCCACTTCCTTGGCAAGTGTTTCAGAAAATCGAATGAGGGCGCACTTGCTGGATACATAGGCGGAAAAATATGGAATGGGGAAGGTGCCTGCACCACTGGCAACGTTGATGATTCTGCCTTCGTGCATCAGCCCAAGTGCCGCCTTGCAGAACGCAACTGGGGCATGCAAATTCACCTCAAAGCAGCGCAACCACGCCGCCATATCCATATCAGCAACTGGACCCACAGGACCGGCAATACCAGCATTATTGATCAGAATATTCAATCGCCCGAATTTTTCTCGCGTTTGATCCACGATGTCCATCGCGCATCCGTTCGTGGTGACGTCGGCAACAATCACGAGTGACCGGCTTCCGCACGCTTCAACCTCGCTTGCGACTTCAGCAAGTTCCGCAGCATTGCGAGACACTAACACTACGTCCGACCCTGCTCGTGCCAATCGGATTGCCGTAGCCCGGCCAATTCCACGGCCCGCCCCTGTTATTAAAGCCACGTTATTTGGAAGCATCCGCCCTCTTCTTCGTCCTAGCCAACATAGAGTCCAGGTCTTTGCGCAGCAGCGCCCGGCCGTCAACAATCACCGCTTCGATTTTGCGTGTGTTCCTGATATCAGCTAGTGGGTTGTCGGATAGTAGAACATAGGTTGGCGGCACGCTGCGGCCTAGGAACTCAGGCACATTACTGGTTGCAGCCGCTAGAGCCTTCGATGTACTAATCCCCGCACCCACCATCCATTCCAATTCATCATGCAGCGAATATCCAGGCACGCAAAAAGGCGCTGGCGCGTCTGTCCCTGCAAGAATCCGAACCCCATGGCGTTCAAAGATTTTCAACACTTCGCGATGCTTCTCAAACCAACGGGTTTCAAATTGGCGATCGCGTAGAACACCCAAGTGAGCTCTCCATTCACCCATCCAGCCGCTTTCCATAAATTGAAGAGCAGGGTTATTGAGAGCGGTACCATCAAGCGTGTCTCCGCGCAATTCTGTCAAGGTGGGAACGACCCAGGTACCGGTTTGAACAAACAAATCAGCTAGCACTTCGGCTTTGGTTTTGCTGAATGAGTTCAACACTAACGGCTTCGGCAATCGGCCATCCTGCAGGAACAATTTGCGATACCCCACTTCCGAAGTTGAGCAGGCAAGCAGAATATTATCCATGTGCTCAATGGACTTCTGCCCGGCACGCGCCGCTTCCGCGGCACTCACCGCATCAGGAATATGGCCGGTCAGTTGCAGATTGCGCTTTCGGGATTCAGTGGCAATCGCAAAATAAGCATCCCTGGAAAGAGCGTTGTAAACCTTCAGGAAATCGACCCCCAGCTTGGCCAACTGATCAATCATCAGGGGTGCGGCGGCTGCAGTCTTTACCGCCTGTGGACCGTCGCGATCAATCGGTCCTATGGTGCTGACCAAATAAGGGGCAACGTTTCGATTTCGATGCGCCTGCTGAGCCGGCCAGTTTTTCTGGGAGCAGGCCATTTCCCTTAAACCCACAATCCCGTTGGCAATGAACAATTCCTCCCAACCGGCAGGCAGATCACCCACATGAGTGTGCATGTCCCACAATCCGGGAATTACGAATTTACCTCGGCCATCAATTCGATGTGCGGATTTCCCTTTTATCGAAATCGTTTGGTTCGGCTTAACCGTTCCGGTGAGCGAATCAACAAGCGATACCTTTTCAATAACAATGATTGGCTGCTGGCCAAAAGCCTCAACCAACGCCAGTGTTACCAAAAGCCAACGCACGTTACTTCAATTTAAGAAAGCGAATCGAAACCGGCGCGCCAACTTCAACTTGCTTACCCATCGGCGTCAATTTCCCGTTGGTTTGGTCAATTCGGAACAACACCATGTTGTCAGTATTTTGATTTCCCGCAAACAAGTAGTTGCCGGTTGGGTCAATGCGAAAATTGCGTGGAATCTTTCCCTGTGTTGAAGTATGATCAACCGCCGTTAACTTTCCGTCCGTCTGATTGATGTTGAAAAGAGCAATGGTGTTGTGTCCGCGGTTGGAACCATAAAGCCATTTGCCTGATGGATGCACCAGCACCTCAGCCGTGGATGCTCCTTTGCGATCAGCATCGGCTGGCAATGTCGAAATAGTTTGAATTTCCTTTAGCGCACCTCTCTTGCCTTCCCACTGGAACGCCGTCACAGTTAGAGCCATTTCGTTGATCACATAGCCGTACTTGCCGGAAGGATGAAAATTGAAGTGCCTTGGACCACTGCCTGGAGCCACTTTGGCGAACGGTGGATCATTGGCAATAATTGTGCTGTTCGCCGCATTCAGCTTGTAAACCATCACCTGATCAAGGCCCAAATCGCCGACTACCAGGAACCGATTGTCGTTCGATAAATTCACGGAATGCGCATGAGGCCCGCCTTGCCGTTGTTTGTCCACGCTTGATCCTTTATGCTGCTCAACAGTGGCTGCGGGCTTCAACGAACCATCGGCCGTGATCGGAAACGATGCCACGCTGCCAGTTCCATAATTGGCAACCAGCAATGTCTTGCCGGTTTTGTCCACAACAAGGTGGCAAGGTCCGCCGCCGCCTGCAGGCACATCATTCAACTTCGTAAGCTTGCCGGAAACCTTGTCGATTGTGAATGAGGTAACGGCTGAGGTCCTTTCACCTACTGCGTAGAGATTCTTGCCATTTGGGTGAATCGTCACGAACGATGGATTATCCACCGCTGCGGCAAGTCCCAATTCTTTTAGGTCGCCTGTGGCAGCATCGAAATGATAGGCATAGATTCCCTTGCTTTTGTCTTTGGTATACGTTCCGACGTAAACCAGAAACTTGCCCTTAGCGGGCGCAGCGAAAATCGTCACAGGCAATAGAAAGCTCGCACACAAGGCGAGGGGAAGTACCTTCCGGAGGACAGTGGGCATGGCTTCCATGATAATGCTTTTTGTGGTGCCAGTATGCTCCCGGCGGCGAATCGTGCCATAATCCGCTCAATGCGGCTCTTTCTATTTTTCCTCGCACTTCCACTTCTAGCGCAACCTGATGAGGACGCTCTTCGACGTATGCAAGACAGCAAACGTCAGGTGACGGAATATTTGCAGAAGAAGGCTGCGGTAATCACCAAGAAGGCAGCGGAGGAAATAGCGTCGCCCCATTCCTGGGAGCCTGTCCGCGCCAAACGGCTTGAAGAGATGCGCGACATGCTGGGCCTTCTCCCATGGCCAGCACGAACACCGCTAAATGTGCGCATCACCAACAAACTTGAAAAAGATGGCTACACCGTGGAAAACATCGCTTTTGAGAGTATGCCGAAAGTCTATGTCACAGCCAATCTCTACATTCCCAAGAATCGAACAGGAAGACTTCCCGCCATTATCTACGTCTGCGGCCACTCCTATTCACCGCATGGCGATAAAGCCATGTACCAGCGTCATGGCATTTCCTTCGCTAAGAATGGCTATGTTGCCATCATCCTCGATTCCATCCAAATTGCAGAAACCTTCGCGTTGCATCATGGCGTTGGTTGGCAGGAGATGCCCGATTGGTATGCTCGCGGCTATACACCTGCGGGCGTAGAAGTGTGGAATGCCATGCGCGCCATTGATTATTTAGAGAGCCGTCCTGAAGTGGACAAAAATCACATTGGGATGACAGGCCGGTCCGGTGGTGCAGCGATGAGTTGGTTCACTGCGGCTGTTGATCAGCGAGTGAAGGCCGTAGCGCCGGTGATGGGTATTAGCACTTATGAAGCGAACGTCCGCGACAATACACAAAGGCTGCATTGTGATTGCATGTTCGCCATCAACAGTTTCATGCATGACATGATGCACCAAGGTGCGCTGATTGCGCCTCGACCACTGATGATGGCGCATGGCAAGAAAGATGCGCTGTTCCCAGTAGCGGGCTACGAAGAGTTTGAGCAACGCGTAGGCAAACTGTTTGGCGGATACGGCAAGCAGGATTCGTTCTCAAATGTGGTTGTGGATACAGGCCACGAAGATTCTACGTTCCTACGAGAAAAGGCGATCCGTTTTTTTGACAAGCATTTTTTACAAACAGAAAATCGCAAATTGGACATGGACTATTCCGATGCTCCAGAGCAGCAGCTGGCCGTATTCAACGGGAATGTGCCCACAGATGCTGCAAACTTCCGAGCACATGAATTGTTCACAACTGCTGCGCTGAAAACCTATCAAACCACGTCTGAATGGAAAATGCGCTCTACACAGTTGCTCACAACATTGCGTGAAAAAGTGTTCGCTGGCATGAACGTACCAGGCAGTATTCTTGCTGTGGAAATGAAGGGAAAATCGCAAGGCTTCGACGTCATCGAATGGGAATCAGAACCCGGCATCACGCTTCGAGGCCTTGTTCGCAGTGCTCCCAAAGACGCGGGAAGAGTTCCCGCTATACTCTACATCGCAAGCAACGGCGACGATCCCCGAGCAGTGCAAGCGCTGTTTTACGGCGTCAGCGCGCGCACAAAAGCTATTCAGTTTACGGTTTATCCTCGCGGCATCGGAGAAATAGGATGGGAGAAAAGCTTCTCCAAAGATACCCTTCGCAATGCCATGCAGACAGGGAGAACCATCGATTCCATGCGGCTGACCGACGTGCTGAGTTCCATCGCTGTCCTTCGCCAGCAACCGAATATCGACGCTACAAAGATCATGATTTTGGGCCGCGGCGTATCAGGTGCAATTGGACTCTACGCCGCACTCATCGATCAAAGCATCAACCAAGTAACTTTGTTGGATCCACCGTCCTCACACGTCGATGGTCCAATCTTCCTCAACGTAATGCGTCACACCGACATCACCGAAGCAGCCGCTCTGCTGGCCCCCAGGCGGCTGAATTTCTATGGCCGCATGCCCGCACTTTTTTCGCATACAAAGAAACTGTATGAATTACAGGGGCTAGTCGACCACGTCTTTCTTACAATGAGCCTGGAAGGGCCCCTGATGGGCCGCTACGATCATGGATTCGCTTCCGGGCTCTAATATGAATCGACGGCTATTTCTCACCACCGGCCTCAGTGCTTTTGCTAAACCTAGCGAATTCACCAAAGAGGTTTTCATAGCTTCCCCAGGCAAGGGAACAGCCATCATGGCAATGGCTTATTACACGCGCAATTCAGGCGGCGAAATGGAATCCATTGAGCAACGCTGGAGCCGGTCCGATACTATCGATGTCGCATTTAGCCGGCATTCGAAAGATCATGGAATCACCTGGTCCGAGCCAAAAAAAGTGGTAACCGGTGAGCGTCGGCCAGAAGGAATGTGGCGTAAACATCTTCGGCCCGGTTGGGTGGATCCGCGCACTGGACGCCTCATCAACTTCTGGATAGAAGGCGTTCTGCCAACCGATGACCCGTTGGAAGGCCTGCGGCGTTGGAATATTTACTACTCCGTCAACGGCGGTAAGACGACTCAAATTATTCACAAAGGTACTGAGTATGATGCGAATCATCCTTTACCAGGCGTTTACACCGGCAAGAATTCCGTGATGCTGGGCGATAGCACATGCCAGCCAGTCAGTGCCCCCGATGGTTCCATTCTGTTGCCAACAAGTGTTGCGCCGCTAGGTCCAGATGGAAAAATCTACAACCCGACAGGAGCCTACACATTTCACGATTCCGCCATTCTTCATGGCCGATGGAAAGGCAACAGGTTGGAATGGGAAGCCGGTGACCGCATTGCAGCTGATCCGGCGCGCGCCACCCGAGGTATGGACGAACCGACGCTTGCTCGTTTGAATAATGGCAAATGGATTTGCGTTCTTCGTGGCTCTAATGACAAGAAGCCTACACTTCCCAGTTACCGTTGGATCGCTATTTCTGACGACGGAGGCCACCATTGGACCAAGCCTGCACCGTGGACCTACCACGATGGCGAAGCCTTCTTTTCACCAAGCGCCTGCTCGCAATTGATCAGTCACTCCAATGGCCGAATCTACTGGGCGGGCAACATCACACCAACGAATCCTCGCGGCAACAGGCCGCGTTATCCATTCGTTATTGGGGAAGTGGATCAGGATACTGGCCTGCTAATCAAAAGCAGCCTTCGAATCGTGGATGACAAGCAACCGAGTGACGACCCCATCCTTTCGCTTTCAAATTTTTACGCCCGCGAGGATCGCAAAACCGGCGGCATCGCCATACATATGACCCGCCTGTTCGCACTGGAAAGCGGCTGGCTAGGGGATGCGTTTCTGTATCGAATCCCAGCCTAAACTAGCTGCGACTTCGACCTCCAGTCTTGTACTGATTCAACAAATCCATCAGCCTCTTCACAACATCGGGATGCTTCAAATACAAATTGTCCGCCTCAGTGGGGTCTTTTGAAAGGTTATACAATTCCCCTTCTGGTTCACCGGGTTTCGGCTCAATCTTTTTCGGAAGTGTAAACCCACCGGAACCTCTTCCCGCAATCAGCTTCCATTCTCCTTGCCGAATTGCAAACAGCCCATCTGCCGAATGATGCACAACTGCGGGCCTTGTGGTCTTACCGCCACGGAGAACAGGCAAGATTGAAAAACTGTCTTCGCCTGCTCCTCGTGGCAGCGGAAAACTGTGTAAGTCCGCTACGGTGGCCAGCAGATCAACTAAGCAACATGTTTCATTGGTCACCGAATTCGGCTTCACCTTTCCTGGCCATCGCACCAAAAATGGAATGCGATGTCCCGCATCGTGGATGTCCGCTTTCTGTCCACGCCAATCAGCGTTGGCACGGTGCTTAGGAAACTTCTCTTTGTCTTCGGGGGTCCAATGCGCACCGTTGTCACTAGTGAAAATCAACAGAGTATTTTTCGCCGCGCCGGATTGTTCCAGCGCTTTAAGAATCTGTCCCAACACGTTATCCACCTGCGTCACAAAATCGCCGTAGATTCCCGCTTTCGATTTGCCTTTGAATTCTGAAACCGGAACCCACGGAGTGTGCGGACCTGTAAGCGGCAGATATAGAAAAAAGGGCTTGCTGACCTGCGCACGGGTACGGATGAAGTTCACTGCCTTGGAAGTAAGGGTAGGCAGAATCTGTTCCATCTTGAACCCCGGAGCAATAGGGCCCCCGCGCCAGAACACACCGCGCGGTTCGTTCTTGCCAGGAGTTTCATCGCTTGGCTGCTCGGTTGCCTTGTCATTTTCTATGAACAAATAGGGGGCCATGTCCAAGGATGCCGGAATACCAAAAAAATAGTTGAAGCCGTGATCATTGGGGCACGGGTGCAAGGGCTTACTATAATCCGTTTTTTCTTCCGTCCCCAGACCTAAATGCCACTTGCCTATGCATCCCGTATCGTAGCCTTGATCTTTCAATAGCGACGCCGTGGTCATCCGTCCGGGTTCGATCAGGTTCGGGGAGTAGCCTTGCAGAACGCCACTCTTCATGCGGCTGCGCCAACAATAGCGTCCGGTTAAAATTCCATAACGCGTTGGAGTGCAAACGGCTGAGGGCGAATGCATATCGTTGAACCGCATTCCTTCACTTGCCAGCTTCACGGCATTGGGCATGGGCACTTGCGATTTTGGGTTGTAACAGGAAAGATCACCCCAACCTAAGTCATCGGCAAGAATATAAACTACATTTGGCTTTTCAGCGGCAGCCAAAACACTGGACACAGCACTAACACTCAGTCCCAAAGCTTTGGTAAATTCGCGGCGCGTTTGCATCCCGTCATTGTTTCCCATGTGGAGGATGCAACGCAAGTATGCGACTATATTAGATTCCGGCTTGGCTTAACGTTGACGATGGAATACCGCAAAATTGGCAATACCGATCTAAGAGTTTCCATTCTTGGTTTCGGTGCATCCCCTCTTGGAAACGCTTACGGGAAAACGGAGCCCGCTGAAGTTACCCGGGCCATCCGTCATGCCTTTGGCCAGGGCATTAATTTTTTCGATGTCTCTCCCTATTACGGCGCTACTTTAGCCGAAGAACGTTTAGGCGTGGGGCTGGAGGGAATTCGCGACCAAGTAATTCTAATGACCAAGTGTGGACGCTACGGCTTGGACGATTTTGATTTTTCCGCCGCGCGCATCCACCGCAGCATCGACGAGTCGTTAGCTCGCCTTCGCACAGATCATGTGGATATCCTTCTGGCTCACGACATCGAATTCGGAGACATGAACCAGATTATCAACGAGACGATCCCAGCGCTTCGCTCCATCCAACAGCAAGGCAAAGCCCGGTATATAGGTGTTTCAGGCCTTCCCCTAGGCGTGTTGAAGCAAGCCGTGGAAACCGGAATGTTGGATGTGGTTCTTTCCTACTGTCACTACAACCTACTGATCCAGGATCTGGATAAACACTTAACGCCTGTTGCAAAAAAGTGGAACGTCGGGCTGATTAACGCCTCTCCTTTGCACATGGGAATTTTGACAAAGGAAGGTCAGCCAAGCTGGCATCCAGCTCCAGATTCAATCAAGAAAGCTGGACGAGATCTGTCGCAATATTGCGAGGCCAAAGGTATTTCTCTGCCCCAAACAGCGATTCGTTTCGCCTTGGACTACACACCTGTTGCGTCCACGCTGGTTGGCATGATTTCCGTAAGTGAAGTGGATACGAATTTGAGGGCGATTTCCAACGCCAACGATCCAGCACTGATCCAAGAGCTGCTTGAGATTGCCGCACCAATTGCCAACCAAAGTTGGCCCAGCGGCCGGCCAGAAAATAGTGACGCTTTACTTTTGGGAATTCCGCAGCGTTGATGCTCGCACAACAAGTTTGGGTTCCAACAAAACTTTCTTAGGTCGCGATGGACTTTTCGTTTCAATTAGTCGAAGCGCAAGCTTGGCCGCTTCTTCCCCTAACGCGGAACTATCCTGATCCACGCTGCTCAAAGGTACCCTTAGCAATCCATCATAGTGAAGATTGCCGACACCGATCACCGCAGTCTCTGCCGGAACTTTAATTCCAGCAGCGTGCAATGCCGTTAGCGCTCCGATAGCGTTGGGATCATTGAAGCAGAAAACGCCATCCGGCCGCGGCGAAAAATCCAACAACTTATTCATGGCGTCGGAACCATGAGTGTCCGCTTGCTCGTCTGTAGATTCCGAAGCCACAATCATCTCGGTCTGGCCAACTTCTTTGATCGCTTTCTTGTAACCAATTTCCCGGCCCAATGCTGCACTACCTTGAGGACCACGAATATGAGCAATCCGCTTGCAACCTTGCTCAATCAAATGCTTCGTGGCAAGGTACCCAGCTTTCTCGTCGTCCACTCCAATGTAGTTAGCCGAAAGCCCTTCAAAGAATCTATCAATCAGCACAAAAGGGGTTTTCTGATTTTCCGCATGCGTGAAACTTTCCGCGCTGTCTTGTGCTGAAGCAACAACTAGAGCATCCACCCTTCTAGCTAGCAGATGTTCAATTTCTTGGCGCTCCAGTTCAGGGTCTTCTTCAGAAGATGCGATTACCAGACAATATCCCTTCTTGCGAAGAACCTTAGTCAGCCCCTTGGCCACTTCCGCAAAAAACGGGTGAAGCAGGTCCGGAACCACGAATCCAATCATATTGCTCTTACCGGTAACCAGAGCGCGAGCTGCAAGATTGGGGCGGTAATTCAGCTGCTTCATCCGCTCCAAAACTCTCTGCCGAGTCTCAGCGCTAATGTCGCTGTGATTCCGCAACACCTTGGAAACGGTTACTACCGATACTCCTAGTTCTAGTGCAATATCTTTCAATCGGACTGGCATCGCCGCTTATTATCTCACTATATCGCGGCGAAGATTCTCCTCGAAAATAGCAACGCCCAACCCCGGACTATCTGAAATACTATACCTGGCATTTTCCATCACGATCGGCTGTGGCGAATACCGGTTGGCAATTTCCACCACAGCCGGATTGAATTCGCAAATATGGCAGGCCGGGGCTGCTGCGGCAAAGTGAATCGCAGCTGCAATTTGAGGAGCCATTGCAATGCTGACATGCGGCACAACTTCCATCCCCAACGCTGCAGCTCGTGCCGCCAAACGCAATCCACCAGTGATCCCTGTCCGTCCCAAATCCGGCTGCAAAAACTGGAACACATGGTTCGCGAAAAACGGTTCCATCTCAAAAATGGTCCGGTAAGATTCCCCCAAAGCCAGCGGCGTTTGAAGGAAGTCCGCTAAATCCTTGTGAGCCATTACGCCTTCAGGCATCAGCGGAGCCTCAAACCAATAAGCCTTACGCTTGTCCAGTTCGCGGCCAAAAGCAGCAGCCTCTTCGGATTCGAAACGCCATAGTCCATCCACTGCAAATTTGGCGTCAGCCCCCAATCGTTCCCGCAGCTTGTCCAAGAGCGCCAGCAACGAGGCTGGGTCACTATCATGAAATAGTTTGAACAAACGAAATCCATTTTTATGGTGGGTTACTGCAAACTCAACTTTGTGTTCAAGGGAGGCTCCGGTCAACCCACTCAAGTACCCCGGTACTGACGATTTTGCAAGTACTCCGGCAATCAATTTCGAAACAGGCAGCGCGTGCAGCTGGCCAGCCAGGTCCCAAAGTGCAATATCCACACCAGCCATCGCATCCACCATAAAGCCACCAGTTTGCCCACGCACCCGCATGGTGGCATACATTTCATCCCATAGAAATTCGATCCGCTCTCGGGTTCCGTCAAATGTCTGTCCAATCAGAACAGGCCGCAGCAGATCCTCCACAATGGTTGCCGCCACACGAGGTGCCAACGGCGCTTGCGCTTCCCCCCAGCCCACGCTGCCGTCAGAAAGCTCAACTTTGACAAGACACGTTTCAAAGTAAGTGGAATACAGCGCCCGCACGGTGGATGACCACCGATAGGCGAATTCGCCTTCCTGCAATTTCGAAGGCGATCCAGCAGAACCCGTGGCTGATTTCAAATCACGCGGTAGCCGCACGGCAATCGCATTCAAGGAGACAATGACGGGAGGAGGGGAAACAGACATGAATGCTTCTATGATACTTTTCAAAGGCCCCGAAAAACAGTGAACGCCATTCCAGCAGCCACAAGAATTGGGCACGTGCATTTGAAGGTGGCCAGTTTGGAACGCGCCCTGGGTTTCTACAATGGAGTCCTCGGCTTCACCATTACTCAGCGCATGGCCGATTCCGCCGCGTTCCTTTCAGCCGGTGGATACCATCACCACATCGCCCTGAATACCTGGGAAAGCTTGGGTGGCTCCCCGCCCGCCATTGGTACAACTGGACTGTTTCATGTCGCCATACTGTACGCGACCCGATCCGATTTAGCTGATGCCTTTAGGCGTGTGCTTGCCGCCAAGATTCCCCTTGATGGTGCGGCCGACCATGGCGTAAGCCAAGCCCTGTATCTACGCGACCCTGATCAGAATGGCGTTGAACTCTACTGGGATCGTCCTCAATCCGAGTGGCCTCGCAGTGCATCCGGTGAACTTAAAATGTATACACGGTCACTCGACCTGAACAGTCTTCTGGAATCATAATAGGGAATGCCCACGCACATCCCAACTCCATCGCGCATCACCGCTGCTGGAAACAAGCCGAAACTAATTGACGAGTACATTGGCCGGGTCAATTCAAAAACGGAATCCCTCAGCGTTGCCCACATGCGGTCCCCAGGCGGTTGGGTGGAACCAGGCCAGACACCCGAATTCGAGGAGTTCACTGTGGTTTTGAAAGGCGCGTTGCGCGAGGAATTTCAAGGCGGAGACATGCTGGTGCAAGCTGGCCAGGCCGTGATCACTCACAAAGGCGAATGGATCCGCTACAGCACTCCAGGCGATGAAGGAGCCGAGTATATTGCTGTATGCCTTCCCGCATTCGCCATGAATACCGTCCATCGCGATCCTGAGGCTTAATGTGAAATCGCCTTCACTTCTACTCTTGTCACAAGTGATTTTGACTCAACTTCTTACTGGTCAACTGCGCCCCGCACCACCGGCAGCAGTTGGTATGTCCATAGCTAAGTTGGATGCCGCCGCTCGGATTCTTGAAACCGAAGTCAACCAGGGTAGAGTAACTGCCGCTGCAATTCTGGTTGCGCGAAAGGATCGCATCGTTCTGAATCGCGCTTACGGAGTAAAGACCGATACTCCCTTCCTGTTGGCTTCCATCACAAAGCCGGTAACCGCGGCCGCCCTAATGCTGTTGGTGGAACGCGGCAAGGTTTCTCTGCAGGATCTCGTATCAGACCATTTGAAAGAGTTCAACGGCAAGGATCGCGCCTCCATGAAAGTTCGCGATCTTCTGACTCACACCTCCGGCTTGCCAGATATGCTCGCCAACAATGTTGATCTGCGGAGGCGTCATGCGCCGCTTTCGGAATTCGTCAAAGGTACCATGACAACACCTTTACTTTTTCAACCTCGGACGGATTTCAGCTACCAGAGTATGGGTATTCTTCTTGCCGCTGAAATTGTTGAGCGCATCAGCGGCATGCCTCTTCGCGATTTTGTTCAGAAGGAATTCTTCACCCCTTTAGCTATGAAAAATACTTTTCTAGGGTTGCAAGGAAGCAAGATAGCGGAAACCGCACAAGCGCAATCCACTTCCGGCCAAGATCCATTGGAATGGACGAAGTTCGGCTGGAATTCTCCTTATTGGCGCGACTTGGGCGCACCCTGGGGCGGCTTGCATTCCACTACATCGGACCTCGCAATTTTCATGCAAGCTTTCTTAAATGGCGGCAACTACAACGGCAGAAGGATTCTCAGCGCTGGTACTGTTGCAGCCATGATTCGCGATCAAAACAGTCACATCGCTCGTCCATGGGGCCTCGGCTGGGGTTTGTCCACAAGTCCTGTTTGGGCATATTTTGGCGATATCGTTTCACCCCGCACTTTTGGACACTCAGGCGCTACAGGTACCGTAGCCTGGGCCGATCCGGAAACGCAACTGGTCACGATTATTCTCACCACCCGGCCATCGAGTGAAGACGGTGCAAGCTGCTGCGCAACGTCTCTAATGCGGTCGCAAGCGCTGTTGAAGACAAGTAGACTCAAGCAAATTGAACGCCCGATTGTTGCGCCACTTTTTGAATGTAAGCCCGGCCTTCGTCATATTCTTCAGCAGATTTCAAATGCTCCAGCATCAACGGAGCATCCTGCGGCAACTTCGCCAGTTCCGTAAGGTAGGAATGATAATCAACCTCGCCCCTACCGGGAATCACTTCCACAAAATGAACATTCATTTCAGGTACGAAGGCCAAATCCTTGGCGTGACACGACATGATCCATTTGCCCAACTTCTTGAATGACTCCTCAATCACAGCGCGTGAATCATAAAACTTCGCCGGACTATTAATGATGTTGCAAATGTCCAGATGAACTGCAAATCCAGACCGGTCCACAGCCTTGATCAAGCGAAGATAATTGTCTGGAGAATCGGGTAGATTCCAGCCCATCATCTCCACTGTGAAGGTCGTTCTGGTTGGCTTAACGGCGTCCACAACTTTCCGGACGTTTTCCACAGTGGCATCGAAAAACCGCTTCGATAAATTGTCCTTATGGGGACCATACCAAACCTTCGGATTAAAAGATCCCGCAATATCCACGCAACATCGCGCCCCAACTTCCTCCGCCAGCGCCAATCTTTCGGTGACATATTCGATGTTGGATCGGCGTACCTCAGCATCAGGATCCAGCATGTTTTTCCACGCACCAACTTCGGCAATCACAACGTTCTCGTCTCGGAAAGCCTTGACAATTGCTTTGATCCGATCTTTATCTTTTACTGTAGCCGCAGGACAATAGGCAGCGCTATAGCCCAGCCTTCGGTGCTCCTTGGCAATCGCCGCAGGATCGTCATTCTTAAGGAATACCGGACCACCTAGCCGCACTGCTGTTGGCTTGGCCTCAAGGGGCATAGCCGCTGCTGCACCGGCGCATCCAAGAAACGTTCTTCGATTCAACATGTCTGCATTATAGTTCGCTGGGGAACCCAGTAGCTATAATGAAAACTTCATGGCAGCAATTCATCGAATAATCATTGCATTCATCGGCGCGGTGCAGTTGACGATAGGGCAACCACCACTACTAGCAACCGATTCTGCGACGTTGGCTGCAATCGATCGGACGATGGAGAATTATCGCCTCGACGCCCACATCCCTGGCATGGTGTGGGGAGTGGTGAAAGATGGCAAGCTAGTGCACGTGAAAGGTGCCGGAATTCAGGACATCGATTCAAAGCGGCCAGTCACTGCCGATTCACTCTTCCGCATCGCCTCAATGACAAAGTCGTTCACTGCACTTTCAATCCTAAAGCTACGCGACGAAGGAAAACTTTCGCTAGACGCACCCGCTGAAATCTACGTGCCTGAGATGCGCGGATGGAAGTACCCCACCGATGACTCACCGAAAATCCGCGTGCGCGATCTGCTCACCCACACTGCCGGCTTCGTTACCGATGATCCGTGGGGTGACCGGCAAACCCCTTTACCTGAAGCCGATTTCACGCGCATGCTAAGCGTAGGGGTGCCATTCACCCGCCCACCTGCCACAGCAATGGAATACTCCAATCTCGGCTATGCGCTCCTCGGACGGATCGTTTCGAACGTGTCGCAACAGCCCTACAAAGGCTACGTGCAGCGTACACTCCTGGGTCCGCTCGCTATGACATCCACAGGTTACGATGTTGAATCGGCACCATCCGAACGTCGCGCCCTAGGTTATCGCTGGGAATCCGGTGCTTGGAAGCTGGAACCGACCATGGCTCACGGAGCATTCGGTGCAATGGGGGGATTGCAAACCAGCGCGAATGATTACACCAAGTACGTCGCGTTCCTTCTTTCCGCTTGGCCCTCGCGAGATGGTACAGATGCTGGACCAGTTAAGAGATCGAGTGTGCGCGAACTCTCACAGGGCGCAAATTTTCCATCCGTCCGCCAAAGGCCAGGTGCCACTGGACCCGATGCCTGCCGCGAGGCCAGCACCTATGGAATGGGCATGTTTGTGGCCGCCGACTGCGAGTTTGGGCTCACGTTGAGCCATGGGGGAGGTTATCCCGGCTATGGTTCACACGTGCTTATACTTCCGGAATTTGGCATTGGTATTTTCGCATTTGCCAATCGGACCTACGCTGGACCACGCGCACCAGTTTGGGACGCAGCCGTAGCTTTGTTGCGTGCGGGCCATCTCAACAAGAAACTTGCAACCATCTCAGCTGCTCTTGCAACGGCTTATGCCGCTACAAGCACAATCTTCCAGTCTGGATCAGTTACGGCCGCGGGAGATATCTTGTCCATGAACTTCCTGATGGATCGGGATGAAGCACACTGGGCACGGGAACTCTCTGCTGTTAAAGCTGAAGTTGGTACCTGCGATACCACTTCGACCATCGTCCCCAGCGGTGCGTTATCCGGCGATTTCAACTGGCGCTGCGAGCATGGCCGCGTAAAGGGAGAGCTTCTGCTGGCACCCACCGGCGCAACGCGTATCCAGGCACTGACGTTCAGCCGCCTCACACCCTGACACGAGTCTCTTGCAACCGAAGCCAGCCATATTGCAATCCACTACCCACCGCAAAGGCTGCGGTGACGTACCAAAAGGAAGGATGCGTGTATCCAGCCATGGCGGCTAGCAAGGTCATGCCTTGGCAGAAAGTGCTCAGCTTTCCTGGCCATGTGGGTGGGAAGTCTCGCAGTTTGGTAAATTGCATCAGGATCAAACCACCGAGTGCGATGGCAATATCACGGCCCAACACAATGTAAGTGAGCCACGGAGGAAATACGTCGCGCATCGTCAGAGCAATGTAGAGCGATGTCATCATCAACTTGTCCGCAATGGGATCAAGATACCCACCCAGCTTTGATTGCCACTTAAAGCGACGGGCAAGATAGCCATCAATAATGTCGCTCCACCCAGCTATGAAAAAAATGCGAAAGGCCCACGGGGTATCCAGCAGCAAAAGAATGCAGGGAACAGACAGTATCCGAAGGACTGTCAGGATATTGGGAATATGATGCAAGGATCAGCCCGCTAAAGCGTGTTGGGTGCTTAGCTCCAACTGCTCATAGGTGACGATTTCGTACAAAGATGGATCCTGCATAATGCGCGCCACCAATGCAGCGTGCATCGCATGGCCGGCACGTTCAGCAACCACGTGGCCGATCAGCGATTTTCCAATCAACGCCAAGTCTCCAATCAGATCCAATACTTTGTGGCGGCAGCATTCATCGGGAAAGCGAAGACCGCCTGGGTTCATCACATTAGTTGGGTCGAAGCATACAGCATTTTCCAGAGTTGCACCGCGGATCAGACCCATGTTTCGCATAGCATCCAATTCATGGTTAAAACCAAACGTTCGAGCAGGGGAAATTTCGGAAGCGTAAAATTCGGGAGTCAATTCACACTGCATTCGTTGATGGCCCACCATCGGATGATTGAAGAAAATGTTGCAGGTGAGTTCAAACTTTTCAGAGGGAAAAATGGAAATCGCTTTGCCGCTAGCTTCTACAGTAACCGGACGCCGAATCTTCATAAATCGACGGCGCCGCCGTAGCGTCTTCAGTCCGGCCCGCTGAATCAGTTTGACGAACGGCTCACCGGAACCATCCAGAATCGGAACTTCCAAATTGTCGATCTCAATATAAGCGTTATCCACTCCCATAGAGTAAAGAACGCTCAGCAAATGTTCCGTAGTGGAAATCAAAACCCCTTGCCGCATCAGGCTGGTGGCGTAGCTGACCCGGGCTACATGACGCCAACTTGCGGGAACTGCGAAGTTGGAAAGATCGGTTCGAATGAAAACGATACCCACACCTGGGGGGGCTGGCAGGATTCGTATGGAAACTTTGACACCGTGATGAAGACCTACTCCCGATGTTTCCACCGGACTCTGTATCGTTGTCTCAAATCTCAATATGCAATCCTCCACATGAGTCGGAACCGCCAGTGTAGCAGAGAATAATGGAAAGTGTAGCGGAGAATATGAAATTTGGTAAGCAACTCTTTACACGCTACTTATATCTAAATTACTGTGGCTAAATGGCCACGGTTTGACACCCGGACTGTGGTCAAGCAACCCCATTTTGCTCAGTGAGTCATGGCGTAAACCACGTAGTTGGACACTAAGCGAATGGCGGCTGAGGAGTACTTTTCCGGATAGCTGGGGTCATCGGCGAATTCCAAGCCATCACCAACGTCCATGTTGAAGCAGATTGCCACAATCATCCGGCCGTTGGAATCCCGTAAAGCACGCCAATGAGGAATAGTGCCACCGCGCTCAATTTGTGATCCATGCACCACGTTGGCCCCGGGAACGCGTATGCGTTCTTTCAGGTCGAAGAGCATGTGAAAGGCGGGGTCGGAATCGGTCAACTCCACGGCTTCGGCGGTGGGGTCAATCTGGTGAATTCCAACCATAAAATTTTCCCACTCGCGCTCATTGTGAAAGTCATCAACCATAAGAAATCCGCCCCGGTCGAAATACTTTCGCAGACGATCGGCTTGGGTTGACGAAAGTTCCCAGTCACCTATAGAGATGGCAAGCAGCCAGGGATATTCAAAGATCTCGTCACTATCAATGTCAATGATGGTTTCAATCGGTTCAACGTCGATGCGAGTCAGTCGGCCTAGCATTCCCAGTAAGAGCCGGTCACACTTGTTAGCGTCGATGCCCCATCTCGAGTAGCCACCCCATCGCCTTCCATCCATCGGGGAGCGATAGCGCAAGCGGCCAAGTCTGAAATCACCTTTGCGGCCAACATCAGGAGGATCCTCAACCGGGTCCTGCATTTCGGCCTCATATTGAGCCCATACTCGACCACGTACTTGCGTCAAACCAACGGCGGCAAACACGCAGCACAGCGCAAGGAGCCCACCGATACGCAAACGAAGGCTCAGTGGGGTCCGCATTAATATAGCCTACACCTATTGCAGATCCGGAAGATCCGGGAAGATCCGGGGAAGATCCGGGACGGTGGTAACAATTCCACCCGCTTGGGGGAAGATCCGGGACGGTGGTAACAATTCCACCCGCTTGGGGGAAGATCCGGGACGGTGGTAACAATTCCACCCGCTTCATTCAGAAACTGATCGAGTTGTCCGGCGGAATTGTTACCACCGTCCCGGATCTTCGGGATCTTCGGATCTTTGCATGGACTAACGTTTTAGCCACATCAACAGACTCCGGTTGACCAAATCCGGTGCGTCCATCTGAACGAAATGACTTGCTCCTGGCACAGTAACCAGCGTAAAGTCGTCCACCCAATTCCACGTACCGTTCAGGGCAGGAGCAAGCAGTGCCGTGTCTTTCAATCCATGAATCATCAGCACAGGGCATTGCGGACGAGCTTGGCTTGCAGGATTCGGCAATTGGTAAGGCTCTTTAGGATAATTGCGACGATAGTAATTCATCATCCCGTCCAAACTGCTGCGGCGAAATGCTTCTAAATATTTTGGTTTAGCCTCGCCATCTTTCACCCAAAACGCTAATGCTTCTGCGGTTAGCTTGGTGTGCGAATCTGGTTTCTGAAAGTTGCGGGCATATTCGCTGGCCTTTTGCTGATCTGGATTTGTCGCCAACTCGCGCCCAAGTCCCTGCGGATGAGGCAGATTCAGGATTACCAGTTTTTCCACAAAGGATGGTGCGTTGAAGGCTACTTGCCAGGAAATGGCACCGCCCCAATCGTGACCAATCACGATCGCCTTCTCGCGGTTCTGCGCGCGGATGACGGAAACAACATCGCCAACCAGCAACCGCATGTCGTACTTTTCAGTTCCTTCCGGCTTGTCACTTAAGTTGAAACCGCGTAGATCAAGCGCAACGGTGCGATATCCCGCAGCAGAAAGAGCCTCCATCTGGCTGCGCCATGTGTACCAGAAATCGGGGAAGCCATGGACAAAGACGACAAGTTGACCGTTCTTGGGGCCCAACGCGGCGAAGTGGATTTTCACGCCGTCATTGGTGGCATAGCCATTTTCAATGCGCGATTCCAAAGGCTCAGATGCAAAGACAGTGCAGAGCATGGCACCTAGCAAGATCATGGTGAGTTTCATTGAACTTATTATCTCTGATTCTGTTTGTTAGAAATCGAACCGTCCTGTAACGGCCAAGATCCTGGTACCGCCAGCACCTGTAATTCGTCCGAAGGAAGCCGAATTTATATCCGTGTTGGGGTTATTCCATTGCGGAGAATTCGTTGCGTTTTCGGCATCAAAATAGACTTGGAATTCCTTCCCCTCCCTCACCCTAAAAGCTTTGCTTAGGCGAACGTCCAAACGGAATGAACCAGGCCCATAGGTTGCATTATCTGCAAGATTACCCAGCTTTCCAGGGATAGGGTTTCGAAGGATCACATTACCACTTCCGTCGGCAATGGCGAACAGCACAGAAGTGGATCGAACATTCTGTAGAGTTGTCAATTGCGCGCGGTAAGGGTCGTCCACAATCTTTAAGTTCGAGAAATACTGAACGCCATTTCCCGCAACAGTAACGGACCCAATGTTCGGCCCAATCACTCCTGCTGCGTCAGCATTGTTATCCGCACTAAATGCATTGAACGACTGCCGCCCAGACGTAAAGCTGATGGGCGTGCCCGTAAACAGGTTAAAGATTGCACCTGTTCGCCATCCTCCCAGCACCTTGTCCACAAACCCCGGCAGGTTGCTTCCAAAGCGCTGGCCCTTACCTAAAGGAAGTTGGTAAAGCAAGTTGCTGCGGATAATGTGAGTCCGGTGGAATGCCAACAGCCGCTTATCAAACTGGCGGTTGCGATTGGTTCGGTAGCTATTCAGCAGATCCTGCCCAGCGCCTTCTTCGTCACCGATTGTCCGCGACCAGGTCCAGTTAGCTTGCATTTCGAGACCCCTTGAAACATTGCGGGTTACTTCCACTTGCAGAGAATGGAATGTTGAATTGGAAAAATTGCCCAAATTATTCACTCCACCAAATTGCGGGTTGGCCACCACGAAATTCTCTGGAAGATTTCCTCTCTGCAGTAAGGAGCCGGGCAGACCTGCCACGGTTGATGAATTCAAGTACGTGGCAATGGTAGCCGGATTATTGTTGGCAAAAGCGGCTGGTTGCAGGAAGCGAATCGCTGCCGCACCAGTGCGCCCGTTTTGACCGTCCACCAAACCAAAGCCCGCTATGTTCAGTCCATTGAATACTCGATTGAACAGCACTGATTCACCGCCAGCCTGGGCTGACGAGTAGGCTTCCAGAATTCCATTCTCGAAGATATTTATTTCATTGATATTCGTACTGCGGAACAACCTTGTGGCCTTCGACCCCACATAGCGAACGTCGAGAGTTAACTTACCGGGCAAGCGTCGAGTGAGCGAAGCATTCCAATTCTGGATGTAAGGGTTCACGAGGCCGCTATCGTATGCGTAAAGGGTTTGTGCACGATCAATAAGCGGAACAGGAGTCAGTGGCACACCAGGTGCTGTACGAATCGGCACGTTGGCAAAAGTCAGCGCACCCGTAGAGCGGAATGTATCCACAACACGAAGCCCGGGAATGTCAGCCGCGAACACATCCAAATTGCGAATAGAGTTCCGTTCATAACCCCAGCCGTAACCCATGCGGAGCACAGTCTCCGTCAATTTGGGGATCTGCCAAGTAAGACCAACACCGGGCGCGAAGTTGTTCCGGTCCGCCCCAAAGAGATTCTTATTCGGATTTGGACTATTGCGTCCAACCAGTTCTACTTCTGAAAGAGAGCCGCTAAATACGCCCGGGCGGAACAGCGCGGAGTAATCCGTTCCGGAGAGGCCGAATAAGCCTTGGGATCCGTTTTTCAGGCGTCCCATGCGTCCAAGCGCTTCGTAGGGCAAACCGTAATAATCCCAGCGCAAGCCAATGTTCAAAGTAAGGTCACGCCGCAGCTTCCAATCATCCTTAAAGAAAAATCCCCACTCGCGCTGCCGCCAAGTTCGCTGCCGGGTCTCACCGGGAACGAATTGAGGGCTTGCTCCACCCGTCGCATTAAAAGCCTGCGTTTTTGTTGTCAGCGTACCTGTAAGGTCGTTCAGAATGCTAACGGCTACACCGCTGTTTACACCGATCGCCGGAATCGCATTAATAGGCGTTGCGGAAAGTACACCTGCGCCAACAGTGGCTCTGGGTATAACCGTAAATGAGTTGAAGCCATTCGAACTGACGAAGCGGAGTTCACCGCCGCCTCGGAAATTATGCTTGCCCGAGGAGAATGATAGATTGTCCGAGAATTGATACACGGGTGAAATGCGCCCCTGCGGATCCTGGTCTACCAAGGGGTTGGTGAAGGAGCTGAACAAAGGGAAAAACGCTTGCGAGCCTTGCTGGCCAAGAGCCTCTCTTCCTATCAATTCCCATGGGGAAGTGAAGCGCACAAACGGACGGTTGAAGCCACCGCGAAACTGGTTAAGCAACTTGGGAGTAAGCGTAGAATCGACGCCGACTGACAGAAAGTGAGTCCAACTTGTGACCGTACCTCCCGGAGAAGTGGGATACGGTTGAGCCTGGAAACCATTTGGATTGCCATCGGATTCACGCTGCCAACTAACATCCATTCTGTGTTTTGGATTGAAGTTGTGATCAATTTTCAGACGGTAAAGGTTCTGTGTGTAACTAGCCGAGCGGCTCCAAGTGTAGCCAGCTGTATTCAATCCGTCGCCGATGCGATAGTTATTTGGCAAGGGGGTGAAGCCAATGAAGCGGCGGCTGGTTCCAGTGGGGTCAAGCACGGATCGGGCGGGATCGTAAGCAAGCAGGTTCACCGTTTCCAGTGGCCCCGTAGCTGCGGCTGGGCGCAGAGGATTGCCGCTAAGATCGACAGTGGGCACTGCCGCCTCAGCAGCAGCATTGCGGACTCCAGGAAAGAATCGGAACTGACCTTGGCGAGCTGTGGGCGTAAGCACTGTTGTACTGACGGCGTTGCGAGTTGCCAGACGAGTGCCTTCATAGTTGAAGTGGAAAAAAGTACGATTGCGCAGGATCGGTCCACCAATACGACCGCCGAAATTATTCAACACCAACCGGTCACGAGGAGAAATTATGTTGCCCTTGGCGTCCACCCCTCGCTGATTATTGAACCAGGTATTCGCATTCAAAACCGTATTGCGATGTAGCTCAAACAACGCACCGTGAAATTGATTTCCACCAGATCGCGTGCGAGCCTGGATTTGCCCGCTCCCGCGGCCATACTCAACATCGGCTGGCGAGGTGATCACGCGAAACTCCGCAATAATGTCGACGCTTGCGGTGGCTGTCGAAAAAACACCCGAGTTGATACGGTTGTCCTGAACGTTGATTCCGTCAATAGTGATGTTCAAAGAGCCAATGCGCGCACCAGCGAAATTGGCACCCACTGTTCCCGCCTGTAGAGTTGTGAAGTTGAGCGCATTGCGGCTAACCACTGGTAAGTTCAAAACTTTCTGGCCACTGACTACGCCTCCGACTGAGGAAACAACCGTATTGATCAATGTGTCATTCGCTGCGGAAACTTCCACTGCAATGGCAATAGAACCAGGTTCCAGGGTGAAATTGTACTGAAGCCTGGCGCCAATCTCCAAGGGAATATCACGGACCACTTGCACTTCAAAACCAGTGAATTCGGCGCGAAGTGAGTATTTGCCGGGCGGCAAAGAAGGGAAATTATAGACGCCAGAAGAAGTGGCTGTCTTAAAGCTAACACCAGTTCCAGCGTTGGTAGCAGTGACCGTCGCCCCATTGATGACAGACTCTGAGCGATCAGTGATTGTTCCAGTAAGACTGCCTGACGGGCCTTGCCCTAGCAAACAGCCAGCAACAAAAAGAGCGGAAAAAAGTAGACGTAGTAGCACAGGAACTCCCGCAACCAGATTTTTTCCAATATACCAATTCGCTCAAATTTTTGTTGAAGTGCGAATTCGTTTCCCCATCGTCCGCACGCCAAAATAGCTCAACAGACCGATTGGGCCAAACAGGAAAGTCAAGACTAAGCATGGGACCACAAGCCAATGTGGCACTTCATTTTCGATGGCATCGCGAACCTCCCACGCCCCTATGTAAAGGTCGAAGGCGAGGTAGTGTATCCAGCCGGCTAACAACAGGAATGGATTGGAGAACAGCTTTGCAACTTCATTGAGAGAACCGAATCCGCCGGTCCTCGCGCCCCAATGCATGACAATCAGGAATAGATAAATCGCGGCCAGCAGCAGAGGGATTACACGCCCCGCCACCATGGTGGAGGACCAGTGTTTCCGTGGCAGGAATATCAGCAGAACCCAACCAATTGTTGCCACCGAACTGCAAATTGAAAACAAGATTTCCAGGTTCATCCTGCACCTCCCAGCAATGGAATGCCAGCCAATGCTTGCGCCAGCAAAGCTACGAACAATGCCGCATAAACTGCACTCATAGCAATCACTAAGCCGGGTCGTTTCGGTTTCAAGATCCAGGCCAGGAATGGCAGAACTTGCATGGCATGCAGGCCAAGAAAATGAGGTACGCGAATATCGCCATGCTCAAGGCTCCAACCGGTTCCGGGAATTCCAGGTCCGCCGTCAGGTGCGCCGACAGTATGTGCGCCTGATACTGGCCTCCGATGGGTGATTCGAGCTTCAGCCAATTGCGCTTTTGTCGGGGTAACCATTAAGCCGCCGGTTGCGGAGCCGAATACGGTGATCAGCATTCCCAAACGCAATGCCCATCCCATTGCGGAATTAAGGGAACGTTCCCGAAACAGGGCAAACGTTATCGCCACCGATGCACCCCATGCAATCAAAATCGCAAAGCCCATAATTGCAAATAGAGCGCCATCCAGCGGCGTTCGAGTATTGTAGTGGCTGATAGTGCCGCGTGCTGCTTGTGTGCCGATGATTGCCATTTCAAGAATCATTGTGATTGCGGTAATCCATCCAGTGATGGTTCTTACCCTGGGCCATTCCGGCAAATAACTAAAAATCCAAGCAAAGGTAAATGAGTAGATGGCGATAGAAACGGCGAATTTTGCGGGTTTCAGCCACGCAGGGGCCCCTGTGATCATTCGTGGATCCACCACCAAACCAATTAATGTAAGAGCCAACACCGGCAGCATCAGCAATCCTAATGCGGTCAGCGGCTTGTTTGTATTCCAAAGTGTTTTCATGTTGTCACCGTCAACATCATACTATCGAAACATGTTGACAATGTCAACATGTTTTTCTATTCTAGGATTGTGGCTGCCAAATTACAGCGTAAACCCAGGGGCGCTTATCATCACCCCAACCTGGAAAATGCAATGGTGGATGCCGCGATCAAGATTATTGGTCAAGAAGGCGTTCAAGCCCTAACGCTTCGCGACGCTGCTGCCAGACTTGGTGTCTCTAGAACTGCCCTATACCGCCATTTCAAAGACAAACCAGCTCTGCTTGCTCGTGTAGCCCTGGAAGGCTTCCGGCTTTTCCGTCAGACTCTGCAGTCGGCCGTTGATTGTGCCCGCGCGAATGGCCGGGACCCTATGGAAGAAATGGGCGTCGCCTATGTTGGCTTTGCCATGGCGAACCAATCGCATTACAAAACCATGTTTGGTGATGCTGTCCAGAAGTGTGCTGACTACCCTGAATTAGCAGTTGAAGCGGACGCAGCTCTTGCCGTTCTAGTTAACACAATTAGCACAGAGCAGAAAGCTGGCCGAATCTCCGGCGCAGATCCCCTGCCTGTTGCCGTTGTGATTTGGAGTGGAATTCACGGCCTGGCAACGCTGGCTATGGCAGGGCACCTTGACCAGAGCACCGGCCAGAACAACGATTTGAGTGATCTTGCGCGACTCCAATGGCGGATGCTTCGCAATGGAATAGCGGCATCTAGTCGAACAACAT
Source organism: Bryobacterales bacterium (assembly GCA_043755435.1). GTDB lineage: Bacteria > Acidobacteriota > Terriglobia > Bryobacterales > Bryobacteraceae > JANXSF01. The sequence continues at coordinate 11,962 of JAYUSZ010000350.1, read as the reverse complement.
AAATCTTGGACTGGCGTCACAACCACTACGCTATCCTGAACGGATGCCCCGGTTATTTTTGATTGATTCATTCGGCTATATTTTCCGCGCCTACCATGCACGTGCCCGCACCGGTGCTCCTGCCATGCGAACCTCAAAAGGGGTTCCCACAGAAGCAGTTTTTATCTTTCATAACATGGTTCGAAAATTGATGGCAGCGCACAAGCCCGATTACTTGGCTGCCATTTTTGAAAGCACAGGACCCACTTTCCGTGAAGCGGAATTTGCCGCATACAAGGCGAATCGCACGGAAACTCCCCCTGATTTGCTGGAGCAGATTCCCTTGGTTCGGCGACTACTCGAAGCAATGAAAATTCCTGTCTTGGAATTCCCAGGCTTCGAGGCCGACGACGTCATTGGTGGCCTTGCCCGGCGTTACGCCGCCAATGGCTACGAAGTTGTGATTGTTACCTCCGACAAGGATTTGATGCAACTGGTGACCGACAAAATCACCATGCTGAACCCCGCTAAAGAAGATGCCATGTATGGACCGGAGCAGGTGAAGGACTTCCTCGGCGTCGCCCCTTCGCAAGTAGCCGATCTGCTGGCGTTGAAAGGCGACGCTGTGGACAATATTCCCGGTGCACCTGGCATTGGCGAGAAGGGTGCCAAGGATCTGATTTTGAGGTTTGGATCGGTGGAATCGGCACTGGAACATGCAGCTGAAGTTGAAAAGCGCACCTATCGCGAAAGTTTGCAGAATAATCGCGAACAGATCTTGCTGAGTAAGCGGTTGGCGACCGTGGATACTTCAGCCCCAGTGGATTGCTCGCTGGAAGAACTGGCTTTGACCCCTCCTGATGCCGACGCGATTCGTGAGATCTACCGCGAACTGGAGTTTTTCACCTTTCTAAAAGATTTCGAAAAATCCACGCCAGCGGTGGTTCGTGTTGCGGAATTTGGTTCTTTTGAAACGGCAGCAGATCTGGCGGTATTTTGTGGTGCGGGGCCGGTTGCGTTGGCGTTGGAAGAATCATGCCTTGGTGTTGCCATTGAAGGAAAAGCCATCAGCGGACCGCGTAACCTTGCAGCGGCCCTCCTCCATGACCACAAGATAGAAAAAGTCGTCCACAACGCCAAAGACATTTTCCGCGAATACGAACACGCTGTTGCCATTACTCGTGATGTGGAATTGGAAGCATTCCTGCTGAACGCTGATCCTGGAGGGTGCCGCTTGGAATCCCTTTCGGAAACTCATTTTGGCGAGAAACCATTACCGGGCGCAGCCGCCAAAGCCGACCTTATTTGGAAGCTTGCGGCGAAGTTAGGGCCGCGAGTTGCAGAAGAGGGCGGACTAGCAGTCTACAAAGAAATCGACTTGCCGGTTTCGCCGGTGCTGGCCAGAATGGAACGAACCGGAATCCGCGTGGATACTGCGGTATTGGCCGGACTTTCCAGTCAAATGGAAACGGAAATCACCAGACTGACTGAAGAGATACACGCGCTGGCCGGACATAGTTTCAACATTAACTCTCCGGTCCAGTTGGGTAAAGTGATGTTTGAGGAAATGAATCTGCCAGTGCAAGGCAAAACCGGGAAGACGAAGAACTATTCCACCGGTGCCGACGTTTTGGAAACGCTGGCGATTGAATATCCCATTGCTGCCAAGGTGCTGGAATTTCGCGGCAGTTCAAAGTTGAAAAGCACGTATGTAGATGCCCTGCCAACAATGATCAAGCCGGGAACAGGAAGAGTGCACACCACGTTCAACCAAACGGGAGCGGCAACTGGAAGGCTTTCCAGCTTCGATCCAAATCTTCAAAACATTCCAATTCGTACTTCGCTAGGACGCGAAATCAGGGCGGCCTTTGTTCCCGAACCAGGCTGGGTGATGATCGCCGCCGACTATTCGCAAATTGAACTGCGTCTGCTGGCTCATCTTTCGAAGGACGCTGTTTTGGTGGATGCCTTCCGCAACGGCGAGGACATTCACACTCGGACAGCTGCTGAGGTTTTCGGCGCGGCACCGATGTTCGTTACCCCCGAAATGCGTCGTAGCGCAAAGGCGGTGAACTTCGGAATTGTTTATGGACAAACAGCATTCGGCCTATCGCAATCGTTGGGAATCCCCCGTGGTGAAGCGCAGCTTTATATCAAAAACTATTTTGAGCGCTACGCAGGAGTGAAACGCTGGATTGACCAAACCATTGCTCAAGTACGGGCAGTTGGTTATGCGTTAACGATGCACGGCAGACGGCGGCCAATTCCGGAGATCCAATCGCGGAATCCCAACATGCGAGGATTTGCGGAACGCACTGCTGTGAATACGCCGCTGCAGGGTTCAGCTTCGGACCTGATAAAGTTGGCGATGATCCGACTGGACAAGGAACTGGACAAGGAGAAAATGAAGACAAGAGTGTTGCTGCAAGTGCATGATGAACTGTTACTGGAATCTCCAGCCGAAGAGGCAGAAGTTGCTGCGTCAATGGTGAAGCGCGTGATGGAGGGAGTGGCGAAGCTGGAAGTCCCCTTACTGGTGGAAGCTGGCCTTGGACCGAATTGGAGGGATGCGAAATGAAAATGATTTGTGTTGCGATTGGGTTCGTTTTGCTAACCGGCTGTGCACCTGAAAAACCGGTTGAAGTGAAAAAGAAGGAACCAGTGCACGCCCCCGATGTTTTTCAGGCAAAGATGGTGACCACCAAGGGGCCGATTGTAATGGAAATTCATCGCAACTGGGCTCCCAAAGGTGCTGACCGATTCTATGAATTGATCCAGGAACGGTACTTTGACAAGGTGAAATTTCATCGCGTGATACGGGGCTTTGTGGCGCAATTCGGCGTGCATCGCGATCCAAAAATCCAGGCTCTCTGGCGGCAAATGAAGATCGCAGACGACCCTGTACTTGAAAAGAATGTCCGTGGCACTGTGACCTTTGCAGCCCGTGGTCCGGCAACCAGAACTTCGCAAATTTTCATTAATCTGAAAAACAATCTCGCGCTGGATAAAGACGGCTTCGCACCGATCGGGAAAGTGGTGGAGGGTATGGAGGTGGCTGACAAGCTCAGCTTCCTTTACGGAGATCATCCACCAACAGGAAATGGCCCGGACCCCAAGCGAATGGAACTGGAAGCAAACGACTATATGGATCGTGCGTTTCCGCGGATGGATTCGATTGAGACCATCACCCTCCTGAAACAATAGCCCCTTTAGGGGGTATGAGTCATTGAAAAAGTTCCTGAATCCCCCTCCTTTTAGGTTGTCGATAATCACACAATTCTGCCGCAACCCCCACGTTTTTCCGGTACTAGAAATGGCCAGGAATTACAGCACCCGCAGGAGGTGTATAGTCATGCCTCCTGGTCCGCTGAAACTTTAGATAATTTATTTATTTCTTTGTTTGGGCTTCGGATTCATTTTATTTTCGCAAGTTGATGAAACGTCACAAGTAATCCCCCTATTCTATAGGGACATATCCAAAACCTGAAGCAGGTCTAGGGTTTATGTAACATTTTCCTACTTGACGAATCTTTACCGTCACCTTACAATTCAACCAAGCTATTCCAAGTTGTTAAATATCGTTTACAAAGGTATTGGGTCCAAGCATGACCTTTCAAATTGGTGAGAGAGTTGTTTATCCGAACCACGGCGTTGGGGTGATTGAAAACATCAGCAGCCGCAATTTTGGGGCGCAGATGGAGCGGTTTTACCTCCTCCGATTGGCTACAAATCGTTTGACAGTAATGGTGCCTTTTTCCCACGCAGGCGAAGTGGGATTGCGAAAAGTAACCAAAGTGACGGATGTAAGCAGAGTCCTTGCATTCCTCTCTGACGGTTCCATTAAGCTGACCGCCGATTGGAAAGACCGATTCAAAGAAAACTCAGATAAAATGCGGCTTGGCGGACTGCTTGCTGTAGCAGAAGTCTTCAAAACACTCATTATCATTCAGCAGGAAAAACCGCTCTCTTTCCGGGAGAAGAAGATGCTGGATCGCGCCAGAGCTTTGTTGATTTGCGAAATATCCATCTCACGCGGAATCGCTGAATGCGTAAGCGGAGAAGTATTGACCAAAGCGCTTTTGAAGTCCGGATTGTCAATGCCCGAAGCTCTATAACAGAACAGCCTTTCGTTAACTTTGCGAATCACTAAGGTAGAAACACTTCAGCTTGCCGGCGGCATCACCGTCCACGCAGGCCCCATCAAATGGCTGTGGGTTCGCATCCACACAGACACAGGTTTGATTGGATTAGGGGAAACCTACCCGAATCCTGCGGCTGAAGGTGCCGTGGTTCTTGAGACCCTGGCTCCGATCCTTTTAAACAGAGATCCCTCCGAAATCGACAAACTTTGGGCCGACATGTTTCTAGCCGTGTCTTACTCAGGTTGGGCAGGCGCTGAAATGCGCGCCATCTCCGCCGTCGATATCGCACTTTGGGATTTGGCTGGGAAAGTGGCCAATCAACCCATTTACAAGTTGTTGGGCGGTGCATCCCGCCACACCATCCCTACCTACAACACCTGCTACGATCGACTGGATTTCCTTACCGAACCGGTTCGTTTGGCCGAGTCTCTGATTGCCTCCGGCATTCGGGCCATGAAGATTTGGCCATTTGATGATATCGCCCGCCAGACGCGAGGCAATTTCATCACTGCTTCGCAAATGCGCAAGGGATTGGAGCCGCTGAGGCTCATTCGGCAGGAATTCGGACTGGAAATGGAAGTTGCTATGGAATTCCATGGTTTCTGGTCGCTGCCCGCAGCCATCCAGATTGCCCAGGAACTTGAACCGCTTCAACCAATGTGGCTTGAGGAGATGCTTCCTCAAGACAACCTGGCAGCATATGCAGAGCTTGCCGGATCCACGAAACTCCCGCTTTGCCTTTCGGAGAGATTGATGACGCGCTGGGGGTTCCGGGAAGTGCTGAAGAACCGGGCGGCCAGGATTATTATGCCTGATATTTGCTGGACAGGTGGCATTTCTGAAGCTAAGAAAATCTCCACGATGGCCGAAACGCACTATTTACCGGTGGCTCCGCACAACTGCGGAGGACCGGTACTCCATGCTGCTTCGCTCCATCTAGCCGCAAACTTGCCGAACCTTAGAATTTTGGAAACAGTAAGGCGTCATTACGGTGAAGAATACCTTGGAATCATCACTCCGGATTTGGCTCCCGTTGGTGGAGAATTCCCACTCCCGCCAGGTCCAGGACTTGGAGTGCATATCGATGATGCGGTCTTTAGGCGTTCCGATCTAGTCATAAAGTCGGCGGTCTAAGGTTATCGCTCTAGAATTCCACTAGGGTATCTGCAATATTCCCTGCCGTCTTAAGTGCTTTACTGCGTTCTAAAAGTCACCATCCTTCCCTACTATGGACAGTAGCAGTCCTCTGACCATTTAACGATGCAGTGTATATTCTGCAAGAAATCAATTCCGATCTTCCGGCGCCTGAAAGACGCCGAGTTCTGCTCGGACGACCATCGCAGGCAGTACATGAAGGAGCAATCCATCATGGCGATGGAGCGTCTTTTGGGTGGACGGTCAGGCGAGAACACGCGCGTGCACCGGGGCTCCAGTAGTTTAAAGGAACTGGCCAAAACCACCCTGGCGGAATCGAAGCAAGAGAATGCAACGGATACCTCGGCTTACTCCGCAGCTCTTGAATCGGCGCATCACATGGCCGGATCCGGCGCCCATAAGACAACAACAAGATCCGGGAAAGCTGTTCGCGATTTCCCGCCTGATCAGCACAAACTGGATTCTCGCGAAAGAGTAGAGGATAGTCCTTCGGACGATCTCCTGTTTGATGCCCTAACCAGCATGAACACAGATCCGGAACCGATCTCGCAGCCATCCTCTGTTTTGAAGACCAAAGCTAACAACGGCAGCACTGTGTGGCAAGTGCCTCCGGGGGCTAGTAACGAGCCTGAACCCAGCGATGAAAGCCCCTCCGATGAACTTTTGTTTGATGCTCTGGCTGAACTGGCGAGTCCTCCACCACAGCAAGTAATTGCGGCACCTCCACCAACTGCTAGCCGAAGCTCTAAAGTATTATTGAAACCCACGGTTTCAAACCTTGAGCATGACGTAATAAGCCAATTCTTCCCGATAGCTGTCCTTGGTAAACCGAAGCTAATACAGGGTTTAGAGTTTTCCGGTTTTTCAGCGCAAGTCAAATTTGCGCCATTGAAACTAGGGGCCGTCCTTCGGAGAAAAAGATGTGGACCAGTTGAGATGCCGGTTTCCGAAGGTCAACTGAGAAATGTACAGAGTTCTCTGCGGGGACTAAGTCTACCCTTAAGCTGGCAGAATCCTGAGCCATGGGTGCCTTCGCTCAACCTGGCTTTTGAACACAATTTGACTGCGCCTCCGCCACCAATCGCGGGAAGCGCAGCAATCTCTTTCCCCATTTTCGGGCGAGCAGGAACAGTTGCGAATTCAACATCTCACATACAGTTCCAATCCTGGCAAAAGGTTACTGAATCTCTACCTGCTCTCCAATTCGGAATAGAAAGTCACTTACAGATGCCTCCGCCTCCTGTATTCGGACCGGTGGATCGAAGTATTTTTGTTGCCCCCAGAAGTCTGCAAGCTCACCAACCTCAGCTTGCGTCTGAAGAAACGGCAATTCCGTCTGCTGGATTGTTGGTATTCAGAGACGGTTTGCAATCCAAGCTGGAACTACAAGTTGCCGAAGCTGGCGAAGTACCGCTAAGTGTTGAACCCAGGATAGCCTGCTGGGAATGGCAGGCAGCAGATCCACTAACGTGGCCGAATCCGCAGTTAAGAGTTCTCTCACTGACTGCATCCATCGAAAGTGATCTGAAGATGCCGCCGCCCCCTGTAGCGGGGCCGTTGGAAAGAAATATCTTTATTGCGTCCAGAAGTTTGAAGCAACACCAACTAAAAGCTGCGTCAGAGGAATGGAAAACTGTTGCGTATAGGCTGCTGTCGTTTAACGGCCCCCTATCCGCGCCCACGGGTCTTGCACTGGCGGGAACTGGGGACATTCAATTTGATCTTCGTTTTATCCATGCAAACAATGCTGCGCCAGCAACCGATCCGCTGACATGGGGAATCCTGGAGCCAGGGATACTGTCGCTGCGCGCAATGATTGAAAGCGATTTGAAGATGCCTCCGCCTCCCATAGCAGGGCCAAGAGATAGCAGCATCTTCATTGCAGCCAGAAGTTTGAAAGCGAGTCCACCGAAACAGGCCTCTGCAGAATGGGCAATCCCCTACCCCTGGATTCTTCCCTTCAGCGATAGTCTGGAATTGGATACTGGCTTTGCGTTGGCGGAAAGCGGCGCTATGTTGCTTGAACTCTCCTTCGCACAAATAAGCGTGGGATTGCAAACAACCGATCCGCTTGTATGGGGACTCCCTCAACCAAGATTCAAGCCACTTCAAGCAGTTGTTGAAAGCGATCTAAAGCTGCCTCCGCCCTCTGTTTCGGGGCTGGTGGAACAAACTACTTTCATCGCGGCCAGAGGTTCGCAGCAGCACCTACTCCAGCCAGCATCCCACCAATGGACCGTTGCTCAGCCTAGCTTATTGGCGTTCAACGACAATCTGGAATTGCACACCGGCTTTGCTCTGGCAGAGGAAACGGACTGTACCTTTTTCGATCTCTCCGTTTTCACAACCTGCAGAGAATCTCAAACGACGAGCACCGTGCAATGGCCCCTCCAGCAACCCAGGATCCGGCCACTACGCGCGTTTATCGAAAGCGATTTGGAGGTTCCACCACCCCCTGTATCAGGGCTCGCTGAGTGGTCCGCCGTTATTGCGTCCAGAAGTTTGCAGGGGCAACAGACGCAAACATCCGTGCAGCAATGGACCATTTCTCAGCCTAGCTTATTGCCGTTCAACGACAGTCTGGAATTGAGCACCGGCTTTGCTCTAGCAGAGGAAACGGACTTTATCTTATTCGATCTCTCCTTTGTCACCACCAACGGAGAAGCCCCAACGGCAAGCACTGTGCAATGGCCCCTGCAGCAACCCAGGGTCCTGCCATTGCGCGCAGTTATCGAAAGCGATTTGGAAATTCCACCGCCACCTGTATCAGGGCTCGTTGACTGGTCCGCCGTGATTACGTCAAGAAATTTGCAGAGGCAACAAGAACAAGCATCCGCGCAGCAATGGACAATTCTTTTCCCTAGCCTTCTGGCTTTCAACAACAATCTGGAATTGCACACTGGCTTTGGGTTGACCGCCGAAACGGACACTATCTTGTTCGATCTTTCTTTTGTCGAACCCGTCTTGGAAGAACCAGCAGCAAGCCCCCTTCCTTGGGCACTCCGGCAACCAAAACTTCGCCAACTATCCAAATTGGCCGAGGACGAACCAGTCGAAAGTAATTTGGACGCACCACCATTTGCCGGATCGGTAGAAAACACATTCCTTCCTTCCATTCAAAACGGCAAGGAACCTAAAAGTGTAATCGAGCACGGCGAACCAACATATCCGATCAGAAACTTCTTCACATTTTCCCCGGTTATTGAAAGCAGCGTAGGCCCGGGCCTGGTTGAACAGCAATTTACTTTAGCAGTGTTTCAAGCAAAACCGGCACCCGGGAACTTGCAGCCAGCAGAATTGAACGGCTGGCTTCCGACAACTGAATCTTCGCCTCGATTTGCCGCAGCTATAAAACGCTACAGAACAGTGCCCGCCCTGCCGTTAGCGGGACTTGATGATTGCGAGCCCTTTCTTCCAACTGCAAGACGAGATTCCGGGCACGAGCAGAATGGGGCAATGCGTTCCTATTTCATGAGGCCGGCAATTTGTCCGCCGGACCTACTTGGAATAGGATCGAAGTCACTGTATATTCGGAAAACGAATGGGCTGGTTGTATCAAAGACGATACTGTCTTTGGACTTGACCGGTGAAGCAATTCCATTAAGAGTTTTTGCCACTAACTCACTGGCCCCAATTTCAATCGAAGCTGGTAGTCTTCTTGCAATTTCAACTCTAGCCATTGAGCCGGAATTGGATTGGGAATCGATTCAACAAATTGTCAAGAAGGAGGCGATTCCGCCCTTCGCAGATCTGGTATCACTGCCGGTTGTGAAGAACGTCAAGTACTCACGCGCGAAGGCGAACGCTACGTCGGTAGGGTTAGTGCAGGTGCTGGTGGAAGGCAAAAAGCCGAGCTCCGGTCTTTCGGTGGAGCCCTTTAAGTTCAACGAAAGATCTGTCGAAAACTCTTTGCGCAGCAGCCTGGAACAAAAGAAGCCATCCGCCGGGTTTTCTCTTTTCTGGCTAAAAGCACCGGCAGATCTGAAATGGATCATGCTCAGTCTTCCGGTCATTATTGGGGTTTGGCTTTACACTTCTGCTGGGACACCAAAGAAACCAGTCGAGCCGGTGGCTGTGCCCATGCAGGTTGTGGAAATGGCGAATCCAAAGGAACCGGCTTACGACGCATATGCTAAACCAAGTAGCCCTATCACTAGCGAACAGGCGGAAGCAGTAAAAGAAGAAACGCCCCTGCGTGCCACGCCACCGCAGATCTCCTTGGGCGGCCAGGCGCCAGATCAAGCCGACAGTTGGGAAAAATTTAAGCAGCGCGTTGCCTTCCGGGCAGCAATTTCACATGAAGAAGATTTTCATTCCGGACTTTCCCAATGGGCTGGCCGGAAGGGTTGGGCAAACACATGGAGTTATGACAAAACTGGACTTGCACGCGTCGGACAACTGGCGTTGTTTACTCCTTCCATGTCCATGATCGACTACCACTTTGAACTGACAGCCAGCCTGGATCGGCACTCCATGGGCTGGGTGTTTCGTTCGCTTGATTTGAATAATTACTATGCGGGCCGGCTGGTGATTACAAGACCGGGCCCGGTGCCCACAGTTTCTTTGGAGCGTTACGCGGTGATAGAAGGCCGGAAGATGAAATCGCAATTCATCCCGGTTCCCATTACGCACCGTGGCGATTCCATATTCACTATTTCTGTTGATGTTGCTGGAAATTCCTTTACGACTTCGGTGCAAGGCCAAATTGTTGACTCTTTCACCGATGACAAATTTAAATTTGGTGGCGTCGGATTATTTTCGGGGCGAGGTGAAGAATCACGGGTTTTCCGCGTTTCCTTAACTCACAACAATGATGCATTCGGCCGTCTCTGTGCGCTAATCGCACCTTACGAAACTATTTCATCCGGGAGTGTAAAAAAATGAGTCTGAAACAAAAACTATCTAAAGCCGGTTTTCCAAGGGAAGTTTCCGGTGATTCCGAATCGCAGTCAGTGCTGGCACGAGCCGTGTCCCTGCACCTTGACGGAAAGCCGAAAGAAGCATTGAAGGAATTGGACGCAGCAGTAGTCATTGCGCCCAACAATCCAGAGATCCTGGCGGCTCGCGCCCACGTTCTTTGCGAATTGGAGAACTGGACCGAGGCAACCGCCAGCTACACAAAGCTGGTAGAACTGTCTCCGCGCAATGGTGCGGCCATGTATAACCTGGCGGTTTGCCTGGAAAAGACAGGCCAGTGGGAGCAAGGAAACGTCCGGTTTGAGGCGGTCATCGCAAACGAACCAAAGCGCATAGAAGCGCAATTAGGGCAGGCCGTCTGCCTATTGCATTTAGGGAAAGCGGAATTGGCGCTTCCCCTTCTGGACAAGTACTTATCCAACCGTCCCGAAGATGAAACCGCTAAGTTTTCCAAAGCCGTTTCCCTCCAAATGTTGTGGCGATTCGATGAAGCCGTGCCAGTGTTTGAGTCATTCCTGCAGAAGCACCCTCACTCTGAAGACGCACTCACCAACTTGGTAGCTATTGCCGTTGCTCGCAAAGACGATGCTGCGTTGAAGAAATATTCAGAGCGATTGTTACACCTGAATTCCAGTTCAGAAGCTGCCCTGGAAGGAATGGCCACCTGCGCTTTCCTGCAAGGCGACTTTGAAGCGGCCGTGCGGCATTGCGAAAAATTGGTGCAAATTAGCCCAGACCATTTTGAACGCAGCTTCAACCTGGGCGTAGCCTTGCAAAAAGTGAAGAAGCCCGCTGAAGCGGCAAAAGCTTTGGAACAGGCTATTCGGATTCGTCCTGATGCCAAGCAGGCATTCCTCAATTTGGGAATTGCGCGTCAGGAAAGCAAGGATTTCAAGGGTGCAAAAGATGCCTACGAAAAGGCCCTTCAAATTACCCCTGACGTTCCAGATCTATTGTTTAACTTGGCCACTGTTCTTGAAGAACTGGGCAGTAAGGAAGATGCTGAGAAACTTTACAAAAAGGTTTGTTCAAAAGAAGGGGATTGGGAGCAGGCATGGTTTCACCTCGGTTATCTGCGCCTGGAGCGGCAGGACTGGCGAGGAGCTTGTGAAGCTTTTGAAGCTTGCTTGAAGAAGAAGAACGATTGGCAGGATGCTATTGCCAACCTCGGTTTGGCGCAATGGAAATCCAGTAATTTCGAGGCGGCCAAGCAGACCTATCAAAATCTTCTCGCGTTGGCTCCAGACTCCTTGGATGCCTTCCGTGGCCTTGCGGCTATTGCGATCGAACTGAAGAACAACGAGGACGCACTGGAACATCAGGCCCGCCTGATCGATATGGGTGAACGTGGAGCGGAGTTGTTCTACAACACGGGGCTTCTTCTGCATCGCCAAGGCCACTTTGAAGATGCGGCGCGACTTTATCAGGAAGCCATCAACGAGCGTCCAGAATTCGCCGAAGCGTTCTTAAACCTGGGCCATACCATGATGAGTCAGGGTAATGAAGCCGAAGCCAGAAGTTGCTGGAAGCTTGCTTTGGAAGCGAAACCGGAATTAGCCACTGGCTATTTCTAAACTTGGCTTGAAGAAGCCAAGATCGAGCTGCCGTGCATTACCATGCGAACTTCTCAATCAAAAGGGAAAACCGCTATCGCATGGCGGCTCGGGATGTTTCCCACCGATTCCATGTATAAGGAACTTTCCGAACGATGCGGCTAATGATCGCGATCGGTGATCAACTCCGTAACCGCCGCCAATGCCCGTTGTGTT
>JAYUSZ010000349.1:0-8244 GCA_043755435.1 Bryobacterales bacterium | reverse complement strand
CGGCTTGTTTGGCGTAGAAGCCGAATTTGTGGGTGTTGGATATTTTGGCTGAGATTGCGGAAGATGTCATGGATTTTTCCTTGGGTGGATTGTCTCATGGCAGGGGAAGGGGGCTGGGTTGGAAGCGCGGGTAAGTGCTTTGGGGAATGCTGGTTAGAGATTGGAAATGGGGTGTGATTGGGGTTTATGGGGGCCCTTGGATTCTGAATTTGGGCCCCGGATGAACGCGACTAGGACCAACGGCCAATCTTGAAGGACCGTTTTCGGAGCGCGGCTTAGTTATACTCAACAAATATGAAGTTGAACTGTATTCTTTCGATGGCTCTTGTAGGACTTGCCTTCGCACAACCGCCTCCGGCGCAGACACAAGCTGGGCAGGCTCCAGCAACTCAAACGGGAGAACCGCAGCGGAGGCGAGAGCCCACGGGTGATGAAAAGCTGCAGATGTCCATTGAAGAGTACACGCCCAAGAGTGGGTTGGTGGTTCCGCAAAACCCAGTGAAGCGGGCCAAGTTCCCTTTCGTTGATGTGCACAATCATCAGCGCGGCGACATGCCTGAAGCGCAGTTGGACAAGCTGGTGAAGGACATGGATGAGCTGAATCTGCAAGTGATGGTGAACTTGAGTGGCAGCTATGGGCAGCGTCTGCGTAAGGCTGTGGACAACATGGCTAAGGGGAAATACGCGAAGCGATTTGTGGTGTTCGCGAACTTCGATTTCAGCGATATTGATGCCCCTGGCTATGCCGATAAAGTGGCCAATCAATTGGAAGCGGATTTCCAGTACGGCGCCAAGGGTTTGAAGATTTTTAAGGATTTTGGTATGGACCGGAAGGACACGAAGGGGAACCGAATTCACGTGGATGACCCGCGTTTCGACAAGGCTTTTGAGATGTGCGCCAAGTACAACTTGCCAGTGCTGATTCACACGGCAGAGCCGAGCCAGTTCTTTTTGCCGCCAGACAAGAACAACGAACGCTGGCTGGAGTTGAAGCAATTTCCATCGCGCGCGCGGCCTGCTGATCGCTATCCGACTTGGCAGACGATGATGGACGAACAGCGGCGCATGTTCAAGCGGCATCCGAAAGTGAAGTTCATTAACGCGCATCTTGGCTGGCTGGGAGGCGACTTGGCGCAACTGGGCAAGTTGATGGATGAGATGCCGAATATGTATACGGAGATTGGCGCGGTGCTGGCAGAGTTGGGTCGTCAGCCGCGATTCGCAAAGCAGTGGTTTATCAAGTATCAGGACCGCGTGTTCTTTGGGAAGGATACTTGGGAGCCGTTTGAATATCATTACTACTTCCGAGTTTTGGAAACTGCCGATGAGTATTTCGATTACTACCGGCGGCGTCATGCGTTTTGGCAAATGTATGGGTTGGACTTGCCGGAGGATGTGTTGCGCAAGTTGTATTACAAGAACGCGCTGAAACTGATTCCTGGGTTGGACGCATCTGCTTTCCCGGGGCAGTAACTTTGCAAAACAGGGATTCCATTTTTTCTATTTGCGGCATTGGATGCAGCGCAATCCACCGTGTATTGCTACCGACTCCGTGGCCAACAACATTGAGAACGGAGGAGTTTGGAAGTGTTAAAGAGTCTGGGAGCTCAGCCACTAACTCAGGGGGGGCTCCTGAGGGCCGCGAACAAGGTACAATGGAAAGGTCAGGGCGCGTAGCTCAGCTGGTTAGAGCACCTCGTTTACACCGAGGGGGTCCGCGGTTCGAACCCGTGCGCGCCCACCATTTTCCCGAATATATCAACTGGTAGAGTTTTGAGAAATTTAAAGTGGCACTTTAGATTTCTCATATGACGGCTCTACGCCAAATATAGGGGACACTCCATGAATCTGAATCGTTTTAACCACATGGCACTTCGCTTTAAGCCTGTAGTTCGGAAAAGTTTCTAAATCTGAAAGCCTGCCTTGTAATCAACTCCATCTTATTATGGGAACCTTCGGTGATCCCATTATTGCGCGTGAACGGATGCTGGTATTGAGGAACAATGTTTGGCATTGCTTTCGCGTACGGTTCTTGATCAGCAATAAAGAACTGAGCCGCTGCTTGAAATGGTACATGGGTTGCAGTGCGGGAAACGATTTAAGATACAGGGCTCATCCATGCCCAGAATTCCCGGGCATCGATGGCTAGGCCGCTCTCGGAATTTTTTTCCCGCATGCCCAGTTTGCTTCAATTGATCCCGTCCAGATGCTGGCGATAGATCATCATGCGGAATGCTTCGGTGGCATGCTGGCCTTTAAGATCCCAGGAAAGCGTTGCCGAAACTGCCGTTTGCAGTCCAGGCAATGCCACTTACCCGCTTTCAGGGACAGAGTACGCGCACCTTATTTTTCCTTCAGCGCACCGAAATGACCTGAGGCCCCAGTCCTCTCTCTATCCAATCCAGAGTCACGGTCTGCCACCATCTTTGATTGAGAGCCTGGAAGTTTTATATGGGTTGGGTGCGTTTTTTTTGACTCGTTAGGTTTGAGTTTTTTAAAGTGATAGTTTAAACTTCTCATATGCGATTTTCTGTACGGCAGATCCAAAGGACGATTGCGGATGCTACGCATGGGTTCCCTGCGGTTGTGCTAACTGGTCCGAGACGTACCGGGAAAACAACTGTTTTGCGCCGCCAATTTCCAAAGGCGAAATATATTTTGCTTGAGGATCCTGACGTTCAGGCGCGTGCACGGTCTGATCCACGTGGCCTACTGGAGGAATTGAAGCCGCCAGTTTTGTTCGATGAAATTCAAAATGTTCCTGAGCTGTTCGATTTTATTCGTACGTTGATAGATAAGAGTCCGCGGAAGATGGGGCAGTGGCTTTTTACTGGTTCGCAGGAAGCTCCGTTGATGCAGGGCGTTAGTGAATCGATGGCTGGCCGGGCGGCGATCCTGCAATTGTTGCCAATGAGTTTGGCGGAAAGCGATCGTGTAAGCATCCTGCTTGGCGGTTATCCGGAAGTGCTGGCGCGTCCGGCATCACGCGATCTTTGGTTCAGTTCCTATATACAAACTTATCTGGAGCGTGACGTCAGGGCCATTACTAATATTCGTGATCTGGGAACATTCAGGCGGTTCTTGGCATTCCTGGCCGCCCGTCATGGGCAGGTGTTGAACCGGTCTGATTTGGCGGGACCGCTTGGGGTTAGCGTTCCCACTATTAATGAGTGGCTGCACATCCTGGAGATTACCGGACAAATCATGTTGGTCTCTCCTTATTTTGAAAACTTTGGAAAGCGGTTGATGAAGTCGCCCAAAGTGTACATTACCGATTCGGGTCTGGCTTGCCATTTATTGGGTATCCGGTCGAAGGAAGAATTGGACCGTTCTCCTTTTCTTGGCACGTTGTTTGAGGGATTCACTGCTGGTGAGATTTTGAAGAGCCAAATCAATCGTGGGCGGCGAAAGGAACTGTACTATTTTCGTGATCATCAGGGCCTGGAAGTGGACTTTCTTTTTCCGGGAGCTGGTGGCTTGGTTCACATGGTTGAATGCAAGGCCTCGAAAACGGTTCATCCAGGGATGGCGAGTCCGATGAATTCCTTGCGGAGCGCTATGGGGGAAAATGCGAGAGTACAGCGTACGGTGGTTCACCAGGTATCTCGAAGCGCGCCAAAAAGTAAAGTGCTGTCTCCTGGAGTGGAGGCATTGGACATCAACCAGTTTGTGGCTTCGCTGAAGTGATGATAACTTGTCCTCCAATGGCAACTGGCATGAGCCGAGATGTTACGGTTCCGGCCCGCTAGCTGAATCCACACTGACATCATCAAGACATAAGGATCGTTGCAGCCAAGGAACTGCAGACGAGTGAGTGGGGCTGCTGCATTTGCTGAGGTATCTGGGTTTATCCCAAGCCAAAATGACAACATGTAGGAGAAGTGCCAGGGGTGGTGACGAGATCCTAGTAGATCCAGGAACCTGCTGGATCAGGGTTGGAGGTGATACAGCCCATTCTGACGCAACCTGTTGACGCCGCGTTCAAATCGGTGCGAGGGTGAAGTTGACCAGTGTCCCAGCCGGAGACCCAAGGGCGAAGAGTCGTACTCTCAAGCTCATGGTTCTGACATAAACGCACCCTCCGTTGAAGACTTTCTCCTAATTTGGTTTGCAGGCGTAAGGAATCAACCGACGCTAACCGAAAAGCCTTCAGTTGTTAAGTGCGGAAAAAATGGTGAGGATCGGGAATTGTTTTTGAAAACTTTAAGAGTTGCAAGCAAATATAATGAAGCCATGATTTGCGTTCGTTTCGCATTGGCCGTCAGCTTGGCTTGTTCGGCTCCCATCAGCATGGTCGGCCAACAGTGGATTCCTCTGTTCAACGGCGTATCGCTCAAGGGTTGGAAGGAAACGCAATTCAAGGGTCATGGCAAAGTCCAAGTTAAGGACAGCATGATACTGATCGGCAAAGGGCGATTGACTGGGGTCACCTGGGCTGGTGATTTTCCACTCTCTGGTTACGAGATTCGCTTTGAAGCCGCACGGTTGGATGGCAATGACTTCTTCGCCGGCATTACCTTTCCCGTTAAGGATTCGTTCTGTTCGTGGATCAACGGTGGTTGGGGCGGTTCAGTGGTGGGGCTTTCCAGCCTTGATGGAGACGATGCTTCAGAGAACGATACCTCCACGATGCGTGAGTTCACGGAGGGGCGTTGGTATAAGTTCCGATTGGCAGTTACTGAAAACCGGATCCAAGGTTGGATTGATGAGGCACTGGTGATTGACGCCGACATCAAAGGGCGTCGAGTGGGACTTCGCGCCGGCGAGATTGATCTTTCCACACCTCTTGGGTTCGCGACATATTCAACAGAAGCCGGATTGAGAAAAGTAGAATATCGAGAACTTACGGCAAAATAGAGTCCCACATTCCACGCACATTCCGCTGTATAATGCCCGAGGGACGGCTTTATTTGCTGCCTATGGAGACAGATGAATCGACGTTATTTCTTAATGGGTGCGGCAGTGGCTACCAAGGTGGTTCGGGCCCAAAAAAGTGCCAATGAAACTGTGCGTGTGGCGGTGGTTGGATGCGGTGGCCGCGGAAACAGCCACATGGGTGCCTGGACATCGCAGCCTAACGTAGAACTGGCTGCGCTGGTGGATGTGGATGATTCGCATTCAGAACGTTTCGTTGGTGCCCTGCAGAAGCGAGAGAAAAAAGCGGCGCCCGTGTTCCGCGACATTCGCAAGGTGCTTGAGGATAAGAACATAGACGCGGTTTCCATTGCCAGCCCAAACCATTGGCATACACTGCAAACCATTTGGGCCTGTCAAGCAGGTAAGGATGTTTACGTTGAAAAGCCCTGCTCGCATAACGTATTTGAATCGAAGCAAATTGTAGCTGCGGCTCGCAAATACAATCGCATGGTGCAGATGGGTAGCCAAAGCCGTTCCTCCCCAGCTTTGCAGGAAGCTGTGCAGAAAATGCGAGAAGGAGAGTTTGGGGAAATCTACATGTCGCGCGGCTTGTGTTTCAAGGCGCGCAACACCATTGGAAAAACTCCTGTTGAGCCTGTGCCGCCTGGAGTGGATTACGATATGTGGACTGGACCAGCGCCTCTACGGCCATTTACTAAGAACCGCTTTCATTACAACTGGCATTGGTTTTGGGACACCGGTAACGGCGATCTTGGCAACCAGGGAATCCATGAAGTGGATATTGCGCGCTGGGGTTTGGGTGTGGTTCATCCAACGAAGGTTAGCTCCATTGGTGGCAAGTTCATGTTCGACGACGATCAGGAAACGCCGAACACGATCACTTCTTCGTTTGAGTTCAACGTGAATGGCAAGCCGAAGATGATGACCTTCGAGGTGCGCCACTGGTATAGCAATCACGAAGCCGGAATCAACGGGGAACGCCCGGGCAATACAATCGGCAATACTTTCTACGGGTCCAAAGGGTACTTGGTGATTGACAATTACAACAAGTACTACAGCTTCATGGGTGCTGCTGGAACGCCAGGGCCGGGCAGGACTGAACGCGACAGACACTTTGAAAACTTCATCACAGGGGTCCGCAGCCGGCAAGGGAAAGATCTGAATGCTGAGATTGAAGAAGGTGCCATGTCCTGCGTGCTAATGCATCTTGCGAACATTTCCTACCGCCTGGGGCGAACGTTGCATTGGGATGAGAAGACGTGGACGGTGAAGAATGATCCGGAAGCGAATAAGATGCTGACGCGGGAATATCGAGCACCGTATATTGTTCCGAAGTTAGTTTGAGATCTGGATTTGAGAGCTGGCAGTTACACTGCCAGCTCGCTTGCAAGCAGACGTTCCGATTTGCCTACCACTGTCGTTTTCCCAATGAAATCCAGCAAAGCCGCAGCCAATTCCTCTGGCCGCTCAAATTGCACTGCGTGTCCCGCTTCCAATTCCATAATGTGATTGCCCGGCAGACGGAACAGCGGGTCAAGGAACATTCGAACTTTGTTGTTGTCCACGATCCGATCGTTCGTCGCAGTCAACGCGAAAACCGGCAGCCGCACTCCTAGGATGGATTCCCAGGAACATTCCTGCACTTCGTCCATCACCAGCACCGACTTCAGCGTAATTTCCATTGTCTTCAGCGCATCGGCATCAATGAAATCAAGACCGTCTGGAGTCAACGTGAAGTCTGTTGCTTGGAGTGGTATGGGGACGAACGCTTCGTCCCGCCCTGGTGCAAGTTTGAAGTGCTCGATCAATGCCTGTACCACTCGTTCGGTCATATCGATTACGGAGCGGAATCGCGCATTCCAGAACAAGCCGGGAGTAATCAGCAGCAGGGTTGCCAGTGACCCCTCCTTCTGCAATCGCTCAGCAGCCCCGGCGGCGTACTGCGCTCCTTGGCACCAACCCGCTAAATGGATGCGATCGAACCGGGTGGCCAGTATTCGTAGATGTTCCAGCACATCGTCAATGGTTCTGATGGCGCTTGCCAGGTCGCCACGATTGGCGTTCAAGCCGCAGCCACGCCGGTCCGGTGCGAACACAGACATGGTGGAATTTTTGCGGATAGCTTCGGCCAGTGGCCGTTGCCAAAGAGAATGACTCATGCCGCCATGCAGCACTACTAACACATCGGACCCTGTTTCCGGCCCCCAAGTACGGTGATGAATGTCCACTCCATCGGACATTGTTTGGACTCCCACTGTTTCCGTTTCCGCCCAACCTTTACTAGTAGGCCGGCACTTCAGGCCCCAACCGGCTTCCCAGACGTTTGGCCACGTTAGTTGCAGGCCTTCGGTGGTAACTTCCGCATAAGGACGACGCAGATCCAATTGCCCTTTGCGGCCCCACTTCAGGCATGGGCTTGCTGGTTCGCGTTCCACAAGCCGGGAGCCGAACCCACCTTCTTGAGCAACCAGTAAGTCCCCTGTCGCTGTTGCAATCAGCATTGCTGCACGAGTAAGTACCGAAGTTTCGCCAACGTGTGCACCAATGATGATGGGCCAACCGCGCTTGCGAATCGCTGCAACAAGCTTTAATCCGCGCAGTACGCCGCCGACTCGTGAGACTTTCAGGTTCGCAATGAACTGTCCAGGAAGCCCGTCGTAAAGTTCAAGATCGGCCATGGTGCAAAGGCTTTCATCCAGGATAATGGGAATGCCCAACTCCACACTCATCTGGCTGTGGCGCTTGGCGTCCCTTGGCTTCACAGGTTCTTCAATGCCGAAGAAATCGCAATCCAGCGCGCGTAAGTAATCAATGGCTTGTTCTGGATTCTCAGCCCAAAGATTGTTGGCATCCACGCGAACCCGGTAGCTCTTCACGTTGTGCCAGGCTGTTAACTCGGCAATGCTGCGCAGCTTCTGGCTATCAACTTCCAAGTTGCCTTCCAGCTTAACTTTGAAATCGGTCAGGCCCACAATGCAGTACTGGTCGATGATGAGGCGCGTCTTCCACGGTTCATCATTCCCAAGAACTGCAGAATAAACATGCGGTCCACCAGGAGGTGCCAGGCCTAACATTGCTTCAACCGATTGCCCGCGTTCCCTTGCGCACAGATCAAGCAGTGCACATTCGATTGCGCACCATGCCGAAGGCGATGCGTCTGCTTCGGCGGTGTGTTCCGCCAGCCAAACTTTCAGCGCTTCAAAACTTACACAGTTCGTCTGAATGGTTTCGGCCCAGACGCCCAACCACTTCTTGACGGATGCTCGTGTTTCGCCGGTGACGTAGGGGCGAGGGCAGCCTTCGCCATAACCACGCGTTTCACCACGCGAGGCTTCCACCCAAAGGCTCTCGCCGTGTGTGCGAGCG
>JAYUSZ010000348.1:0-8330 GCA_043755435.1 Bryobacterales bacterium | reverse complement strand
CACACATGTGGCTATGCTGTCTGCTGGGATTTGGGTTGTGGAGGGGCTCTACCTTGGGGAAGTTCCTGCGGGGAATTATGAGATGGTTTGTTTGCCGTTGAAGTTGCGGGGAGCGGACGGGGCTCCCGCGCGAGTTCTATTGCGTTGCTGAATTACTGATCAATGCGTCTTGTCTCGATGAAGCCATTGGCTTCCCAGGCGGCGACCACGGACCCATCGGGCAGTGCCAAAAGGTTTACGAATGCGCCTTCAGTGGTTATTTGTACGGGGGCTTTCGCAGCTGGCGACATGAGTTGAATTCCGCCATCCTTGGTCCACGCTACAAATGTGCCAAGCTTGCTTTTCACCATCGCAACGTCTTTCCCTGTTCCAATCAGCTTTTCGGGTTTACCGGGTTCGGCAAGAAACACATCGCCATCTCTTCGCCAGGCTGAATAGACTTTACCGTTCTCCACGCTGAGACCGCCGCCATCCATTGGGCAGGCATTGAGTTTCCAAGTGCCTTCGCCGAGTTTATTGGCGGGTTCGAACTTTGAACCGTCGGCGGAACTGGTGACATACAGATCGCGAAAGCCGTCGAGGACGTTACGCCACATTACGTAGATGCGGCCTTTTTCATCGGAGGCAAGCGAGGGTGCGCAGCATTGGCAAATGGTTCCGGCTGGCGAAGAATAGACCATAACATTCTTGGACCAAGTGCGGCCGCTATCCATGGAGCGTGAGCCGTAGAGCTTGGTGCCTTCGGCGCGGAGGTCAAGCCAGGTGGCGAATAGGTTACCTTTGGGGTCGGCGGTCATGGCGTGTAGACCTTCACGTGCGGCTCCGGGTACATCGTTAATCAGGCTGGTGGTTGTCCAGGTTTTTCCTTGATCGGTGGAGCGCCATGCTCGCAAGTTACCTGCTTCAGGAAGGCCGTGGGCATGAGTACCAGTGGCGACTTTTTCGCCAATGATGGCGCTGATCACCATTGAATCCTTGAGGATCGCCAACCGCGGTCCGCGATGGCGGCCAAGGGCCAGAGTACCCACTTCAGCTACTTTGACTGGAGGCAGGAAAGTGCGTCCCTGATCTGGAGAGGACGTGAAGTAGATGAAAGGGCCGGCACCGAAGGCCATGGCCACTTGTTGATCTCGAACGGCGAGTTGTGGCTGGCGCGAGGGAACTGTGACGGCATCGGGTTGAATGTGTGCGGCCATTAGGAACAGTACAGGTAGCAACATAATTTTCTCCAATCAGAATCTAAAGCGTAACGCAAATTGCAGTGAGCGGGGGTCGTTCACAGAAGTGATCTGCCCGAAGGTGGCCGAGGGAGAGGTGGGATAAACTCCAGTACCGAACGCACCATTGCGAGTGAGATTGTTGCGATGGTTGAGGGAGTTGAACGCCTCGGCAATGGCTTCCATACGAACTTTTTCGCCAAGCGGGAAGATGCGGCTGGCACGAATGCTGACCGTGAACAGATCGTTACCGATGCCTGTATTGCGTTCGATGAATGCGCCGTTGAGGGTTGCGCGTGCGGCGGTGCCTTGGATGGTGTTGGCACCGGTGGTGATGTTGAAGGGCAATGGCGAATAGTATTGCAGCATGGTGCCCAATTGGAGACCGTGAGTGATGCGCTGCCAAGGCGTGTTCGCACGGCTTAAGGAAGTATGAGCATTGCCATTGAAAACTAGCCGGTGGCGTTGATCATCGTCAGAGCGGCCGTAATCCAACCAAATATTCTTGGGATCCATGGGACCGCTGAAAAATGCTTCACCCACGTTATTCAGCGACTTTGAGAAAGCGTAGGAGATGCGGTAATTTCCCCATCGGACGGGCCGTTGGATGAATGAAATGTGGAGGCCATCGTAGACGGAATCGGCCAACGCAGTGTACTGGCTGTTGTTTGCGTAGGCGGGGTTGGGGCGGCAACCGTTGTTTGTGCCCACTGCGGCGCAGGTGGGGACATTTTGATTGACAGACATGATTAGATGCAGGCCTTTCAAATGTTGGTAGCCAACGCTGATGGTGCTTTGGTTGGACAACTGGTGTTCAATTTCAACGCTGCCTTGTTCTGAATATGCATTCTGCAGGTTTCGATTCATGGTGGTGAAATTCACCAGCGCGCCGGTGGGAGTGGCTGTAAGTATGTTGGGGAACACCGGGGCACCGGCCTGGGTTGGGCTAAGGCTGATGTTCACTTGGCTGGTGTTGGTGATTTCGGTAGTATTGCCACTGGAAAGAAGTGCGTTGGCTACAGCGCGCAGTGGGACACGATCATAGAACAACCCAAAGCTGCCGCGGACCACGGTGCGGCGGGCTGCAAATGGCGTCCAGGCGAAACCGGCGCGGGGGGAGATGTTGTTCCGGTCGGTATTGATGGTTTGGATGAATTGGAGATCGTAACGGAGGCCCATGTTGAGCGTAAAGTGCGGAGTAACCTTCCATTCGTCCTGCGCATAGAAACCGATATTTGGATTGGTTTGGGGCACTACAATGTTGCCGAAGGTTTGTGTATAACCGAGGGCATTGTAGGTGCCGCTTAGAAAGTTTGCCAACGACGAGAATGCGTATGCGCCTTTATTGGAGCGTGGAAATGTTATGGAAAGATCGTTGTAGAGATAGTCGAACCCGGCACGCAATCCATGGGAACCGGCCTGATAGGAAACGTTGTCTACGATTTCATAAAGCTTGTTATTGCGAAGTGCAGGGGAACCGGACAGCCGACCAAATGAGGCCACACCGGCAATGCTGATAGATGGGCCGACGAGATCGGTTGGGGAGGCGTCGAGGTTGCTGTAAGTGAACTGTCCACGCGTTTCGTTGACCAGCCTTGAGGAGAAGGACACGACGTTGCTGAGGGCGATGGTTTGATCGGTATTGTCGAGACCGGCGGAGGCAGAGGCGGCGTTTAACGCACCTGCACCGCGCGAGTTGCGGCTGTGAACATCGTAGGCGCTATAGCGTGCACTGAATTGGTCGTTGGCGTTGAATTGATGATCAAGCTTGGCAAGCACGTTGGTGTTGTGAACTGGGTTTGGATAGAGACCGGTGAATATTTGCGCGCCCTCGTAGCCACTGGCAGCAAGGCGATTATTGATGGCAGCTACACTTGCGGGATTGATGGTGATGAGCCCGATTTGGTTTAGTTCGCGCTGTTCAAAATTTCCAAATAGGAAGGTGCGGTCCTTCTTGATCGGTCCGCCGAGGCTGGCACCGTATTGGGCTTGCGTTAGGGGCAACTTAGTATTGGAAAGCGGATTGGCGGCGTTGAAGCGTTGATTGCGGAAATAGCCGTAAAGATCGCCCTGTAAGGCGTTGGTGCCACTTTTGGTGACCATGTTGATATAGCCGCCGAGAGCTCTGCCGAATTCGGCTTGGCCGCCGGAGGTAACAACCTGGAATTCGTTGACAACATCGAGACCGTAGAAAATGCCGCTGAGTCCGGCGGCATCGTCATTCGCGGAGAGTCCGTCCACGATGAAACTGTTGGAGAGGTTGCGCTGACTACCAACGGAAATTCCCTGCCCTGGAACGGCTGAAGTTTCGGCGAAGAGTTGGTTGCTGGCGGTGTTGGTTGGCGAAACTCCTGGGACGAGAAGAGCCAGATCGAGAAAGCTGCGGCCGTTGAGGGGAAGGCTTCGTACCTCGGCTTGAGAGACGGTGCCGGCAATTTGACTGCGGGCAGTTTCAAGCAATGCGGATTGGCCATCGACGATTAAGTTGGTCTCATTGGAAACCAGGCCGAGTGTGATGGGGAGTTCAAACGCAGCGCCAATTGTTAGGGTGATGGAACGGATCGTATCGGCGAAACCTTGTTGTTGGACTTTGATTTCAACGCGGCCAATTTTCAGATAGGGGAAGCGGAAGCGGCCTTCGGAATCGGTTTTGGCGGTGGCGGTTTGGTTGGTGTCGAGTTGGCGAGCAGTGACTTGGGCGTCTTGAACAACGGCACCGCTGGGGTCTGTTACGCGGCCGCTGACGCTGGAAAAATGGATGGATTCCTGGGCTGAGATAGAAGAAATTACAACAAAAAATATCGCAAGACATCTTGCGAGAGGCAATTGGAACATAAACAACTCCTGAAGGTTTTCTAATTTTTGGTTTACAAAGTGCGAAAGGCCGCAGTAAAGGGTTAGGAAACGATGGAAGGAGGTCCGCGCTTTTGAGAAGAGCGGTTGAAGGAAATTCGAAACTGTGCATGTGTTTGGGCGTGTATTGCAGGGTGGCTAACGATGGCGGCAAACGTGGTTTGCGAAACGTTGAGAGTGCCGGCGTCGAAAGAAACCGGGATGGAACTGATGTTGGGGAACTGGGAGCATTTTCCGCGAGCTAGTTTCAATGCTGATTCGTCGTCCTGATCCGCTTGCATGTTAGCCATACCACAACGGTGCTTGCCATCTTTGCGGCAACAGGCTGGAAGTTTGGAAGGGGAACTGGCAAAGAGAAGTGGAGTCACCAGCGGGAAGCTGAGGAGTGCTAGCAGCAATAGTGCACAAAGTCTCCGCAAACCGCTAGCTTAGCATGGAATGCCGGGTATGCGAAAATGGAAGCGAATCCGCCTTTATGAAACATATGTTACAACGATTGTTTTTACTAATATTACTGGTGGTATGCAGTGTGGAAGGGCAAATTCCATCAGATGCGGCGAGCCTTTCGGCAGGGAAAAAACTATACGAATTTCACTGCGCGTTTTGCCATGGCAAGGGCGATGATGGCATGGCTGCTAATTTGATGAGCGCCAATTTGCCTCATGCACCGTCGGATACTGCGCTGTTCAATATTTTGAAGAATGGGATTCCGGGCACGGATATGCCTGCGGCGTTGGGGTTGAGTGACGTGGAGGCTTGGCAGGTGGCGGCGTTTGTGCGTGGGTTGGGGCGTGCTACACGGCAGGCAGTACCGGGGGACAAGAGCAAGGGAGCAGTTTCCTTCAAGACGCGCTGTGCAAGTTGCCACATGACCAATGGAGTTGGCGGGCGCATGGGACCTGATCTTTCAGACGTTGGGGCAAAGCGCAGCCCGGCGAACTTGCGGACATCTATTTTGGATCCGGATGCGGCGGTTGTTCCAGGCTGGAGCGTTTCCACAATTGAGATGCTGAATGGAAAGAAAATATCCGGTGTGTTGCTGAATGAAGATCAGTTTCAAATGGTACTTCGCGATGGCAAAGGAAAAATCGTTGTGATCGATAAGGCTGAGAAGACCAAGCCAGAAGAAAGTGAGACTTCGCTACGGTCTGGAATGCCAAGTTACAGAGGGCGAATTCCAGATGCTGAACTGGACGATTTGGTGGCCTATTTATTTTCTTTGCGAGGTGGAAACTAATGCGAGCCCTGTTCCTATTTGGTTGCATAGCCTTTGGGCAGGATGCCAATTGGACAACGTATTCCGGGAACTTCCAGGGCCACCGTCATTCACCGTTGCAGCAAATTACAAAGGCGAATGTAAGCAAGTTAAAGCCGTTGTGGGTTTATCAGATTGATAGAACAGACAAGTTTGAAGCGACTTCGATTGTTCGCGATGGATTAATGTTTTTATCGGAACCACCAAGCGATGTGACGGCACTGGAGACTGGCACGGGCAAGGTGCTTTGGAAGTATCGGCGCGTGTTACCTGATAACCCACCGGTCTGTTGCGGGAAGGTAAACCGGGGCGTGGCCCTCGATGGAGACAAGGTTTTTATTGGCACGCTGGATGCGCATCTGGTTGCTCTTGACACATCGACTGGTCATGTGATTTGGGATGCGACGGTTGCCGATTATAAGAAGGGTTATACGTCCACTGCTGCGCCTTTGGTGGTTAAGGATCTGGTAATCATCGGCAGTGCGGGGGGCGAGTTTGGAGTGCGAGGCTACCTTGCTGCTTACGACAAAAACACAGGCAAAGAAGTTTGGCGCACATGGACTGTGCCCGCTGCTGGGGAGAAGGGTTCCGAGACTTGGAAGGGGGAAAGTTTCAGAACTGGATCGGCCACAACCTGGGTGAACGGGTCGTATGATCCGGCATTGAACACGCTGTATTGGGGGACGGGAAATCCTGGACCTGATTGGAATGGAGCGTCGCGGCTAGGTGATAACCTGTACTCCAACTCACTGCTGGCGTTGGATGCAAGCACTGGGAAAATGAAGTGGTATTTTCAATTCACGCCACATGACGTGCATGATTGGGATTCAACGCAAGTACCGGTGCTGGCAGATCTTCCGTGGAAAGGCCGCATGCGGAAGCTGGTTTTGTTCGCCAATCGAAACGCATTTTACTATGTGCTGGATCGCGAGACGGGTGAATATCTTTTGGGCAAGCAATATGTGAAACAGAGTTGGGCAGAAGGGTTGGATGCCCAGGGGCGACCGATTCGGATTGACGATATGGAACCATCGCCCACTGGCAAAGTTGTCTATCCAAATTCTACAGGGGCCACGAATTTTCAAGCGCCATCGTACAGTCCATTGACGAAGCTGCATTATGTGATGACGCAGGATCAGGGTGGTGTGTTTTATTCCGGTGACGACACTTACAAAGAAGGCAGTTGGTTTCTGGCGGGCCGATTCATTCCAAGACCGCTTTCGCCGGCAGGTGGTGGAATTCTGGCAATGGATCCTATTACTGGGAATGCGAAGTGGGATTACCGATTGATTGCGCCATCATGGTCCGGCATTTTGAGTACAGCCGGGGGACTTGTGTTTTCGGCGACAGGCGATGGAGATGTGCTGGCACTTGACGATGCAACCGGTAAATTGCTTTGGAAGTTTCCGGCAGGTGGGAAGGGCTTTGCAAGCCCGGTGAGTTATTTGCATAACGGCAAGCAACAGATTGCGATTGCCATTGGCCACTCGTTGTATGTCTTTGGGCTTTGAGACATGATAACGAGGCCTGCTGAGATTGCGGCGGTGGGAGAAATTTTGTGGGATATTTTTCCTGACCGGCAGGTTCTTGGTGGTGCCACATATAACTTCTGTGTTCATGCATCGAGGTTAGGGCATAAGGTACATCTGTTATCTGCGGTAGGGGCAGACGAATTGGGCGCGCGTGCATTGGAGCAAGCAGCTGAAAATGGGTTGCAGGTTCAGGTGACTACGGGAGCGAGCACGGGGCGGGTGACGGTTACTGTGGATGGAGAGGGTCAGCCAAGCTACAATTTGCATCGTCCTGCGGCCTACGACGATGCTGTATGGATTGCAGCTCCCGTAGAGCCCGATTGGATTTATTTCGGTACGCTGCACCAGATTTATGAGAAGCCCCGCAGCCTGACAAGGCGCCTATGCGAAGCCTATCCGCAGGCACGCCGGTTTTACGACATCAATTTGCGGGTGGACAGTTACTCGAGAGAATTGCTGTTGGAGTTGCTGCCGTTGGCGGATGTGTTGAAACTGAACGATGGGGAAATGAAGGAATTGCGGCGATTTGGAATTTGTACGTCCCTCGGTGTGGAAACTTGCTGTGCGGAGTTGGCAGAACGATTTGAATTGGAAATGGTCTGTGTGACGCTCGGCGAACATGGGTGCGCAGTTTGGCGGGGCAGAAAGTACTTGGAGGCTGCAGGCATTCCTACAAAGGTTGTAGATACCGTGGGTGCGGGTGATGCCTTTTCAGCGGCACTGGTGCATGGGATTCAGGCTGGATGGCCAATTGAACGCGTAGCGGATTTCGCGAACCGTGTGGGTGCGTACGTAGCAAGCCGGCGTGGGGGCACGCCGGCTTGGAAAACTGAGGAAATTGAGAGAACTTAAGCTGCTGCGACTAGCTTCTTCAGGCGCAGTGCAATACGGCTCTTGTAACGAGCAGCGGTATTCTTCTTGATGATGCCCAGCTTAGCGGACTTATCAATTACGGAAAATGTACCAGGGACAGCCGATTCAACAGCCTTGGCGTCCTTCGCGGTGAACAGGCGACGCAAAGAGCGGATGGAATGGCGAAGACGAGTGTTGCGCATCCGGTTAATCAGGGTTTTGCGTTCGGTCTGCCGTACGCGCTTTAGCGATGAAACTGTATTTGCCATCTAGTAGAAAAAACCAACCTTCAAAAATCTGGGCCAAAGTTGACCTGCTATAAGGATAACGCAGCGGAGGTACTGGACGCAAACATCGGGGGTGTCCGCAAGTGGCCGGAAGATTGCTCTACTTCTGTTGTCGGACCAAAGGACCCAACCATGAACATCGTACCGGGTATGATCAGCCAGTAACCCTGAGCCATACGGCGTAGGTGGAGCAGCCCTGATCAGGCGGCTTGCATTGAACCTGTGGTTTGCGGTTTACTCATGCTCACCGGGCTTGGGACGGGATGGGAAGAAACCCTAACCTGAAAACCATGCGAGGAGAGCAGGGCCGAACATCCCGGGGCCGGCTGGTTAT
>JAYUSZ010000347.1:0-22545 GCA_043755435.1 Bryobacterales bacterium | reverse complement strand
CAGAAAAATCGCACACTGCAACTCGCCGTCGGTGACCCTCCAGGCCTTCCCGGTCCGCTCAATAATGGGTTCCAATACGGCGACACCTACACCAAAGTTTATCGCGGCACCCACGATTGGAATGTCTCCCCCACAATCCTCAACCACATTTCCGTAGGCTTCAATGACTGGGGCCAGGTTCGCCGCGCCGGGGACCCCTCATATAACCAGGGCTGGGCGCCCAAGCTGGGCGTCAAGAATACCGCGTTGCCTAATCTCCTCTTCCCGCAATTCGCCTTCGATGGCTATTCCACTTGGGGCCGTGCCGAATATGGTGGTTCTTTCAATAAAACCGGAGCGATTACCAATGACCTTAACTGGGTCAAAGGCGCCCACAGCTTGAAGTTCGGGTTCCAGTTTCAGGAGGATCACTATAACGGGTATGGTTCCCACAGCGCCAGCGGATCATTCAACTTCGCCCGCACCACAACCAGCACCCCGCTAGACACCACCAACACCTCCGGCAACGGGTTCGCCTCGTTCCTGCTTGGCCAAGTGAGTTCTGCTGGCCTGGAGACCCAACGCGTCGTGTCCGATCAGTGGAAGTACTACGCCTTCTATGTGCAAGACGATTGGCGTGTGAACCGGAAACTCAGCATTAATTACGGCATGCGCTGGGAATATACGCCGCCCACAGTTGAAGGCTATTTCCCCGACGCCTATTCTAATTTCAACCCAACCTTGACGAACGCCTTCGCTGGTGGTCGGCTCGGCGGCATCGAATACGCCGGACAGGGCGAAGGCCGCAATGGCTCCCGCAGCCTCTATGACGCCTGGCCGTACGGCTTCAGCCCTCGCCTTGGAATCGCCTATACATTGAACGATAAAACCGTCATCCGCGCCAGCGGCGCACGCACTTTCGGCTCCATGAAGAATACCGGCGGTAGTTCCCACTTCCAGGGCTTCATCGGCAACTATAGCTTTAACTCGGCGAATGGCAACCTAGCCCCGGCTTTCCTGCTCGATGAAGGCTATCCCTCCTGGCCCGCGCCGCCTTTCCTCCGCCGCGAAGGACAGAACGCCGCCAATCCTGCGTCCAACGACGCCCCCTTCTGGCAGTCCTATGACTCTGGCCGCCTCCCAGAGTTTTATAACTGGAGCATCGGCGTTCAACGCGCACTCCCCGGCGATATGGTGATTGAAGCCGCCTACAACGCTCAACTCGGCCGCCATTTGGTGACCAACGCTGTCTCTATCAATCAGATCAACCCAGCGGTCTTCTTCGGCTTTGCCTCCCGAGTCGGAGGCATTGAAGCAGCTCGTACGCTATTCAATTCCGACGTCAATTCAACCACTGCCCGAAACGCGGGCATCGCCATTCCTTATCCCAACTTCCGCGGCACCGTGAAACAGTCTCTCCGCCCTTACCCTCAGTTCAACAACATCAACACGGGCGGCGACGGCGGCGACCGCAGCGGGTCGTCTACCTATCATGCCTTCGTCCTCAAATGGGAAAAGCGCTATTCCTCTGGACTGACGTTCCTCAACAGCTATGTCTTCTCAAAGATCTTCACCAATGCGGATACCGCTAACGCCACCGGCGGCTCCACGATGACACACTACAACCGCGCGTTGGACAAGACCATCGGCGGCAATGACCAGCCCCACAACCTTAAGTTCAGCTACAGCTACGAATTGCCATTCGGTAAAGGCAAGAGGTACCTTTCCTCCGGCGTGGGCGGTCAAGTCCTGGGTGGATGGCGCATCGCCGGCATTCATCAATACGCCGCTGGCACGCCCATGGGCGTGTCCCCGGGATATGGCTTTGAATTCTTCGGCGGCAACCGTGTCTCCGTCAACAGCCTGGATGGCTGGAAGGACACCTCTTATACCGCAGGAAAGTTTGATCCGAACAAGGACCTATGGTGGGATACAACGAAGTTTGACAAAACACCAACCGACGTTCGTCCGGGTTCGGGAACAGCCGTCTATGTGGCTCGCTCCAGCCTTGGGGGCGCTCCCGTGCGCAATCCCAACATGCGCTCGCCATGGAACCTCAGCGAAAACATCTCCGTGGCCCGTACTTTCAGATTCGGTGAACAAATTCGCCTCGATTTGCGGGGCGAGGCTTTCAACCTTTTCAATCGCGTTCGCTGGGGAGGCCCCGATGGAGGCTTGACCAGCAACAACTTCGGCCGTATAACCAGCCTGGGCAACACTCCAAGGCAGCTTCAACTGGGAATGAAGGTCGTCTTTTAGGCAGATCCGGCAACCGGCCTGGCGCATCATTATGTGCCCTTGGTCGATGGAGATCAAAGAAGAGGTGACCTCACATGGCCATTTCCCACATCTAACCGCAGCTATTTTCACTTTACCGCTCCGGGGTTTGGCAATCTGTTCTTCGACTTGACAAACATCATTGCTCCGACGGCTGGCTCCTCCTGCTCTTTTGTGTGTGATCGCATCGCTCCAAAGGGTTCTTCTTGGTTGCGGTTTCGATGCCAATCTCAACCCAAACGCCGTGTTGCAAGCAAAGTCGAACGATGAAAGACGATTAGCTTTTGCGAACTGAGAGCAAATTTGTTCAAGGAGAAGACGCCGACGGCTACCCCACCATGCCAAGAATCGCGCCGGTGCGAAATTCCGCAATTGTCATGAAGGGGAGAATCAATTCTGACCCGCGCACATATCGGTAGATTGCTCCGCGAGCGACGTAGATGGCCTCTACAAAGCGATCCGTTTCTTCGTCCGGCGCAGGGTCGATATTGCGCAAGAGACTCTCGAATGAGAATGGTTGCGGACCAACGACAGCGGGAGACCCTTTGTTGCTCACGCTATCGTAACCGCTTACCAGTAGACTTTCAGAGCCACCTGCATGGTTCGCGGTTCATTCGCCTGCCCAGTTACTTGACCAAAGTTAATAGCATTCAGGTTCAAGCTTGGATTTGAGAATATTACGCGGTTGAACAAGTTGAATGCTTCGCCACGGAAATCCAGCTTAATGCTTTCGTGAATGATGAATGTTTTCGCCAGGCTCACGTTTTCCGACTTGCCGAAGAATCCACGAACCTTAGGATTGTAGCGCGTAGCATTGCCGAAGCTGGCTGCTGGCTGTACTGGAAATTCACTGGCAGGCTTGAAGAAGCGGTCCACGGCTGGATCGAAACGGTCCCCGATTGTTGGCACACGCCAGTTCGTATAGCTATCCACCAGCGGCCGTGTGATGCCGTTGAAGATGGGTAAAGGGTTGTTGCGGGTTAAGGCCAACGGTGCGCCGCTGTTATAAACCTGAATTCCAGCTATGCGCCAGCCCCCGATGGCTTGGCTCATAAATCCTTTTGTGAACCAGCGTTGCCCTTTGCCAAATGGCAAGTTGTAAATGGTGGAAAACTTCAAAGTGTGGGTTCGATCATACTGGCCAATAGACTTTTCCAGCCGGCGATTGTAGTGATCCATCGCTGATGTTGCAGAGTTGGCGAAGTAAGTATCGGAATCGGTCAGTAACTTAGAGAACGCATAACTCCACTGACCGGTAACTGATTTGGAGAAGCGGCTATTGGCCTTCAGAAGGAAAGCGTGATAGCTGGAATGGCCGCTCTTGTCCCCGTTCTGGCCTCCTGTGGCGATAGTTGAATATTGTGGAAAAGGCCGCAGGGACTGATTCACGGTACGCAAGGACTGCGTAGCAAAACTTGGGTAAGGAGGCAGAAAACCAGCGGCCCTGGCAGCGGTGGAATTGATGTCAGACCGCAGCAGGTTCAGCGCCTGCGTTGCGCCATACTGCGCAACCATACTATTCAAAATAGCGGTAGGCATTTGATTGTAATTCAAAATGCCGGATTGCAGATGGGCTCCAGCCGATGCGTTGTAACCTGCCTCAAGAACCGTAGTTGATGTTAGTTGGCGCTGTAAGTTGAACGTCCAGGACCAAGTCTCAGGTGCGCGAGTGGCATCCTGTCCCTGCCACCAATCTACTGTATTGCCATTGGAAAATGAAGGATCGATTGCTGGCGGCAACTTGTAAGCAGGAAGTCCCGCATCCAACTTAAAAGTAGGAGTTACGCCTTGGCTGGAATTATCAAACTGATATTGACCAATGAACCCAGCGAAATGGCCACTGCCTTGAACTGCGGTGATCCGTGAAAAGCTGCGTCCTAATCCAACGCGAATCGTTGTCTTTTTATCCACTGCATAAGCAGCACCAAGGCGAGGGCCAATGCCACCGTACCATCCTGGGACCAGACTGCGAGTATTCTCGCGCCCTTCCCCAAAACCTGCAAACCAAAGCGCGCCAGGACGGCCATTGGCACCAGGGTTGGGGCGTGTTGGATTGAAATCCGAATACTCGTCTTTCAGATTTGTGGGCGGTTGGGTAAAGTCGTAACGAAGACCAAAGTTCACAGTCAGCTTCCGGGAAACACGCCAATCGTCCTGGGCATAGAAACCGAAGTACGGATACTTCTGCGTTACCTGGCGGATGGTTTCTGTTCGGCCAAGATAAGCGTCGCCCAGAAGGAACGAGGCAAACGAACTGCCGCCGCTGGCAGGGAACACTGTGGAACCAGGGATGCTTGTGGAAAGGAAGTTGAAATCAGCACGACCAGCAATATCCTGTTGCCCGAAGCCGTTGGCGTTTTGGTTCTGATGATGAAAGCCAAACTTAAACGTATGCGATTGGCGAATGTAACTAAGATCGTTCTTTAATCCCCAGCCTGGCTGATCGGTTCCATTAAACGATGCCGAACCCCAACCGGTAAACTCAGTGAAGTTAATGGTCGGGAAATTCTGATTGCAATCCACCGCGTTCTTGATACAAACTTTATCCTTCCAGTTCTTATCCACGTTGATAGAGTAAGCGTTTTTCGTAAAAGTGTTTGCAGCGAACGAGACGTGATTGATCATCCGCGAAGAGATGGTCCAATCATGGGTGAATCGATAGGCAGCGGTGTCCCACGCAGTGAGGGAACCGTTCCATAACGGCTCTGGCAAACCAGGCACCACAACCGCCGGCTTATTCCGATAGTTGGTGGCGTTCCACAAAAAGCTGACGCGATGCTTGGAACCAAACAACTGGTCTCCTTTTGCGCTCCACTTATTCGTTGGCGAAATCAGTGTGCCACCATTTACAAGGTAGTTGTTGTTGACATAGCCGCGAGTGCCAGGGATCGCCCCACGATTAGGTGTAACCACTTTGGCAAAGTTAGCAATGTTCATTGCAGTTGTGGAAAACCGGTTTGCAGGAATTTGATTATTCGGAAAGATATCGCGCACCGAGCCGGCACCAGTGGCCGCGGCGCGTGTTGTGCCGGGATCGTAAATCGGAATCAGCTTATTTGTCTGATCCACCCACTTACTAAAATCGCCAGTGTACATTTCCGGGGTAGGAACCGAAAGGAGAGCCCCATTGCTTCCTACGCGATTGCGAAACCCTTCATAGGCGATGAAAAAGAAACTGCGATTGCGCCCGTTGTAGACTTTGGGGATCCAGATGGGTCCGGAAACGGTGAAGCCGAAATCGTTCTGCCGGTAGACGTTCTTGGCACGTGCGAAAAAGCCGCGGGCGTCCAGGTAATCGTTGCGCAGAAAATCATAAGCTGAACCGTGGAACTTATTGGTGCCTGACTTCGATGCAAAGGTCATCACACCGCCGGCAGCCTGCCCATACTCCGCTTTGAAGCCATTGGTATCCACCGTAAATTCTGTGAGGGATTCCAGGGAAGGAGTGTTTAACGCGGCTTCTGCCGTATCGCCAGAGCGATTAGTGCCAACCGAGTGTCCGTCAAGCGTCGCATCCCAAGCGGCCACTTGACCACCACCCAGAGATAGCGCTTGGCCCGAACCTTGTGCTTCAGGAACGACTGCAACCAGGTTGAACGGGCTGCGCATAGTTCCGGCAACTTGCAATGGCAGTTCATCCACCATCTTGTTTTCCACTTGAGTGGAAACCTTTGCATCGTCGGTTTGAACCGCAGCGGCGGAGGCAGTAACTTCGATTTGTTCACTTACTTGGCCAAGCTGCAATTGCGCATCCACGCGGGCGGTGCTGGCTGCGGAAATAATAATGTTTTGGCGGACGAATCGCTTGAAGCCGGCGGCGGTGATATCCACGCGGTAGTTGCCTGGAAGTAAGTTAGGCAAGCTGAACTCACCGGAATTAGTGGTAGTGGCTTTAACTGTCGCGTTGGTATCGCGATTCACCAACGACAGTTCGGCACCCGCAATAGCGGCACCTGTGGGGTCGGTCACAACGCCGATGATGCTTCCACGTTCAGTTTGCGCTATTACGCTAAGCGCGACGATAGACAACAGAGTCAGAATCTTGAGAGTACGCATAGAGCCCCTTTACTTCAACGATATGCGTTATTTCTATCACATTTCGAGGTGGATGGCAATTTTGCGAAGAACGCATTTTGTGAAGAAGACACACAGCTTTGTCCGGGGGCGGGTCATGAACGAGCGAGAAGGCGACTCCAAGCTCAGACAGCTCAACTCGACATGACCCGATTGCACCGAACGTTGTTATTGAAGACGTTGTGTTGGCGCTGATTGTTGAACGGGTTGAGAAGCGCCACGCGGCAGCGGGTTTCAGTAGTAGCTTTGAAACTGATAGGGTGAGCCCATTTCCAATGGTAAGCGCGCTCACCCTTTTTGAACGTTCGATCGATATTCCCTTAAGGGGCTCATTCAGAATCAAATGCCGAAACTAGTTCAACCGCAACCGGTTGATAGCAAATTGCTACTAATGTTATCCCACGAGTGCTTTTCTTTAGCACTACAAAACCGAACTCTAGAGCAGAGTTTCCATTCGTAACTCGACCCGCTCTACTCGCGCAGCCATCGCTAACAGTCGACTTGGCAGAGAAAAAATGCTTGAAGATTTACTCTGATAACTTGCACTGACAGGCCACTTGCAAGTCCCAAGAGATAGACGGAAAATGTCATCCCTGTCCCTCCAGTTGGATAGAGACAAGAATCCTTCAACAGGGTAAAGGGGAAGGACTCGACTCCAATCTTGCGCGCCCGGAATTTGCCCAATTGGTGCAAAATTTCGTTGGCCCTTGCCAGCGGATTACCCTAAAAACACAGGTGCTTATACCATTAGCGCCCTGCAAGGTAGATAGTCAATTTTGGTTGGAAGAAGTAACCGTGAACGGACTTTGCAGAATCAACCCTAGCGGACCATTCATCATTGGCAACTAACCCAACTTTTAAGATGTCTAGCGAATTCTCCGACAGTTTTGTCATAGCCCCCCTCCCCGATCACAGGTGATTGTCTAAATCAAAACTTTACCTATCTGGCAGAAAATAAAGCACTATGAACTTTCCCATAAACTCCCCGGTTACTTTGACTCGCATTCCTGCATGTATCATTGTTCTTGTTAAGTCAAATCATCGAATATATTCATGGATCAAGCCGCACACAATAAAATCGTCTCCTTCATCTGGGGCATTGCTGACGACGTTCTTCGCGACCTCTTCAAACGCGGCAAATACGCCGACGTCATACTACCCATGTGCGTCCTCCGCCGCTTCGACGCCGTTCTCGAACCCACCAAACAGGCCGTCCTCGAGGCCAAATCCATGCTCGACAAAGCCGCCATCACGGAACAACACCGCGCCCTTTGCAACGCTGCCGATCAAGCTTTTTACAACACCTCCCCGTTCACTCTCAAGGACCTCTCCGGCCGCTCCAGCCAAGCCCAGCTAAAAGCCGATTTCGAGGCCTACCTCAATGGTTTTTCCGAAAACGTTAGGATATTCTCGAAAACTTCAAGTTCCGTAACCAGATTTCTACCCTCTCTAAAGCCGACGCCCTCGGCACTCTCATCAATAAATTCCTCGACCCCGAAATTAACCTCAGCCCCAACCCAGTCCTTAATGGCGACAAAACGGTAAAGCATCCCGGCATGGACAATCACTCCATGGGCACCGTCTTCGAGGAACTCGTCCGCAAATTCAACGAGGAAAACAACGAGGAAGCCGGCGAACATTGGACCCCGCGCGACGCCGTCAAACTGATGGCCAACCTAATAGTCCTTCCCATCGCCGATAAGGACAAATGCCGAGGTTAGCTTTGTCGGCGAATGGGGTAACTCTTAACTCCATGTCCGAATCCTTGCAGAGCACCCGTCAGTAGTTGATCCGGCAGCGGGCATGAAGTAGGTACAAATCTTATAAGGAATCAACCTCAGAATTAACCATATACATCGGCGTGAAAGATGTTGATTGAGGTTTTCATCACTGGAAATTCTTCTTGCAACCCGCGGCCTCAACCACCTTTTTGAAGCGCGGCCCAACCTTCAAACCCCAACAGTTCCGCTTGTGAGCAAACGGTGCATTCTTAGCCGGATTTGCCCGGGCCTCCGCCAAATACCCGAGTACCAACACACCGGCATAAAACAGGCGCTTCAAAACTCCTGATATAATCCACTCAGCGGATTAACTATGACCAAACGGCTGGCCCAAGTTTTACTTGTTGGCTTGTGTGCAATTTTTGTGCTCACCGGCGCGGAGACTCCTGTTTCCTTTCAAAGAGACATCGAACCGGTCCTTAAAAAGCAATGCCTCGGTTGCCACATGCCTCAAAATAAGCAGGGCGGACTGCTGCTCAGCTCGTATGCAGATTTCCAAAAAGGCGGAGGTAAGGGTCCGGGTTTCACAACTGTGGTTGGATACATCTCTGGCGAGCGCCAGCCGCGCATGCCCTTTGGCGGTAAACCACTTACAGATGAAACCGTTGCAATCTTCCGCCGCTGGGTTGCAGAGGGGGCGAAAGATGATTCCACTGGTACTAAGCAAGTTACCAAAACAATTACTCCCGCTGTTTATACTGCTCCACCACTAGTAATGTCGGTTGCTTTTTCGCCTGATGGCAAACTGCTGGCTGTTGCCGGGTATCGTGAAATTCTACTCCATGAATATGGCGGCAAACTGCTGGCAAGGCTCCCCGGCATTGCCATGCGCATTCATAGCATCGCTTTTTCGCCTGATGGAAAACGGCTGGCCGCAGTTGGTGGCGATCCGGCAGAGCGTGGCGAATTGCAGATTTGGGACGTTGCTTCGCGCAAGCAAACGGCCAGTGTTTTGGCCTCAAACGACACTTTCTTCGGCGTCTCTTTTTCTCCCGACGGATCAAAGATTGCCTTCGCGGGTGCCGATAAATCCGTCCGGCTCTACGATGCGGAAACTGGGAAAGAGATCCGTAAAATGGATCACCACGAAGAATGGTCTTTCGGCACGGCTTTCGGAGTGGATGGCAAACGCTTAGTCAGTGTAAGTCGTGATCGAGCTGCCAAGTTGACGGAAGTAGAAACCGGGCGGTTCATTGAAAATGTGAACCTGCTGCGCGAACCGCTAACCGCCTTGGCCCGCCATCCCAAAAAAGATTGGATTGCCGTAGGCGGTGCTGAGCGCGTTCCGTATCTATATAAGTTAGACCGGCCCCGCACCATGCGGATTGCCGATGATTCCACTTTGATCCGAAAGTTCGAAAAACAGGATGGACCGATTTTGTCGCTTGCCATTTCGCCTGACGGGCAATATCTTGCGGTAGGTTCTGAGGTAGGTGACGTACATATCTATAACCTGGAGACCGGCGAACCTACTGGTAAGTGCACTGGTCACTTAGGTGGCATTTATACCTTGGCCTTCCATCCTGGAAGTAAGGAGTTACTAACTGCAGGCTTTGATGGCATGGTACGCAGTTACGATATCTCTGGCAAACTGCTGAAAGCCTTTGCGCCAGTACCGCTTGAAAAAACCACCGTTGCGAGGAACGACTAATGCGGCCAATTGTACTATTTCTGATCGCCTCCTCAGCCTACGCGTTGCCTCCAGTTATCCGCGAAGTGTATCCGCACGGTGCCGAACGTGGTCGCACTGTTGAAGTGAAATTGCGCGGAGAAGGCCTATTAATGGGCATGCGCCTGAAAAGCGGCGTGCCCGGTACGGCATCGCGCCTGAATCCACCGCTTGACCTGATGCGCGCTGGAACTGAGTTACCGTTTCTATTGAACATCCCCGCCGATGCCCCGCTGGGTCTTTATCCGTTGCGGTTGATTAGTGACGATGGCTTGTCCAACGTGGTGTTGTTTGCAATCGGCGACCTTCCCGAAAGCGAAGAAATTGAAACTATAAAGCCCAAAGAGTTGAATAACTCCATTGCAACAGCTGAAAAGTTCATTGTGCCTGGAGTTGTAAATGGAACCCTAACTGGCGGCGATGAGGATTATTATTCCTTTGATGTGAAGGCTGGCCAAAAACTGGTGTTCGAGGTGGAATCGCGCCGCGCGGGTTCGGCTTTGGATCCGGCCATTGAAATCTACGATGCCACGGGTAAGTTAGTCGGCAAGAACGATGATGGCGCGGGTGTGGATCCACGAATGGAATTGATCCTAGCCAAGGCTGGTACTTATAAGTTACGCGTTCATGACACCCGCTATAGCGACCAGGTGCAGAATTTCTATCGCCTGAAAGTTGGCAGCTATACCTATGCTGATGCGCTGTTCCCGTTGGGCGCAAAGCGTGGTTCAACGGCGAATGTGGAATTGGTTGGGGGCAATCTTGCGGCACCATTAAAAGTAAAGGCGACATCG
The DNA here is from genome assembly GCA_043755435.1 of Bryobacterales bacterium. GTDB lineage: Bacteria > Acidobacteriota > Terriglobia > Bryobacterales > Bryobacteraceae > JANXSF01. Next base: position 11,971 of record JAYUSZ010000347.1, on the reverse strand, counting down.
AAGCTTCCTTTTCCGTTTGTGTGGAGCGACCTGGATGATGCCTTTGAAGGTAGCCCCTTGAAACCGGGCGTCGTGATGAATGGCCGCATCAGCAGGCCGGGTGAAGTAGATAAGTATCCGTTGGCAGTGAAGCCCGGAGAAGATTGGGTATTCGAGGTGAACGCAGCATCTTTGGGTTCCTCAAAACTGGACGCATTGCTTACTGTTTTCGACCAGAAAGGCAAGAAATTAGCCTCGCGTGATGACATTGACAATTCGGATCCGACGCTTCCGATAACGATCCCTGCTGGTGTAACTGAAGTTACTGTTGCCATTGAAGACGTGCAAGGCAACGGCGGACCGGCCTATGGTTACCGCTTGGAAGCTCGTAAAGAACAGGCGGACTATACTCTAACGCTGCTGACTCCTTTTGTGAACGTACCGGCTGGAGGCACTTCGCAGATTGCGGTGCTAATGCAGCGGCGTGGTTACGAGGGGCCAGTAAGGCTTTATGTGGACAACTTGCCCCCTGGATTCACGGTGGCTGGCGGCCATATTTTGCACGAAGCAGCGGCGCAGAATTTCAATGAAGAAGGTTCGGCTTATAGAAGCTCAACAGGTGTTTTGACTATTACTGCCGAGCCCGGTTTGAAGTATGACTTTGTGGACCTTCAAGTAAGTGGAATTTCCGAACATGGCATGAAACGAATCGCCCGTGGTCCTGGCATGGTGGTTGCACCGAAAGGGAATCGCCAGAAAGCTTTTGTGGCTCCGTGGCTGGACTTGAACTTACCAATGGCAGTTAGTAAGCCTTTGCCTGTAACGTTAGCAGCAGCCAGTCCTTTGATACACATCAGCCAGGGCGTTGAGTTTCCGCTGAATTACAAGGCCACCCTGAAAGCAGGTGCCAAGACGAACGGGAAAATCACCAATACAACGGCGGCCAAGTTAGGGAACATTAGGATTCTTAAAGGTGAAAAGGAAGGGGCAGGAATTCTATTGAATACGAATTTCTTTACCCCTTTGGTTGTTTTTGACATGCTGCTGGAAACGCAGGCGGATATTGATGGCAAGCTGGTTCCCATATACTCGCCAGCAATTGAAATTGAAGTAGCGCAAGGGTTCCTGGTTAAGGTTGATTCAAAGAATTTGAAATTGACTCCGGGTGGGAAGACGCAGTTGAAAGGCACCATTTGGCGTGACTTCACTTTTGAAGGTTCCACCGTAAAGATAGCTGCAGCTGACTTACCGGATAATGTAACTTGTCAACCTGCGGAATTGCTTGAAGGCCAAACCGCTTTCACTTTGACATGCGAAGCTAGTGCTCAAGCTGTGGCTGGCAATTACGATATTAGACTTACCGGAATCGCTCCAGATACGGGCAGGAAAGCCAAGGCCGAATACAAGATTCAAGATATTGATGCCAAACTGGTGATAGCCGGTTCGGCCCAGGCGGTTAGATAACTTTTATGATTCAGCGTTCCGCAATATTCTTAATGGCAATTACAGCGGCAACAGCCGCGCCGATGTCTTTCGTTAAAGACATTATGCCGGTGTTCAACAAAATGGGTTGCACTTCTGGACCCTGCCACGGTGGAGCCAAAGGCAAGGCCGGTTTCAAACTGAGTCTGCGTGGCTATGATCCTGAATTTGATTACCGCGCCATTTTGCACGACCTTTCTGGCCGCCGATTCAACCGCACCGAACCGGAAAAGAGTTTGGTTCTGCTGAAGCCAACAATGGGAGTGCCTCATGGTGGTGGTCTGCGGTTTGATACTGATTCAGAGTATTACAAGCAGATTCTACAATGGATGAAAGAGGGCGCGGTGTTTGGCGATCCTGTTTCAGGCACAGTAACCAAGCTTGACGTGGAACCTGCTGAAATATTTGTTGGCAAAGCCGGTGCCTCCCAAAAGATGAAAGTGGTGGCCCACTTCGCCGATGGCAGTGAGCGCAATGTTACTCAGTTGGCCCAATACAATTCCAGCGTTCCAGTAACTGCTGAGGTGGATGACAGTGGTGAAGTGAAAACTATCCGTCAGGGCGAAGCTGCACTATTGGTTCGTTACGAAGGCAAGCTGAGTGTGATTCCAGTAACTGTGCTGGCTGGCAAAGCTGGTTTTTCCTGGGCGAATCCAGGCGAGAACAACTACATTGATAAGCATGTGAACACCAAGCTGGCGCGGCTGCAAATGCTGCCTTCTGACCTTGCGACGGATGCGGAATTTCTGAGACGGGTGAGTTTCGATCTGATTGGTGTGCCGCCAACTCCAACCGAGATTCGTGCTTTTACCGCCGACAAGACTGAGACCAGCAAGAAGCGCGTAGCGATAATCGACAAGCTGATGGCACGCCCGGAATTCGTCAATCATTGGTCGGTGAAGTGGAGCGATTTGCTCCAAGTGAATCGTACGAAGCTGGGCGAAAAAGGTGCCTGGGCGTTTCATGAGTGGATTCGCGAATCGCTTGCCATCAACAAACCATATGACAAGATGGTGAAGGAACTACTGACTGCACGGGGGTCCACTTATCAAAATCCTCCAGCCAATTTCTTCCGCTTTACAGCAGAGCCGAAAGTGGCGATGGAGACGGCAACGCAGCTGTTTATGGGCGTCCGGATGACTTGTGCGCAATGCCACGATCATCCTTTTGAACAGTGGACGCAAAATCAGTATTACCAATTGACGGCGTTCTTCGGCAAGACCACTGTGAAATCGGGCATGGATTCCGAAGAAGGAATCGTCTATGACAAGCGTGAGGATTTCGACATCAAGCATCCCAAGGATGGCCGTTTGATGAGTCCGAAGTTCCTGTTCGCAAATGATAAGTTCGCAGTGAAGGATGCTGAGTTGCGTGAAAGCTTAGCTAGTTGGCTGACGGCTCGTGAGAATCCTTATTTTGCAAAGGCCATGGCCAACCGTTTGTGGAGCTATTTCATGGGCACGGGAATTATTGATCCAGTGGATGATATCCGCGCGACGAATCCTCCTTCTAACGGGCCGTTGCTGGATGCCTTGACCAAGGATTTTCTGGATCACAACTTCGATGTTCGCCACATGATCAAGACAATTGTCAGTTCCAGAGCGTACCAGCTAAGTTACTTGACCAACGAATGGAATGCCGAAGATCAGATGAACTATAGCCATGCTCTGCCGCGGCGCTTAAGTGCGGAACAGCTTTTCGATGCCATTCAATCGGCCACCGGAAGCAAGCGCAAATTCCCAGAAGTTCCGATGGAAGCCAAGGCGCAGGATTTTGTGGATCCACATGTGGCCAAGGGCGGCTTCCTGGACCTGTTTGGCCGTCCTGAACGGCAAACATCTTGCGAATGTGAACGGCGAACAGATGTAAGTCTGGTACAAGCTTTGAACCTCCTGAACGGCAGTATGATTGCCGATTCGATTGCTGATCCTGAAGGGCGCATCGCCAAAATGTTGGTAAAGAACGTCAGCAATAAAGAGCTGGCCGAGGAACTTTATCTGGCGGGTCTCGGGCGTTATCCGCAAGGGAAAGAGCTGGCAACGGCGGACGCTTATTTATCAAAGGGCGACCGCGGAGAGAGGGCTCAGGATTTGATGTGGGCGCTGCTGAACTCCAACGGGTTTTTGTTCAATCAATAGGACCAGACTTTTGAGCGGTTACCCGCGTCTAAATGTAGAATGAAGAAAATGTATCTGTATCTGCTCGGCTTTGCCGTTTGTTCGCTAGCGATGGCGCAGCCGGGACTTATTCAACAGAAAAAGGCAGTTCCTGCGGCAAAACCAGCGCCAGTAGTTGCAGCGCCTAAAACGCCGGCACCGGTTGCGCCCGTTGCTTCAGGATCTGGAATCTTCAATCAGGCCCCTCCGCTGGTAAACAAAGCGCTGATCGCCAATGTCGCCAAGTTTTATCAACTGCACGTGGAAGGCAAATTCCGGCAGTGCATTCCGTTGGTTGCCGATTCCAGCCAGGACGATTATTTCAACGCGCAAAAATCGAAGTACCGTGAGTTTGAAATCATCAAGGTGGATTACAAGGATAATTTCAAAAAGGCTGTAGTGACTTTGACTGTTGGGATCACTTACGTGTTTCATGGAGACGCGGTACCGCTGAAGGCTCCCATTGCATCCACTTGGAAACTGGAGAAAGGCCAATGGAAATGGTATCTGGACAAAGAAAACGCGGCGGGGACGCCTTTTGGCGGATTTAAGGCTGGTCCAGGCGATCCAGAAAGCAAGCTGGTCACTCGGCCACAATCGGGGGCAGACGTGATTGCCCAGGTGAAGATGGATAAACAGGACTTGATGCTCTCCAGTTTTGCGGATTCCAAGGAAGAGATTCTGATCACCAACAACATGCAGGGGGTAGTATCGCTGATGCTGGATTACGAGACGCTACCTGGGATGACCATCGCTCTGGAAAAATCGGAACTGAAAGCTGGGGAGAAGACTCGGGTTTTGATTGCCTACCATCCAAGCGACAAAGCACCTAAGCCAATGCGCCGCGGTTTGGTGAAAGTGGAACAAACCGGGGCATTTATGCCATTCAATATTATGTTCGCGGTACCAGAAGAATTGTTGAAGAACATACCCACTGCGGCGAAGCAATAGGTTTGGTTGGTGAATTGCTTTCATTTGTGGTGGAGGCTAATTCCATTGCGTGTTTCTTCTTTTTCCCCGGTGATTTCTTCGTCACAGGTGGCTTCTGGAGCCCGATCTCGACGTGATCTAGCGACTTTCTCCCTCTCAAAGAGCGATTTGCCTGTTTCCTCTATTCCCTCCAGTTCAATAAAGGACTCCAGTTCCGTAAGGAAGGTTGTGTCGCTTACTTCAAAAAGTATCAGTCCTGCTGCCGATTCTGGAATCGATGTACCGGCCAGGCCTTCAGCGCGCCAGAATTCCGGCGGTGACATTTCTTTGACGCCAAAAAATGACCCGAAGGCTAACGTAGTTCCATCGCGCGACACAGCCCTTCCAGTTTTGACTGGCAATGTTGGACAGGATGCCATTGCGCTGGTGTCTGCTGATTTAGTGAAGCGCGGCATTGATCCGGCCTCTTTTCAATTCAGCTATTCAGAACAGACAATAACCTACCCTGGCGGGTCCTACGTGAACAGACTGATTAGTGCCAAAGTGAATGGACAAACGGAGAATTACGACGCCGGGTTAGTGCTGAAAAGCCCGCAAGTGGCGGCTGTGGAAATGCTCCGTTTATTTTCATCCTCTAGCAATCGAACTACTTAAAGCTAACTAACCCCAAGCTTACGGCCAATCGCTTGCAATAAAGACCGATCGTTGCGATTGAAGCCAGGTTCCAAGGGTTGATAGTCCTTGTTGCGGACTGCTACAACGCCGAAGAACGGCATGAACAGCTCCTCGCTCGGTTCAAGAGCCCGCAATGGGGGAGGGATTTCCGGAACGTCTGAACCAGGGACATTGGAAACAGTTGGTCCTTTGGCTGGAATATTCACTTTGGCCGCCTCTTCCTTGGGCAGAACCAGCACGTCAAACATTGGCTTCTCATTAGCGTCAACCAATGGAGAGCCGTTTTTGGCGTAAGCGACTACATTATCGTAAATCACATTACGCCGATTGGATTCCAAAGCCTTGGGGTCAGCCCAAGCTTTAGGAGCCCGATCCGGATCCCATGCCGGCGGCTCGCTGCCGGTGCGTTTCAAGTAATCCTCACGAGTTTGATAGTAAGGGAAAAGATGTAGTTCTTCCAGGCCGTATTGAGCCCTTGGTAAAGCTGGCAAGTTGATATCCTCCGGTTAGAGAGTAACCTGGCAACAAGCTCAATGAGGGGCGACTTTTCTGGGAGTGATTGAAAGCAAACGGAAAATAGCTATACAACCACATGGGAACGCCGTCTACGGCTTTTCCGTAAACGGTACGAAAAAGCCGATTGGGTTCGTTATTCCGCCTTGCCTTGAGACACCAGAAACGGAGAGGACGGAACGGTATAGCTAAACCAACCGATCATCATCTCTTCCCAAGTCTGGTCTCCCCAACGGACTTCCTTCAAAGGATCAGGATTGTACTTATTATTTGGCGAATTATCAAAGTGGGCGATGCAATCCAAGCGAGCACCTTTAGGAACCATCACTGGTTTGGCTAATTCATAAGTCAGCTGCCAGTTGAAATCGTATTTAGGGACGCTCAATAGAACTTCCTGACGGCCATCAGGGTAGGTAAGCGTATACTTGAAATCTTTTCCGCGAAGGTGCATGTGCGGCATCAAGTTATGAAGGGTGACATCCTGCTTAAACGTCCAGGAGGACTTCACTTCATGAGCATCAGCTCCAGCTGGAATGCGGAATCCCACATTCATGGCACGACCAGTCACTGCGCGGTTGGCCGGCGGCTCTTTCGCAAATTTCAATCCAACATAGGTTCGGTCGGTCAGCGCCTTACCATTGGGGGTGTAATGGAGTTGAAAGTTAAGGAAAGATCCTGCACGCACTAGTTTCGCAGTGCCTTTTTCAAATACTAAAGGCTGCTCTCCCGGCGCAAATCCCGTCAACAGGTCCCCGCCATCGCTGAAATCTGGTTGCTTTCCATCTGGCTCGCGCACGAACACAATCACGTGGTGAATGGCTGTTCGGTTACCCGGCCGGATTTCCGCGGCTTCAATCCATTTGTCTTCCGTGAATTTGGTTGGTACCCGGAAGTACTTGTAAGGGACCACGCCAGTGGCGGGAATCTCAAAATCTGTGCCAATGTCAATCACCATGTCCGGTTTCCCGATGGACCATCCTTCGGTGTATTGGGGCAATTCCGGACGCAGTTTAGGATCACCTTCCGGAGCACCGGCAGCCACCCAAGCAGTAATGGTTGCAACTTCTTTTTCGGATAAGCGACGGTCGTTCAGAAATTTTCCAAAGTGAGGATCGGCAAGCCAGGGTGGCATTTTGCGTGAAGTGGTAGCTTCGCGGATGGCACGGGCCCAAGGTCTGACTTCGGCGTAGGTGGTGAACGCCATAGGAGCTACTTCACCACTGCGGTGACATTCCACGCAGCGGCGGTCAAGGATGGGCGCAACATCCTTTGCGTATGTGATCTTTTCGATCGCAACCTTTTCAGCCGCGCCTAGAAAAGTAGTTGAAACAAGAAACGCGGCAATGGAAATCAGTCGTGGCATTCAGTGGGAACTCCTACCGATATTGAATCACACTTGGAGCTCTGTAGCCAGGGGGGGTGAGTTATGGCTATTGAGGATTTACACTACCCAACGGCACCCCCTGCTATCCTGAACGTTGATGCGCCGTTTTGGGTGGCTTCTTCTAGTTGCAGTCTTTTTCCTTTCAGGCGGTATCGGCTACCAATACTGGAAACAGAAACAAGCCCAAGCCGCCAACGCCCCCGCCCGTCCAGACAAACTTGCATTTAATACAACCGGCCAAAACAAAGACTGGTGCTGGTCTCAAAATGATGGGATGCGCACCATCACCGAAGTATGCGCCCAGGACATGCGTCAAGTTGAAAATCCACCGCGCATAGAACTGGAACACGTCGTCCTGAAAATTTTCCATAAAGGCGGCACCACCTTCGATCTTGTTAAGTGCGATCATGCCGAATTGCGCATGCAGGAAAGCACCTTGTTCTCTGAAGGTGCGGTGGATATGACGCTTGGGCTAAAAGTGAAGCCCGGCAAACCAGATGAGATCGTTCCCTCCGGCCGAATGTTGAAAATCAAATCTTCAGGTGTCCGCTTCGATACGCAAGCCCAAACAGCAACTACAGACCGGCTTACTCAGTTTGATTTCGACCGCGGATACGGTCATGCCATGGGGGCCGTGTATGACCCCGGTGCGCATCAAATCAGTTTAAAGAGCCAAGTCCTTATCCACTGGAACGCTTCCACACCTAAAGGTAAGGATATGGAGGTGGAAGCGGGTGAAGCTGTCTATCTGGAAACTGAATCGAAAGTGTTGCTGAAGCCTTGGGCACGGCTTAAGCGCGATACGCTTACTTTGAACGCCGGGCCGTCAGTGGTCACTTTAGAAAAAGGCAACATTCAATTGGTTGATGCTGAAAAGGCCAGTGGCACCGACAAGATGCCCAATCGTCAACTGGATTACGCAGCCGATAAACTGCAAATGATTTTCGGCGAAAAGAATTTGATTGAGCGTATTACGGGTGAGACGAACGCAACATTGGCGACTCACTCAGTTACTGGGGATACGAACGTCACCACCAATCGCATTGATCTGACGTTCACAGTATCGGAAAAAGAAAAACAGAGCCAGTTGACTAGAGCCCTGGCGAATGGCAATACGGTTGTCTTTTCGAAACCCGTCGTAACCGGGACTAACCAGCCACCGAACCGCATTTTGAAAAGCGAAGTGGTGGAATTGAACATGCGTCCTGGTGGTGAAGAAATTGAAAAGGTGTTGACGCACACTCCCGGTGAAATCGAATTTATTCCCAACAAGCCCACTGACCGCTACCGTCGCATGAATGGAGACCGAATTTATCTTGACTACGCTGTGAAGAATCAACTGGAAACGTTCCGCAGCAGCAAAGTTACTACCTTCACTAAAGGAGAACCTAAGACGGCGAAGAAGGAAGCTACGCCTGACGTCACAACTGCCAGCGGTGAACTGATGGCGAAGTTCGATCCTAAAACCGGACAAATGCAAACTCTGGAGCAATGGACTGACTTCCGGTATAAGGAAGGCACCAGAGAAGCTAGGGCCACCAAAGCACGAATGGAGCAGGCGCAGAACATGGTGTTCCTGGATGGCAAAGCCAGTATGTGGGATCCAACAGGTGCTACAACAGCTGACAAAATCGCCATGGATCAGAAGAGCGGCGATATGCTGGCGGAAGGGAACGTAACTTCAACACGGCAGCCTGAGGCCAAGCCCAAACCCGGTTCCATGTTGGAGCCCAGCGAGCCAACACAGGCTACTGCGGACAAAATGACGACGCGTGATAAGCGTGAAAAAGTTTTGTATGAGGGGAAGGCTGTGATGTGGCAATCCTCAAATCGAATTGAAGCCAACCGCATTGATATCGACCGCAAAAAGCAGCAGTTGGAGGCCAAGGGGTCCGTGTTCAGCCAGTTCTTAGACAAGCCCAAGGAAGGCAAGAAAACGAAGGCAACCGCTCCGGTTTATACAGTGATCCGCTCCGATGAACTCTACTATTCCGATGTGGACAAGCTGGCGCACTACAAGCAGTCCGTTGTGCTGGACCGTCCGGATATGAATGTGAAATCCAGCGAGTTGCGAGCGTGGTTCAAGAAGACTGAAAAAGAGACGCAACTGGATCATGCATTGGCTGAAGGTGCGGTGCGTATTTTGCAGGCCAGCGCAGCAACGTCCACCGCCGCCGCGCGCACTCGGACTTCTACCGGAAACACGGCTTTGTACGAAGTGGCTGAAGAAAAGGTGACCATGGAAGGCGGCGAGCCAATGCTGGTGGATAGCTTGCGTGGGACTACGAAAGGCCAGAAACTGACTTGGTTTTCCAATGACGACAGGTTGTTGGTAGATGGTGTGGTGACTGATCGCGCCGTAAGTACGATCAAGCGGCAACCGAAAAAGAAATAAGTGCGTGAAGAGGTTCGGCTTGGCTCTGCGGTGCTTGAGCCTCTCTATTTTTCAATCAATGGGGATAACGCGATCACAGCAAACCCCGTTGCGGCGGCGGAAAGCCATTGATCATGCCCATGAGGAAATCCGGTTTCGCGATACGGTTGAAATCCAAAACCTCGAGACCGAACATGCCACGAACCATCCGCCTTCTGATTCCTCCGCAAATACTGCGTTCCCTTGCTCCAGGCAGATTTGGTAAGCGCAGCTACATCGCCAGATTCCTTCAGAGCCCAAACCGCTTGTGCCGTTGCGTAGGCATCAGTAGTCAATTCGGCGCGCTGCGCCCATCCGCCGTCTTGACGTTGCAGAGCAACTAATTTCCGTGCCAACTTCTGCAGGTCTGCAGCGGGAGCACCTGCCCAAGCAAGTCCCAGAAGCTGAAACGACAAATCTTGGGCAGTTTTTGGCTGGGCGGCTTCCAGAAAGGTCCTGGCACGGCGGATGCGCTCCGTAAATTCCGTTTTGCGGCCAGGAAGTGGATACAACTGCAACCCGCGCATTCCCAGCGCGGTGTACTTTATGCAGCTCATCCCTAACGGTGCACGAAGATCGTTGATAGCCCAGGAACCATCGGCGGACTGCTCCACTGCCAAGCAGTTAGTAACCAGCGAAACAGTTTGGTTTAGAGGTTGTTTGGCCGCAGCCAGCCCCAACAAGCCATAGGTGATGGTAGCCACTCGGCCCCCACCAATGCTGCAATCGCCGAGCCAAAGCCTGTTGCGAAATCCACTCCAAACTGCCGTCACCGATTGCGTCTGTAATTTTTCCGCCTTTGCATTCAGAGCAATCCCTTTTTCACTTGCGGCGGCGGCAGCCATTTGGGGAATGGATTGGCTGTGGCAGGATATGCAGGCGTTGATTTTGAAAAACTCCGGCCCTGCCGCTTCCAAAAGCTGAATCGCACGCTGCACGGAATCCCGCACCGAAGGCAGCGCTATTTCGGAAATGGACTCTGCCTTGGGCTCCTCTTTCCCTGCAGTTCCGCCCAATAGACGAATCATTTCCGCATCTCCGCGAAGACGAGCCCAATCAAGAGCGTTATCACCGCGAACATCCTTGGCTTTTGGGTCGGCCCCATGTTCCAGAACCAGACGGAGGATCTCGGGTTGCGGATAGTCGCTGCCAGCCGCGTAATGGACAACCGTCCGCTGGCGATTGTCGGTCTTGGTAACTCCTGCACCATGATCCAGTAACGCGCGGACGCTGGCCGTGTTTCCATAATAGGCATTGTTTTGCAGGCTTTCGTCCAGACCATTCCGGGCTCCACCAGAGAGCAGGAGTTGAAGAATGTTAGCGTCAAGAATACTTTGGACATTGATGCTCTTCGCCTCCACCCCAGCACGCAGACCAGCTTCCACCAACCCCCGGTGTCCCGCAACAGCCGCCCTGCGGACGAACGCCACATCGGGTTTTGCACCCTTGGAAATTAGGAATTCTGCCATGGCAGGACCAGACGGCAGTCTGCCGGCTTCGTTGAGTACGCTTGTGCCTTGGGCGGCCGTATTTACATCAGCCCCTTTTTCGACCAACAACCGGACCTTCTCCAAATCACTAACGGCAGCCATCAAAGCGGTGCCGCCCCATTTGTTCACGGCCTTTACATCCGCTCCATGTTGGATCAGCAGCTTCATATCGGAAGCGTTGGAATAAATGGCCGCATACATTAGCGCCGTCACATCATCTGCATCTTTGCTATTGGCGTCGGCGTCATTCTTAAGCGCGCTGGCCAGCGCTCTATGGTCTCCGTTCTGGATTAAGTCAAGCAACGAAGGCTGAGCCACTAGGCTCGTTGCCAGTGCAAGAAGAATGGGGGGCATTCGCATAGAAGCAAGCATAACAAGATCATTCTTGTTGGTCACCCATGTAACTTCAACGCCTAAGGTACTAAGTAACTCGCACAACCGGTTTTAGGTATTTTCCTGGCATAGGTCCTTATTGCCATTGACGATAGTGGCCTATAGTGCTCAGAAGTCATCAACTGTCGGGCCTGTGGCTTGTCTTGTGCCCCTTGCTATGCCTGAGCGCCTTCGCACGGGACGATCATTTCAACCAGTTCTTCGATGATTGGCGCTGGGTTCGTTTCAACACCACCTCTGGACTTCCCTCCAATTCCATTCTCACCATTGTCGAGGATTCCGAAGAAATCACCTGGGTAGGCACCGAAGAAGGTGTGGCTTGGTTCGACGGCTATTCATGGCACCCTGGCGGCTCCGGGTTGGCTTGCAAAGAAGCCGTTCGCCAGATATTCGTTCTAGGCGGAGGCACCGTCGCGCTGGATTGTTCCGGCCAGTTTTACGTAGGTGGCCGCAAAGGCTTCACCCGCGTGAACTTTTCGCGCAATGAAACTAAGGTCAATATTCTATCCGGCGCGGCTCTAGATGCCAGTTCGTTGCTGTTGCAAACCTCTGGAGG